>CALDYJ010000034.1 GCA_937941095.1 uncultured Saprospiraceae bacterium | reverse complement strand
GCATTATTCGATTTTATCCCAACTTGCTTTGCCAAGTCATCTCCTGAAAAGGTAATAGGGTTCTCTAAACCATAAAAAGAAGTAAGCATTCCATCTACCTCCAAAGCCTCACATACTTCTGAAATGTTTAATGGTGCTCCTTTAAAGTAACCTAATGCTGTTAAAGTTTCATACGTGATTTCAGGATCTTGGATCTCTACACTTAAGTTTCCATTAATGTTGTAATTACTAAGCCATGTACACATTTCACTATGAAAGCGTTGAGACTCTATTCCCATTTGCCTTTTATAAACACTATAGTCACCATCCTCCATTGCTTGTATACTTATGACGGGTGGCATAATGCTAATCATTTGATGAGCATTGGCCTTATGATTTATATCTGGGCTGTAATAAACTTTAGCACAACTAATTATTGCGACAATAATAAAACTGAATATAAAAACCTTTTGCACCTTCATCGACGATAATATTCTCAATAGTTATAAGCCTAAAAGAATATTTCCTCAATTTATATGCCATGGAAAGTTTGATATAATGATAAAAAATATAGAAAATTTAGCTGTCATTATCCTATTAGAAAAAGACAAGGAATCTTATGTATTTCAGGGATTTTGCTGTTTCTCCAATCTTTAATTTTTTTTGTTTTTATGTATTGCTTATCGCCGCTAATATTGGCAGCTATACAGAACAATGTGTTTGGGTCTAAGGTTTTCAAAGCTGTTTCAATCAATTTTATATTGCGGTATGGTGCTTCAATAAATAATTGAGTTGCCCCTGTCGATTTTTTCAACTGTTCTAATCGTCTGAAATCTTTTGGTAATAATTCTTTTTTGACATTTAGATAGCCATGAAATTGAAATTCTTGACCATTCATTCCTGATGCCATCAAGGCAAGTAATATAGAAGATGGACCTACTAAGGGCAGGATCTCCATGTTTTGCTGATGAGCTTGCAAGACAATTTGATGACCAGGATCTGCAACTGCTGGGCAGCCCGCTTCAGATAACAAGCCTATCTGATCAGCAGATTTTAAAGCTTCACTCAACAAATTTGATTCAAAGGATTTTGCGTGCTTATCCATTTCTATAATGTTCAAATCTTGAATAGCTTTAGGTGGTTCACAAGTCTTGATAAATCGCCTTGCTGTTCTGGCATTTTCTACGATAAAGGTGTCCAAAGACCTGATTATTTCAATAGTAGCCTGTGGTAAATCTTTGAGCCCATTTTCTGTAATGGGTGTTGGTATTAAATATAATTTCTTCTCCAATTTATTCCCTATTTTTGCTTTTTAGGTATATCGCGAATATATGTCATTAAATCGTGATAAATCCTTTATTTTATTGCCTTTCGGCCAATAATTGCTTGAAAATAATAGTTTAAAAAAAGTAAATGTCGCAAACGTATACTATAAAATTACCTCAATTTGAGGGGCCATTTGACCTTCTTTTGTTCTTTATTGAGCGAGATGAACTGGATATTCATGACATTCCTATTGCGAGAATAGCCGATGACTTCCTAGCCTATATTCGTCAAATGGACTCTTTAAACATAGACCTAGCCAGTGAATTCATTTTAGTGGCTGCGACTTTGATGAGGATTAAAGCAAAACTCTTGCTGCCTAGAAAAGAGATAGATGAAGAAGGAAATGAAATTGACCCAAGAGAAGAGCTGGTCCAAAGACTGCTTGAATACAAACGCTACAAAAGCGTACTTGAAGAGTTTAAATCGAAGGAAGTAAGTCAATCAGAAAAAAATCCGAGAGGGAACACAAATCATGAGCTGAAGAACATAGCCGAGATTGCCTTGGTAGATGTTGAATTGGAATCCTTAACACTATTCAAATTACTTAAAGCTTTTGAAAGAGTTGTACTTCGCGTAGAAGACAGAAAGCGTAAATCGGTTCACAAAGTATATCGATACAACCACACCGTACAAGGACAACAAATATTTCTTTTAGGCAAAATCAAACTTGGAGAGAAAAAGGAATTTGATGAAGTCTTTGGTAGTTGTGAAAGTCGTATCCATGCTGTCATTACCTTTTTAGCCTTATTGGAATTAATAAGTAGACAAAAAATGTACATCATAGAAAGAACGGGGGTCAATAATTTTTGGATAGAAAGAATAGAAGGCAATGAAGATGAAAGCAGTATAAACGAAGAAGAATAAACTATAAGAAATGAAAAACTTACTAAACATAAAAGTACTCATCATCGCTTTAAGTCTTTTAATTTTAGGCAGCTGCAGGACTAGGACGACAAGGTCTGCGCTCAAACATGGTGAAATCTTAAAAACCAACTTAGATTCATTTGACAAGAACAGAGAAAAACTAAGTTCCAAACTTGTTGAGAGTTTAGAAACAGCTGGCAATGCTTTGCAAGCTGAAAACCCTGACATTCCTGAAGTTTCTAAAGACTTCGAAAAAGAATGGAGAAGCATAATGAGTCGATACAATAAGCTAAAAGGAGATTTCGAAAACATAGGAAACAGTTCTAATGCTTATTTCGAAGAACTCAATGGCTTATCGAACAACATCAACAATGAAGACCTTAAAAGAGATGAATTGGCCAAAAACAAAGAATTGGAACGAAAGTGGCAGAAAACATTTGTTGAAGCAGACAAAGCCATTAATAAAGTAACTACTGTATTAAAATCAGGCAATGACTTCCATATGGTTTTAGTTGCTAGCTCAATTCGACAGAAATTAGAGCAAAACGTGACGGAATTAAACAACATAGCATCGCAAGCAAAAGTACTATTAGCTGATTTAGAAGTTTTTTCGCAAGCAGGGAGAGATTTAGTTGAAGGAAGATCTTAAAATAAACGCTTTGATTTGCCGTTTTAAGTAAATTGCAGCCCTATTGAACATATTCAAAACATATATCGTGCTTAGAGTAACTATTCTGATTTTTTTATTTTCTATCTCCCTTTCTTCTTTTGCGCAAAAGGGATGGGAAACTGGTGCCGGTCTTGGCATGACTCATTACTTTGGAGACTTAAATACAGACAATGAGATAAATGCCATCGGGATAGGCGGTAAAGTTTTTGCCCGATATAATTTTAACAATAGAATAGCTTGGGCTTTAGGATTGCATTATGGCCAAATCAGTGGCTCTGATGAAAACTCAGAAAACAATTTCGAAAATTTAAGAAACTTATCATTCAGATCTAATGTAGGAGACATTACTTCTCATTTTGAATTCAACTTTTTGCCTTACAATCATGGTTCAAGAGATAAGTTTTATACCCCATACCTTTTTGGAGGTTTTAATGTTTACACCTATAATCCTCAGGCAGAATTAGATGGCGTCTGGCATGACTTGAGACCTTTAGGAACAGAAGGTCAGTTTATTGGTGAAGAATACAATACCATTGACATGGGCCTAACTTACGGAGGTGGAATTAAAGTTTCTTTATCTTTTGAGTGGAGCATCGAAGTCGAATTAAGTGCTAGGTATTTATTCACAGATTACTTAGACGATGTCAGCACTTCTTATCCTGATTACGATGACCTTGAGGGCTTAAGAGGAGAGCTATCTGTTATGCTTGCTGATAGATCCGTTGAAGTAGCAGAAGTCCCCATTGGAGAGACAGGTCGACAAAGAGGTAATAGTACCGATAATGATTTTTACAGCTTCCTTACGGTGAATGTTGTTTATTATTTTGGAGGCATTACTTGCCCTGGAGTAACCTACTAATACTTAATGGTCAATCAATATGAATTTTCACTAGATCCATTTCCACGTGGCTTTCACATCATCACTGATCTTGTCATCATCAATATTGGCCAAGTCCCGGAAAAAGGGATTTTTCATTTATTCATCAAACATACATCTGCGGGATTGAGCATCAATGAAAATGCTGATCCTTCTGTTAGAGTGGATTTTGAATCTGTTTTCAATAGAATAGCTCCAGAAAATGCTTCTTACCTTACGCATACCATGGAAGGACCTGACGATATGCCTGCACACATTAAATCCACTATTGTCGGCTCTTCGGTTACTATCCCAATTAGCGATGGTAGATTAAACTTAGGAACCTGGCAAGGTATATATTTATGTGAATTTAGAAATCATGGTGGTAGACGAAAACTTGTTGCTACCATTTACAGTTAATAGGTGTATGGATCTTGTTTGGGAAGGAATTAAGCTTGGTATTGTATTGACCTTTTTAATTGGTCCAATATTCTTCACGCTTATTCAAACTGGTGTAGAAGAAGGCTTAAAGGCTGGATTGACGGTTTGTACAGGGATTTGGATTAGTGATTTCTTATACATTGCTTTCGTGTATTTTGGAGTGAGCTATGCAGCTGAGATCATCGAAAATCAATCTTTCACCGTTTGGACAGGTATCATAGGTTCTATTATTCTAATAGCTTTTGGTATTGGGACAGTTTTTTCAAAAGCACCGTTCTTCGAAAAAGGGCAAGAAACAAAAAGATACAATTCTTATATAACGCTTTGGCTCAAAGGCTTTCTTATTAATACCATAAACCCTTTTACTGTTTTCTTTTGGTTTAGTGTGATGAGCACCGTTGTATTGGCACAAGATTTAAGCCTCCAAGAAGCTATGCTTTTCTTTGGGAGCATCATGTTTGTCATTATTATCACAGATTCTTTGAAAGTTATACTTTCCAAAAAGATAAGAAAATTTCTAAAACCTATTCATGTGCAATGGGTACGAAAAGTTACCGGTGTATTGCTCGTATTGTTTGGGATAGCTTTAGTGCTTAGAGTATTTGTGCTTCCGGTCTAAGTGGTTGATGGTACTCCTTCGCTATGGCTACGGCGGACAGATGGATGAAAAAAATCCTTTACCAGCACTTAGCTAGCAAAGGATTTTTCTTTATTTAATTTGCAGTATAGATTATGAATCTTGCTTCGCAAATACTTTTCTTAAAAGATCAGTTGTTCTTTCACCTACATCAGTTCTTATTTTCAATTCTTTTTTAGCGACCATACCAAACATTCCTTTCAAAGCCTGCTTCGTAACATAGTCAGTTAAATCTGTATTTATTTTTTCACGAACAAAAGGTAAGCTGTTATACTTGGAAGTTATGTCATTCCAATATTTGGTTGCATTCACTCGATCCAAAGATGTTTTAATGGTTGGACTAAAAGCTGAATACAATGGATTAGAAGTAGACTTCTGTAAATAAGAAGTAGCTGCGTTTTGCTCACCCATCAAGATGTTTGTTGCATCCCTAAAAGTCATTTGCTTAATAGCGTTTACAAAAATAGGTTTTGCAGACTTAGCCGCATCTTCAGCACCTCTGTTTAGCAATTTGATCATTTCAGCTTCTACATTTTTAAAGCCAGGAACGCCTTGAAGCTTATCGGTAACTTTTCTTACTTCCGCAGGAAGTAAGATCTTATAAGGACTTTCTAAAAAACCGTTTACTTGAGAAAGCTTCACAGCGCCTTCACCTACCCCTAATTCAAGTGCTTGCTTTAAGCCATTTCCAATGTCTACATTAGAAAGAGGTCCCTCAGACAATGTTGATTCTAATACCTTTCCTAAAGTTGCGGCATCACAAGACATTAAAAATGCTAGCATACCTATGGCAAATAATTTTTTCATCGATAGAGATTTTATTATATATTAATTGTATTTAAATTTTAATGCTTTCAAATTTAAGCATCCACATTAGTAACGCACAAAATATGCCTATTTGCTGTTAATAAGGACTTAAATCTTGTTTCCAAACTCTGAAAAGCACGATTTACAAAGACATCCTTCATAATTTACTCTTAAATTTTCAGCGGTTGAAGGCGATATGTTATAGTCTTTGCACCAACAGTTCTCACTATTGTAGCAAATATTAGCATTCCCACATTTTGGGCATCTTGCCTTATAAGTCTTATTAAGTTCAAATTTGCTCTCTTCTACCTTGCCTCCTAAAGGCGGATTTTTTTTATGGACAGTAATTTTCAGGCTTTGAATATTTTTAAACTCATTCCTGATTTGCTCTTCAATTTTAAAGGCGATTGCTTCAATGAGGTTTAATGGCCTACTCATCACAGCTTTACAGATTCTATAGATGTCTTCGTAATTGATAGTCTTATTGACATTGTCTGACTGGAATGATGCACTGACATTAGCACCGACTTCTACATCCACCATGAATGTTCCTCCAATGATCCGCTCTTCATCGTATACACCATGATAGGCGTAAAACTCCATACCTATTAGTGCTACTTTATCCATTAGAATTGTTTAACCCTTCCAGGGTTATTTTTTAAAAATTTTGACCAACTTTTTCCATCACTTTTTCCAAGAATCGAATTGCTTTGATAAAAATGACATACGGCTGCACCTAAAGCATCAGTTGCATCAAGCATTTTTCCTTCTAAAGAGATGTTTAAGATACTTTCTAGCATAGCAGCAACCTGTTCCTTGCTTGCATTTCCATTACCGGTTACAGATTGTTTGATTTTTTTAGGGGAATATTCTTCTACTTCTAGCCCCATGTTCATCCCTGCTACAATAGCCGAACCTTGTGCTCTTCCTAACTTCAACATGGATTGCACATTCTTTCCAAAGAAAGGAGCTTCAACGGCCATGCAAGTAGGTTTGTAAGTTGCAATTTCTGCTTGTACTTGATGATAAATGGTTTGTAGTTTTTCTTGGTGCGTTTTTTTGCTGGTTAAATTAATTACACCTAAATCGATGAGTCTGATTTTTTTATTGATTACTTCAAGGATTCCATAACCACACATTTTTGTTCCTGGATCTACACCTATAATCTTGTAATTCGGCATTATTTTTTACTTGATTTATAATCGTGATGTCAGGCATCTAAGACATTGCTCGGACAAAAAAATTGTTTATGCGCTTATTTGTTTATCTGTTAATTCTAAATAGAAATAGCAGATAAACAAATAAACAACTGCCTGGAGGCTGGCCATAAACAAATAAACTTCTAAGCTACTCCTGCTTCTTCTCTAATCTTGTTCAAAGCTGAACCAGATTTCACCCAATCTATTTGAGCTTGATTATAAGTATGGGCAACCATAAAAGAATCTGTAGTTCCGTCAGAATGCTTTAAAACCACTTCTAAATTTTCTCCTGGTTTCATGTTGGCAAAGCCAGGTAATGAAATTAAATCGTCTTGTCTAACTTTTTCATAGTCCTTGACATCCACGAAAGTTAAGCCTAACATTCCTTGTTTCTTCAAGTTCGTCTCATGTATTCTCGCAAAAGATTTTACAATTACTACATTAACACCGAGGAACCTAGGTTCCATGGCAGCGTGTTCTCTTGACGAACCTTCACCGTAATTTTCTTCACCAAATACAACAGTGCTGACCCCATTATCTTGATATTTTCTTGCACTATCTGGCACAGCCATAAATGCAGGATCTGTTATTGAGTCGCTATAATTGGCTACAGTATTCGTTTTTTCGTTAAAATAGTTAACCGCTCCAATCAAACAGTTTTGAGAAATATTTTCAAGGTGACCTCTATATTTCAACCAAGGCCCTGCCATAGAAATATGGTCAGTTGTACATTTACCTTTAGCTTTAATCAATAAGCGCATATCCTGCATTTGATCAGCAGCAATTGGTTTAAAAGGTGTTAATAATTGCAAACGGTCTGAAGTAGGACTAACGACTACTTCTACCTTGCTACCGTCTTCCGCTGGAGCGTGAAATCCTCTTTCTTCGACATCAAAACCATCTGGTGGTAATTCTAATCCAGTTGGCTCTTCTAACATCACTTCTTCACCTGCATTGTTGACTAATTTATCTGTAAGCGGATTAAAATCCAATCTACCTGAAATAGCAATTGCTGCTACCATCTCAGGAGAAGCTACAAATGCATGGGTATTTGGATTGCCATCTGCTCTTTTTGAAAAATTTCTATTGAAAGAATGTATAATCGAATTCTTTGGAGCATTCGATGGATCGTTATACCTAGCCCATTGACCAATACAAGGTCCGCAGGCATTTGTAAAGATTGTTGCATCTAATTTTTCAAAGACCTCTAAAATTCCATCTCTATCAGCAGTAAACCTTACTTGCTCAGAACCAGGATTAATTCCAAATTCAGACTTCGTTTTTAATCCTTTATCTAATGCTTGTTGAGCAATTGAAGCCGCACGTGTTAAATCTTCATAAGAAGAATTTGTACAAGAACCAATTAGTCCCCATTCTACATCTAAAGGCCAGTCATTTTTCGTTGCTGCTTGAGTCATTGCTCTACCTGCTTCTGTAGAAAGATCTGGTGTAAAAGGGCCATTAATTAATGGCTTCAACACAGAAAGATCGATTTCAATGACTTGGTCAAAATACTTTTCTGGATTATCATAACATTCAGCGTCAGCTGTCAAATGTTGCGCGTATTGATTTGCTAAATCTGCAACATCTTCTCTATCTGTTGCTCTTAAATACCTATCCATGGACTCATCGTATCCAAAAGTAGAAGTTGTCGCTCCAATTTCAGCCCCCATGTTGCAAATGGTTCCTTTACCAGTACAACTCATCGATAAGGCTCCAGGTCCAAAGTATTCTACTATTGCACCAGTACCTCCTTTTACGGTTAGTATATCTGCGACTTTTAAGATTACATCCTTAGGTGCTGTCCAACCTGATAGACGCCCTGTTAATTTTACGCCAATCAATTTCGGCATTTTAAGTTCCCAAGGCATTCCTGCCATTACATCCACAGCATCAGCTCCTCCTACTCCAATCGCCACCATCCCTAAACCTCCTGCATTAACAGTATGAGAATCTGTTCCAATCATCATACCTCCTGGGAAAGCATAATTTTCTAAAACTACTTGGTGGATAATTCCTGCACCTGGTGCCCAAAAACCAATGCCATATTTATCGGAAACCGATTGCAAAAAATTAAACACTTCATTTGAGGTGTTTAAAGCTGCTTGAAGATCTTTGGTGGCTCCTAATTTAGCTTGGATCAAATGATCACAATGCACCGTGGAAGGAACAGCTACCTTATCTTTACCTGCCATCATAAATTGCAGCAAAGCCATTTGAGCTGTTGCATCTTGCATGGCTACTCTATCCGGAGCAAAAAACACATAATCATCACCTCTGCTATAGTTCTTTAAAGGAGAGTCTGGATGAAGGTGAGAATAAAGGATCTTTTCCGCTAAAGTTAGCGGTCTGTTTAAAGTTTCCTTTATTTTTTCTATTCTTGTTGATAAGTTCTCATAATAAGACTTAATCATATCGATGTCAAACGCCATAAACAATGAAATTTTTCAATTAAAAAAGGTGATCAAAAGTAACATTTTTAGCGCTTTTTGCTCGAAATTTGTAACTAATTCTATAAAAAACGTCTTTTAATAAGAGCATTCTCTAAAGTAAAAGAATTTTTAAGCAAAAGGCTCCGTTTAATTATACATTCTCATTAAAAAACAACGATGTTCCTAAATAAAAGTTTTAATCCCAATCAATGCCTATTTAAGCTACTTTTAGGTCTTATTTTATTGGTTTTCAGCCAAGGCTTGACTGCTCAGGATTCAAAATTAGCACAGCAGTATTATGGGAATGGAGAATATGAGAAGGCAGCAAGCATTTATAAAAAGCTGTTTGATAAAAATGGTAACAATGACTTTTATTTCAACCGATACATCCAATCACTCATAAATAACGAAAGTTTTACCCAGGCAGAAGAGGCTTTAAAAAAGGAATTGAAGCAAAATCCTAAAAAAGTTCAATGGTATGTTACTTACGGAAATTTATTCGAGAGACAATTTTTAGATGATCAAGCAAACGAACAATACGATAAGGCAATAAAAAAAATGCCTGCTGATCGCTTTATTGTAACCAAACTTGCAAATTCTTTTATCTCCCTTACTAAATACGAGCAAGCCATTAAGGTTTATGAAAAAGGAGCAGAGCTCCTAAAAGATGAAAACATCTTTGCCTATAATTTAGGTGACCTCTATAGAAGAAAAGGTGATACCTCTTTAATGATAAAATACTACCTAAATAGCATAGAAAGTAATCCAAGTAAATTACCAAGCTTAAAAACTATGCTGCAAAGGAATCTTACAAGCGAAGAAGGTTTTGATGAATTACAAGCTCAACTCTATGAAAAAATTCAAGAAAATGACAAAGTCGTAGAATTTCCAGAATTATTGACTTGGGTTTTCATCCAAAGAAAAGACTACAAAAATGCCTTAAGGCAGGTAAAAGCATTAGATAAAAGATTAAGTGAAAACGGATCAAGAATTTATGACCTTGCAAAGATTGCCGCTAACGCCAAAGATTATGATGCAGCCATTGAAGCCTATGATTACCTTGTTTTAGAAAAAGGACAAGCTTCGACCTTTTATGTTGATGCTAAAAGAGAACTGCTTATCAACAAAAGAAAAAAACTTGTCGCTGGCTTTGATTACACAGAGGACGATTTAAGAGGACTTGAATCCCAATATGAAAAGTTTTTGACAGAATTTGGTAAAACAAAATCCACGGCTACAATCATTGTAGAACTTGCAGATTTAGAAGCTTTTTATTTAAATGATCTTGACAAGGCAATCACCCTTCTAAAAGAATTATTAACTTATCCTGGCATTAAAAAATCTACCTTAGCAAAAGCCAAAATAAGCCTAGCAGACTTTTATTTAATGAAAGGGGAAAGATGGGAATCTACCTTACTCTACTCACAAGTAGACAAAGATTATAAAGATGATCAACTGGGCCACGAAGCAAGATTTAGAAACGCGAAGTTAAGTTACTTCATGGGAGACTTTCAATGGGCGCAAGCTCAATTTAATGTCCTAAAAGCCTCCACATCAAAATTGATCTCAAACGATGCCATTGACTTATCTGTTTTTATAACTGACAACTTAGGTTTGGACACTACGATAACTGCTCTTGAATTATACTCAAATTCAGACTTGCTAATTTTTCAAAACCGCTTTGATGAAGCTTTTGACAAATTAGACACTTTGAGAAGAGATTTTTCTGATCATGCATTAGTAGATGATGTACTTTATGCCGAAGCCAACATATATATGAAGAAAAGAGCATACGTAAAAGCTGCAGAAAAATACCAAAGAATAATCGATAACCACTTAGATGAAATTAGAGCAGATAACTCCATGTTTAAACTAGCTGAACTTTATGAAAATCAAATGAATGATCCAGAAAAGGCGAAGGCCCTTTACGAACGGTTATTTATTGAAATGAGTGGAAGCACCTTTGCCGTTGAGGCAAGAAAGAGATACAGAAGGCTTAGAGGAGATGAGATCTAAGGGGCCTACTTTTAAGCTCAATCAATAAACTTCTTTTACCTATATTTGATCATGTCTTCTTTGATCAAAACTTACTTTATTGTATTACTTATCTTTTTTTGCCTTTCGGCAAATGGCCAAAGCGACAGCATTCCCATTTTCCCTTTTGCCTTGAGCGAAGCTAATTTAGTAAAAAATGAATCAAGCTTCAATCAGCAAAAAGTCATGTCTGGAAGTAGGACTTTACAAGATGTGGATGATCTCCCCCTCACGATTTATGTCATCACTAAAGAAGAAATTCAAAGATATGGATTTGTGACCTTGGTTGATGCGCTCAAACATCTCCCTGGCATACAAGTTTCTCAACCAGGCAGTGCATTGGATGGAGAGACCTTTCAAATGCGAGGATTAAGAGGTAATAGTTATGCAAAAATATTAATAAACAACGTCCCTATCAAACCGATCATTGCTAGTAGCATGCCTCTTGGAGCTCAATTACCGATACAACAAGCCGAGAGGATAGAAGTTATTTATGGTCCTGCTGCAGCCGTTTATGGTGCAGATGCTTCTGCTGGGGTGATCAATATAATTTTAGAAAAAACCGATAGACCGACTTTTGTTCAAGCGAGATTAAATGCAGGTAATAAAAATGGCTATACCGATCTCAATTTGATTTTTGGAGGAAAGTTGGGAAGAAACAAACATGTTGTAAACTTTAGTGTATATGGTAGTACAACCATTCTTAATGATAGGTCAATTATTTACGACTTTGAAAACAACTACACCCCGACAGACTATGTCCGCCAAATAAATTCTACAATTGTAGACACTTCCTATGTTTCTTTAAGAAATTACACCAGTGATAAAGCCGGAGAAGCAAACTTTAGTACTATTCCCCATTTAAGCAGAATGTTTGGTGCAGACATTTATTATAAAAATTGGCATTTAAATTTCCAAAAGATGTATCGTCGAGATCACAGTGCCATTGGCTTGCATCCTTTGGCTATTAGTTATGATAATCCATTAAATTATTTTGGCGAAGACATCACGAGTATCAATGTTGGTCGATTTAGAAGCAAAGAAAAATCAAGTTTGGAAGTCAATTTTTCAGCGCTCCGATATGAAGTTGATAATCGTTCGTCGAGTCAATTAATCAGAAATTCTTTGAATGAAGGCATGAATTTAATTGCACGTTCTGCAGCTCTAGATTCTCTCCCCGGAGGAGGTGTGGATGTGATACTTTTCGATAGCTTACGCACTCAAATTTATGATAGATATTTTTCAGGAAATCGATACAGCTATGCAGAATCTACAGAATTTGGAACCGAAATGGTTTATACTAGGAACATTAAACCTTGGTTAGAATTTTCTTATGGTGCAAATCTCAGGCTTGGAGTTGGTAAGCCATTAACCACGCTAGCTAAAAGACCAATTACAGTAGAAGATACCATAAAAAGCCCAAGCCTCCCCTTGCAACCAATAGCATATTTTGGAGGTGGAATCAGTTCATTTATCCAAGCTTATTTTAAAAAACCAAAGTGGAACATGACGCTTGGTTTGCAATTCTATGCCTTTGGATCATTACTTGGAGATACTGAGCTACCAGGTCAAAGTGGTATAAATCCACGCTTAACTTTTTTATATAAGCTGAATCCAAAGTTGAGCTTGCGAACTTTTTATGGCACTGCATTTAGGGTTCCTTCTCCTTATTATTATGTCAACACATTTAGACTGAATTCCGGAACAAAAGACATTTTAAGCATTGCTGCTTTACCACTTCAATCTGAATTAACCACTGCCTTCGAAATCGGTGCTAGGTGGAACGCTAATCCTCAATTTAAAATTGACTTGGTTGGTTTTTCTAATAACACACAAAACATAATTTCTTACAACTTCAATTTCAACATACAATCCTTAGCAGACATAAATTCCATAGTGGGCTATTTCAACAATAGAAACGATGCGCTTTCATTTACCGGTTTTCAAGCATCTTTTGATTATAAAAATTTAGTCCCTTCTATAAATTTAGATGCCCGTCTAAACATGCAATATGCAAGAAGTTTTAAGCTCAAAAACAAAAATGAACTAGTGTTATTTGAAGTACCGATATGGAGTGCTGCTGGAATGGTATCCATTAAACCACTTCCTAAACTTACAATAAGTGCCTTAGGTGTGATTCAAGGAAAGCCAGCAAAGGACCTTGAAAGAATTGGAAACTTCATACTTGATGGCGTAATCGGTTATGATCTATCAGATAGGTTTCAAGGCTTGATAAAGATCAACAATGTTTTCAATACGGTTTATGAAGGATTATTAGCGAGCAACTCTCCTGATGATTTATTTTACAATCCACAAGCATTGCGGACTATCCAAGTTGGCTTAAGTTACAGAACAAATTAAAATTTGAAAAGGCATATTACATATCTACTTGTTCTATTTTTTAGCCTCTTAGCTTTACAAGTAAGTGGGCAACAAGAAGCATTAGACAGCTCCTTCGTAGATGAAGTCATTTTCCAAGTTAAAGACAACTTTACACTAGAAGAAAATGCTACACAAATGGAGCAAGCGCTATATGTTGCACAATCAATAAAATACGCCAAAGGAGAAAAAGAAATTCTTGCTTGGCTAGCCACTTATCATGAAAGAAGAAAGGACAATATAACCGCTTTAAGATTCAACTTGGCATTACTAGATAAAGAAGAGAAAGATCAAACAAACAACACCATACTTAATACACTATTAAAAATTGCTGAAATATACGCGGTAGAAAACTTAGGAGACAAAGCTTTAGAATATTATAGAAAAGCATTGCATTTGTCGGAAGACAAAGCAGCTTTATGGAACAACATGGGGTCAACATTTTTGCAAGAACAAGAAGCTGACTCTGCTCAATTTTATTTTACAAAAGTATATGAATTTGCCAAGGTGAATCGTAACTACGAATTACACCTAAACGCTTTGCAAAACAAAATCATAGCAGGCCAACAAAAAAATCAACACCGAGAGGTTTTGAAATACAACCTAGAGATATTAAAATTAATTGAAAACAAAAACGATGGAGACTTAATGGCTATAAGCTATAATAATATTGGCTACAATTACCATGAATTAAAAGAATATGAAAATGCCATATTATATTTTGAAAAAGCAGAAGCATTAAATCAAGAAACAAATTCTCTGGATGAATCAATCATTTATACAAACCTAGGCATTGCTTACCAAAATTCAGGAGATCTACAAAAAGCTATAGAACAATTCACCAAGGCAAGACAATTACTTTTTAAATCTAAAAACAAAGAAAGGTTTGCCCAACTGACACATTTAATGTCGAGTGTCTATTATAAAAACAATGATCTCTTTAATGCTCAAACTTTTAATGATGAAGCAATAAACACTGCTCTTCGAAATCAAAACAAAAGAGTTTTAAGCGAAAGCTATTTTATTGGCGCTTCAATTCATCAGGATTTATATGACTATGAAAAAGCACTGACCTATTATAAACAACATTTAGCGCTTCGGGATTCTTTTTTACTCGAAGAAAGATTGAAGCAGCAAGCATTATTACAACAACAATATTTACTAGAACGGGCAGAAAAGGAAATAAAAATTCTCATTTCCAACCAAGAAATTCAAACCTTGAATTTAAACCAATTGAGTTTAGAAAAAGATAAGCTTGAATTGTCTGAATCTGCCTTAAGACTGGAGGGAGAAAAAAGGGAGAGTGAATTAGTCTTACTAAAGCAAGAACAAGAAATTAGAGAAGCGAGCTTGAAAAATAAAGAATTAGAAGCGCTGAAAACACAACAAACACTTTTATTAACTACCCAGCAACTTTCGTCTGAAAAACAGGATAGAGAAATAGCCGAACTTAATCGAAAAGAAGCTGAACAAAGTTTGGCGCTTGCAAACAAGACAGCTGAAGAAAAAGAACGACTGAAAGAAATTGATCTCCTTAACAAAGACAAACAACTTTTAACGCGAAAACAAGAAATTGCTCAGTTAGAAATCGATAAGCAATCTGCTTTTAAACAATTAGCCTACGGTTTCGGAGTCCTAGGAACAGTCATCTTAGGTTTAATATTTGCCGGTTTATTATTTGCTCGTCGTTCGAACAAAAATCTCGAACAAAAAAACCTAGAGATAGAAAAAGAAAGGTCAAAATCCGATGCTTTGTTGCTAAACATATTACCAACGGAAACTGCAAATGAATTGAAAGAAGTAGGGATAGCGACTCCTAAAAAATATGAATTAGTCAGCGTTTTGTTTACCGATTTTAGTGGCTTTACAGCCATCACAAAAAATATGAGCCCCGAACAGTTGATCAAAGAACTGAATGAATGCTTTATCGCTTTTGACGAAATTGCAGAGCAATTCGGCCTCGAAAAAATAAAAACTATTGGAGATGCCTACATGTGCGCTGGAGGTTTACCTGTTGCAAATAAAACTAATCCAATTGACGTAGTCAAAGCTGCAAAAGAAATGAGCAACTTTATGAACAGGAGATTATCTTTTAAGCAAGCCAAAAAAGAAAACTATTGGAACATGAGAATTGGCATTCATTCTGGGGAAGTCATCGCAGGAGTAGTAGGCAAGAAAAAATTTGCTTATGACATCTGGGGTGATACTGTAAACATAGCCAGTAGAATGGAGAGTAGTGGAAAAGAAGGCAGTATCAACATTTCTTCAACAACTTACGCTTACATTAAAGATCATTTTAAATGCACTTATAGAGGAGCCATCGAAATTAAAAACGGAGGTAAGGTTGAGATGTATTTTGTTGATTAAAATTAAAGAAAGGCTGCATTTAATTCTTTTTGAAACAATTCATAATACTGACCTGCATCCCATCCATCTGCCAAAGCATGATGTAGCTCTACACTTACTGGCATCATTTTTTTATTAAAAGCTTCATTTACTTTGCCAAACACAATTTTAGGAACAGCATCTAATTTATTTAAGTTTCTAGCATGCTTAAATGCCGTCAAAGGAATCCAAGGGATTACTGAATAATGAATGATGTCAAACTTATCATCCTTTGGTTCAAAAGAAATAGTTGATTTAATGTTTTCAATTTTCTTTCTTCCATTATTATGAAAAACCGAAAAATCATTTACAAAATCAAAGTAACAAAAAGTAAAGGTCTGATTCTCTAATAAGATGGTGCTTCCTAAATCTACTTTATCATAACAGATTACCTTTTCTTCTTTAAATCTTAACTTAAAACCTTCGATAACATTAGCTGCTTTTGTACTAAAGTATAATGATGCTAAGAAAAAAGAAATTTTTTTATACCTGCATTGTCTGTACAAATGAGAAACATCTACTTCAAATGTGATGTTAAAGTAAGGATCATCATAGTTTTTGAACAGCATAAAGATATCTTTACGCTTCCAATTTTGAATGTTAATTTCTTTATAGCTCATCACAATTGTGCTAGAATTAATTTTAGATTCATAAACCTAAGAAAGAATTGTTTATTTCCTTTCTTTTAAAGAAAAATTCATGATCATTTATAATGTAACGATTACACTAGATCCTAGCATTGAAGAAGATTGGCTTAGATGGATGAAGACTGTGCATGTTCCAGATGTGATGAAAACAGATTTATTCCTTGGCAACAGAATACTCAAGGTTCTAGGCGATCAAGAGACAGGACCTTCTTTTGCCATACAATATGAATGCAAAGACATGGACACCTTGATGGAATATCAAGACAAGCATGCAAAAGAATTACAAAAAGAACATACAGAAAGATATCAAGGTAAATTTGCAGCATTTAGAACTTTATTAGAAGTACTTTAATGAAAAATAAATTAGCCATCATTCTTTTATTTATTGCCAATAGCATCTCGACTATTGCTCAGGGCATAAGTATGATTGCTATACCTTGGTATTTTGTAAAAATGGACATGTTTCCAATTTACACCAAATGGTTTATATTAGTTAATTGCCTTTTAATTTTTTGGGCTCCTTATTCAGGCATACTAATAGACAAGTACGATCGTAGAAAGATTTTCATGGTTACAAATCTAATCTCTGGGATCATCGTCTTAGCCATCTCTGCCTTTGGTGTTTATTCTGGAGGATTAGTTTGGTATTGGATTGCGATTGTGTTTGCTATTACTTTTTTAAACTACAGCATCCACTATCCTAATCTTTATGCTTTTGTACAAGAAATAACTGAACCCAAATTATACAATAGAATTACTTCTTTGTTAGAAATACAAGGCCAATTTAGTTCTATGGTAGCCGGTGCTGCTGCTGCAATACTTTTAGAAGGAACAAAAAATGGGGAGACAGAAATTTTTGGTTTCACTTTGAAAATCCCATTTGAGTTTGAAGCGTGGAATATAGAGTATATCTTTCTTTTGGATGGAATCACTTATATAGTATCCCTTTTGATCATAGCACTCATCTCTTATGTTTCTCTAAAACGTAGTCGTGTCGAAAGTGGTGGCATTTTGAAACGTTTAAAATCTGGCATACAATACTTTAAAAAATACCCTGAAGTTTTTGTCTTCGGCATTGCTTCATATTGCCTCTTTGTTACAGTTATTTTAGAAGGATTCTTGCTTGGAGCTAAATACGTTAAATCTCATATGAATGGTG
Source organism: uncultured Saprospiraceae bacterium (assembly GCA_937941095.1). GTDB lineage: Bacteria > Bacteroidota > Bacteroidia > Chitinophagales > Saprospiraceae > JALZVN01. The sequence goes on along the minus strand of CALDYJ010000034.1, from coordinate 29,293 downwards.
AAGGAGACATGTATGCTATTAGCGATATGTTTTATGCCATAGGAGCTTTATTAGCAGGTGCTAGCATCGTTTATCTTTTCAAGAGTCGCAGCAAACCCAGTGGTATCATCATTTTGACTTTAGCGACTGCTGCTCTTTTCTTTGTGCTTTTTTGGACAAAAAATGTCAACATCTTTTATGCCATGCTTTTTGTATTGGGGCTTAGTAATGCAGGTTCAAGAATTTTAAGGACTACCTTTTTGTTTGAAATCATACCAAATGAAGTCTTTGGGAGATCAGTCTCGGTCTTTAATATAGCTAACATACTTTTTAGAATTCTCTTCATTGGAATCTTCACATTGACCTTTTTTGACGAAGGCAATAACATCATTTATGCCTTCTTAATTTGCTCAATCTTTTTGATCATTGCTTCAATTGTTTTGCTTTTCAATAAATCTAAAGTATTGGCAACCAAATCAGTATCATAATTGCTTCTTTTTATGTAAATTTGGGCTGTAATTAATTTAGCGAATTTTCGCTAATGCTCGATTTTCATAGCAATAATACCAATAAACAATGAATTTTTCCTTAACAGAAGAACAATTGGCCGTAAGAGATGCGGCAAGAGATTTCGCTCAACAAGAGTTAAAGCAAGGCGTTATCGAAAGAGATTCAAAAATGATTTTCCCTACAGATCAGATTAGACAAATGGGAGAACTTGGATTTCTTGGTATGATGGTCTCTCCAGAGTATGGAGGTGGTGGAATGGACACCATGTCGTATGTCCTAGCGATGGAAGAGATTTCTAAAATAGATAACTCTTGTTCTGTGGTGATGTCTGTTAATAATTCTTTGGTTTGTTGGGGCATTGAAAAATTTGGAACCGAAGCTCAAAAAGCTAAATATCTGCCAAAGCTTACTAGCGGAGAATGGATTGGTTCTTTTTGTTTATCAGAACCAGAAGCAGGATCTGATGCTACTATGCAAAGAACAACGGCTGAAGACAAAGGAGATCATTACCTTTTGAATGGAACAAAAAATTGGATTACAAATGGTACTACTTCTGCTGTACATTTAGTAGTTGCACAAACAAATCCTGAGCTTAAACATAAAGGCATTAATGTATTGATCGTAGAAGCTGATTCCGAAGGCATAAATTTAGGAGCAAAAGAAGACAAGCTAGGCATTAGGTCTTCTGACACTTGCAGCATCATGTATAATAATGTAAAAGTCCCAAAGGAAAATAGAATTGGAGAAGATGGATTCGGATTCAAGTTTGCTATGAAAGTTTTATCAGGTGGAAGAATTGGTATTGCTTCTCAAGCTCTCGGAATAGCAGCAGGAGCCTACGAACTCGCCTTAGCGTATTCTCATGAGCGAACAGCATTTGGAAAAGAAATAAATAGGCATCAAGCGATTGCCTTTAAATTAGCCGATATGGCCACAGATATAGAAGCTGCAAGGATGTTGGTTTATCGTTCTGCATGGATGAAAGATCAAGGCCTTAATTTTGATGCTTCTAGTTCGATGGCCAAACTTTACGCCTCACAAATAGCAATGAAACATACTGTGGAAGCAGTTCAAATACACGGTGGTTATGGCTTTGTCAAAGAATATCATGTCGAACGATTGATGAGGGACGCAAAGATTACTCAGATCTACGAAGGAACTTCTGAAATTCAAAAGATTGTCATCAGTAGAGGAATCATCAAAGGTGAGACCCAAATTCCTTTGACTGCTGGTACGGCGGTACATCACTAAAAGATAGGATCAGAGTTTCCAAACTTAAATAATTCTTAACAAAGATCTGCTAAGTGCGTACTGTGATATTAAAGAGTATATTGCATTTCAAAGATGAAAGGCGCACTTAAAATAGGGACTTTTGCAAAAATACCAATCTTCCTGCATTGGTCTATTGCATTCATACTTGGTTCAATTTTCTTTCTGGGCTATAAGTTTGAGCTAGAACCAATTGGGTATCTTCATATGGCCTTGTTTTCTTGTTCAATGTACATACTTGTTATTCTCCATGAATATGGTCATGCCCTAATGGCCAGGAAATATGGCGTAAATACTAAAGACATCATCATTTCTCCAATAGGAGGGATTGCTAGATTAGAAAGGATTCCTGAAAAGCCAATGCAAGAATTTTATGTTGCTATTGCAGGACCTGCTGTTAACTTATTTATTGCATTACTAATTTTCCCAATTCTATATTTTGTACGTGAGAATGGCATTTATCTTTTGGGTACAGAAGTTGATTATTTTAGTCGATATGAAAATTTATTGCCCATGCTCTTTTACATGAATGGTATGTTAGCTTTATTCAATCTAGTTCCTGCTTTCCCAATGGATGGAGGGAGAGTCTTAAGGGCTTTATTGTCTTTAAAACTAGGAAGAGTCAAAGCGACTAGAATAGCAAGCATTGTGGGTCAAATAATTGCAGTTTGTTTTTTCGTCTATGGAATTTATGTTGGGCATTTGGTATTGCCCTTCATTGCAGTGTTCGTTTTTTTAATGGCTAGAAATGAATATAGAAGCGTCAAAATCGAAGATCTTTTAAACAGGTCCACAGCTGCTGATATAGTGCAAACTGATTTCCAAATGCTTAAGGAATCTGATTTATTATCTTTAGCTAAAGCTAAAAATGACACTGGAGCTAAACACTTTCTTGTCAAAGATGAGGAAGAAGAAGTCAGTGGAATCTTACCCTTGATATTTTTGAAAGAAGCAGTGAACAAACAAGAACTTCACAAAACAATGGCAGAATATAAAAGCTCGACCTTTGAAAAGATAAACAAAGGAATTTCACTTCGAATACTGATTGATAAATTTCAAAAAAATAGCTATAGCCTCGTACCTGTTTATGACAACGAAGTATTGATAGGAGTCATAGATATAGATTCCATCAATAATTTTATTAATCGAAATTAAGCTACAAACCTAGTTTAGCTTTTACCAAAGGCATAACATCGTCAGTATCTTGCACAAATAAAAGTGCGTTAAATTTACTGGTGTCAAAAATCATGGTGTACCCTTTTTCTCTACCTATGTCTTCTATGGCCTTATTCACTTTGTCAAAAATAGGTTGAAGCAAATCAACTCTTTTTTGCTGAAGCTGAAGATTAATGGCCTCTTCTTCTTTTATGATGGCTTGTCTTTCATTATTTAATTCTTCTTCAGCTTTTTGTTGTTGAACGGGGCTTAAGCCTCCTTCTGACATTTGCTTTTGCAGACGGGCAAATTTTTCTTCCAGCGCTTTTACTTTAACCTGCAAAGCATCAAAAAGACTAATCCTCATTTTTTCTAGTTCAGCATCACCTGATTTAACCTCTGGGAGCATTTCCAATAGGTTTCCAGAATTCATGTGTCCATACTTTTGAGCAAATCCATGTTGCGAAACAACACATAGCATCAATGTCAATATTATCGTCAGAACTTTGTTTTTCATCCTTTTTAAACGCATTATCAATTGTTATAATTATACCTTGAAGAATTAATTGTCTATTTTTCAAACATTATGCAAATAAGAAAGCGTGAAGTAACGCAAAAGGACTGAATAAGAACTCGTTTAATGAGCACAAAAAAGCAGCGAAATGTTAAATAAAGCCGTTTTACCAGTGCTTGATTGCGAATAATTATAAGGTTTTTTACAATATTCTTATCATGTATTAGTTTTTCCTAATGAGAATGGAGAAATATTAACCTAAACTGAACTCCAATGGATATCGCAATAAATTTGGAAAACCAGGAAAAGGATCTAATTCAAGCCTGTATCTCGAAAGAGAGATGGGCTCAAAAGGTTCTATATGAAGAGAACTATGGAAAATTAATGGGTGTCTGTTTGAGATATTCCAATAATAGAGATGATGCCTTAGATATTCTTCATGAAGGATTTATAAAGGTCTTTAAAAACATAGAAAAGTATCAACCTGGTACTTCTTTGAATGCTTGGATGAGAAGAATCATGGTAAATACTGCTATTGATTTCTATCGAAAGAATGTTAGAAGGAGAACTGAGGACATTGATACAGCTTTTGATGTAAAGACCGATGAAGCAGATGCTATAAGCAAAGTAAGTGAAAAAGAGATTCTAGAAGCGGTACAAACGTTGTCACCAGCTTATAGAGTTGTTTTTAACATGTATGTAATTGAAGGCTTTTCCCATAAAGAAATAGCTAACAAACTTGAAATAACTGAGAGTACTTCCAGATCTAATTTGGTAAAAGCTCGTATAAAATTAAAATCAATACTAAAGTCAAGATTCATTAGAAATGAAAAGTGATCATTTAGATCAAATTATTAAAGACGCCTTGGAAAATTTTGATGCAGGTTCTGCTCAAAATTCATGGGGAGCATTGAATCAAAAACTCAATGCTTGGGATACTAATGACCTTCCTTTTGATGAAACCATCAAAAACAAGCTAGAAAATATTGAAGAAAAATATGAACCAGCTACTTGGACAAATCTTGCAGCGGCTTTAGATTTTATTCCAGAAATAGATCACATTAATGCAGACATCATTTTAGACGAAAAGGCTCAAAACCTGTCTAAGCTAGAAGATGCTTATGATGCAAATACTTGGGAAGTTCTGGAACAAAAAATTATTCTTGATGATGATCTTTCATCGATAGAGGTTCCTGAAGAAGTTGATCTTGCTGCTTACGATAAATTGAGCAACTTCAATGTACCATTTAACGAAAATCACTGGAACACCTTTCAACCTGAATTGGATAAGGAATTCGTACTACCCTATAGGCTTTTGTTTAAATACAAATTAGTGGAGGCTTCCTTTATTCTGCTTTTATTGCTCGGCATTTATCAACATGCTCCTTTCAATTTTGATCAAAAATCAACAGAGCCTATTGCTGACTTAGTAGATAATGACTTAGTAAACAAGAGCAATGTAAGTGAGATCAATTTAAACGATCTTGACGAAAACAGTTTGGCAGAATCTACTGTAAAAACTAATACTCAAATAAAGCAAAGTGCTAATGGTGATCTTATCAATAACGAAGTCAATATAGTTAGCAACACAGAAGTTCAAAATTCAGCAGCTGTAAAAGCTCAAATTGCTATAAGCTCAATTAAACAAAACCCGCAAGTAGTTAATCCTAGCAAGTACCGAGCATCGGTTGAACTTTTTAATGTACCAAATAAAGTACAAAATGAACTACAAAAGATAGGCTTACAAAACCTTCAGTCCATCGCAGAAAAAAGTGAAATCATCTCGAATACAATTAAAATTAATGAAGCAATTAAACAATCACCTTCATTAAAAGTAGCCTTGTTGAGCTTTTTGAAATTTAATGAAAAACAACCTGTTCCCAATTGTTTGGTTTGCGAAAATCCTGTTTCATTATTTAAATGGAGACTTTCAGCGCAAGTCAATACAGACTATAATTACATTATGACGCCTTATGATAAAGTGCTTAGCGTAAAATCATATGCACATGCAGCTTTAGGCTATGGTGCTGGATTAGCAGCAAGTGTTGGTATAGGTGATTGGGAAGTTGAATTGGGTTCTAATTATGTAGCCAGATCTTACACCCCAAAACCAAGCTCCGAAAGAGTAGGAAGTTTATCGGATGGTTACATCAGAATTGAACTTGATAAAATTGAATTGAATCTTTTAAATATACCTTTAAACGTAAGGTATTATTTCAGCAATGATAATAAAACAAAATATTTTGTCTCAGGTGGTGCGAGTTTGAATGTAGCCATGCAAGCCAATTACTTTAGAACTGCAGAGTTTGCTAGTCGTGAAAAAACATTTGATTTAAAAAGCGCGGATGAGTTGCTTGATAACACTTTAACTAATTCTCGAAAAATCTATTCCTTAGGTTGGGTTGATGGAGGTTCGTTTATTGAAAATCGCTTCTTTACTGCTGATATAGGTGTAGGTTTAGAAAGACAAATTTCCAGTAGGTATAGCATTTTCGGTCAAGCTAAATATCAACATTATTTAGACAAAGGAATTGGACCTAATAAAGACCGATTCAACACACTTCAATTTGCTGCTGGCGCTAGAGCAAAATTTAGGTAAGGATTTCGATTTCGAAATAAAGCTAATATGTGCTAGTTTAGATGTGAAATCATGAAAGGCATCAAATTAATACTCTTATCATTTTCATATTTATGTTTTACTTCTCTACTCTCGTGTGGTTCAATAAGTGAATCAAACTCAATCGCTGATCCTATTAGCCATTTAAAGTTTGATGAGCTATTAAAGAAATACGTTTCAGAAAACGGCACAGTTAATTACATTGGCTTCTTAGAAGAGCAAAGCAAGTTTGAATCTTATTTGAACGATTTATCTAAGCACCATCCAAATAAAACTTGGAAAAAGGAAGAAAGATTAGCCTATTGGATAAATGCCTATAATGCATTTACCTTAAAATTAATTATAGATAATTATCCTGTTGCTAGCATTAAAGACATCAAAAAAGGGATTCCTTTTGTCAATACTGTTTGGGACATCAAGTTCATTAAAATTGAAAAGATGACTTACGACTTAAACAATATTGAACATAGCATAATTAGAGAGAAATTTGATGATCCTAGAATCCATTTTGCAGTAAACTGTGCTTCTTTTTCTTGCCCTAGACTTCGTAACGAAGCCTATATTGCTGAAAGGCTTAATGAGCAATTAGAAGATCAAACGAGATATTTTATCGGCAATAAGGACAAAAATATCATCAGTCAAGATCATGTTCAATTATCAAAGTTATTCTTATGGTATAAAGGTGATTTTAAGAAACAAGCCCCTTCTGTAAGAGCTTTCATTAATCGATACAGCGAAATTCAAATGTTGGAGGATGCCAAAATTGATTATTTAGATTATAAATGGTCTCTTAATGAATAGTATGGAATTTTATTTGCTATAATTTCGTTAGATTGAAGTACTAATTCTTGATAAAACTAATTCAAATGAAGCCCTTTTACATCATATCTATTTTTTCTTTTATGTTATTCTTTTCATGTACGAATGAGACTTCTAGTAAGGAAGATCCTAAAACAGATGCTGAAGCTGTGGCTAAAAAGGATAAGGAGGTGAAAGTTATCCGTTTACCTGTAGAGATTAACCCAAGTTTGGCTAAGGATTATCCAGAAGATTTATTGGCTTTGGGTTTTCCAGTTTTACCTAGTGCAGAGATAAAAAATGTTGGGAACACAAGAATATTAGAAGAAGGCTTGTTGATGCAACTTAACACTTATGATGAGCAAGCTGACGTAGTTGATTACTATCAAAAAGAAATGGCAGCTTTAGGTTGGAAAGAAGGCAAAATTAATGTTTATAAGGGTGCAAGTAAAGGCTTAAAATTCGATAAAGAAGGTTTAACCTGTCGTTTAATAATCATCGACGATAAAGACATAGACTATAGAAAGATCGCTGTAAACGTTGTGAAATCGCTTGACACAAGTAAATTTTAATACCATCGCCCCTTTATGGGTGTAGCGTATTGGATATTCAACTTATAAAGTGAGTGCTAATCGAAGAGATCGATTTATTGGTTCATGGCCGTTCTAATTTCGGCAGCTAAATTCTCAAAAGATTCCTTAGACAATTTCTGTTTAGGTTTTTCAAAATTCATATCGTGTAGTGAATTGATGGGTATCAAATGTATATGAGCATGAGGTACTTCTAATCCAATTACGGTAAGCCCTATTCGTTCGCAAGGAACTACTTTTTCAATGGCTTTAGCTACCTTTTTTGCAAAGGGCATAATTCCGCTTAATTCATCATTTGACAAATCGAAAAGGTAATCTGTTTCTTTTTTTGGGATCACTAAAGTATGTCCAATTGCAACTGGGTTGATGTCAAAAAATGCAAGATAATTTTCGTCTTCTGCAATTTTATAACAAGGTATTTCACCTTTGACAATTTTGGTAAAGATGGATGCCATTATTTAGAAACGCTTATGTCTAAAATTTTAAATTCCAAGATGCCCCTTGGAGTAGTTACTTGCGCTGTTTCGCCGACTTTCTTTCCCATCAAACCTTCACCAACTGGAGAAGTAGACGAAATTTTCTTTTCTTTTAAATTAGACTCTGCTTCTGGCACTATGGTATAAGTAAGGTCCTTATTAGACTTTAGGTTTTTAATTTTGACTGTAGTGAGGAGAGAAACTTGAGAAGTATCAACTTTACTGGCATCAAGAATTTTAACATTCGACAATTTAGAATCTAAGATAGAAATCTTTAATTCTAACAATCCTTGTTCATCCTTCGCAGCTTTGTATTCTGCATTTTCTGAAAGGTCACCTTTCTCTCTCGCTTCTGCAATAGCAGAAGCAATCTCTTGTCTTTTATTTGTTTTTAAGTCATCAAGCTCTTTTTTGAGCTTTTCATAACCTTCTTTGGTTAGATAAATAAAATCAGCCATAATAGTAAGTTTTCAACCACTCTCTAATAAGAACACATCTTTAAACTAAAGCCATTGCATTGGTGAGTTTTGGGAATGAATTATTAGAACTGTAGTAAATTATCTAAAAATATAAAGAACGCTCCTTTATGTGAAAAGGAACGTTCTTTACAAAGTTACTAAAAATTTCGTTTTTATATAAGCTACTTAATATCAGCTTTTTAGAATAGCATTCTAACAGCTAAGCTATGAGATCCATTCCAAGGGTTTGAAGCTCTATAACCATAATCTAAAGCGATGTTAGAGTCGCCATCTTTTTTGAATGGAACTACAACTGAAAGTCCTGCAGCTAAACCAGTATAAACTGGACTTTTGTCAATACTTGAATTATCACTCTCATTAGTGTATTTGTATGCAGCTCTCAATTGAAACATATTATTCAATGTAAATTCTGCACCTAATCCAATTTGATCTTCAGAAAATGAATTAGAGGTAAAGTTTGCAATCAAGGTTAGCTTGTTTTTCGCGCTGAGCAAAAAGTCATAAGCCATACCGATATTTAATACTGAAGGAAGTTCAAAAGATTCTCCTCTTGAGCTAAATGTATTTGCATGCGGTACTATCTTATCTTCTTGCACTAATTGAATTGCTAGACCTTCGCCTTTGTAAGCCATTGGTGTACCAACGTTTCTTAAAGATATTCCAAATTTGAATTCATCATTTTCTCCTGATACATATTGTACACCGGCATCCACCGCAATACCAAAAGCTGAAAGGTCGGCAGTTGACTCTGAGATTGCTCTAAGTGTCAAACCTACAGAGACTTTATTTTCAAAAAGGTGTGCATAGGATAATCCCATGTTGACAAAATTAGGTGAAAATGTTGCTCCATTTCCTTCTGGTGATTCCGTAGTTGTCACAGGAATTTCTCCCATGTCTAAGGCCATTAATGTTAAACCAAATGAACCTCCGTTTTTAAGTTTTTGTGCAATTCCAATTGCGTTCATACCTATATCTGTACCAGATAAATAAATAGTATGCCCTAGCACTAGTTCTGTCCCCTGTACTCTACTCAATCCTGCAGGGTTAAGTCTGATCGATTCTACTCCCATAATACTTGCTGTATTTATGGTATGTAATCCTGCACTTTTAGCCCATGGGTTCATGAGCAATTCGTAAGCTCCAGCTTCCCCTTGTCTATCCGGATTACCTGCAAAAGCAGCAGAAACGAAAACGAACAGAAGGATTATTGTTGTTATTATATTATTTCTGATCATGATTGTTCTTTTAAATTTTAATGCTGGGAGTGAAATAAATCACTCCCCTCAAATTATGTTTTTATAATCCTGATGGATCAAATTGTCTGTTAACGATAAATAATTTTATCACTCTTTCTCCAAGTCCATCCGCTGCAACATGAATTAAGTAAACTCCACTTGCTACAGGTATTCCAGCATCATTTTCAAGATCCCATTCTACATCCGGTGTATATTGTTGAGTTCTTCTTCCAGGATTATTACCTGACTTAACTAAATCAACTTCATCTCTATCATACTGTTTAATGAATTGTCCATTTAAAGAGTAAATATTAACCAAACATTTTGCAGGTAGATTCGTGATTTTAACCACTTTATTGAATTGATTATTTTCATAAGAAGAACCTGCCAAATATGGATTTGGTACTACATTAATCATGTCTAATTCGCTGTCAATTTCAGCAGCCGTTACATTTTCTTGAGCTTCTTTCCCTTCGATTTTAAATCTATAACTAGGGTAAGTTGCATTATCATTTGTACCAAGGTCTTGGCCATATGGATTATCAACTCTTAGCTTAACAACCGTTTCAGTAGGAATAAGACCATCTTCATAAGATGTTAAACTAAAACCTGGATTTAGAATAGGAATAGAAGTCCAAGAAATGGTTGAAATAGCTTCTATTTTTCTAAGTACACTATTTTGTTCAAGTTTACTCTTTATGAAAGCACATTCATCATAAGGTGTTCTACTTACATAAATAAAGTGTTGTCCGCCACCAAATAGATTGTATACAGAGAATGAGCCAGTATTGATGTTCGTTTGAGATGTTGGATTCCACATCATGTCACCACCATTAGGTCTTCCATCTTGAAATAGATTTGGAAATGGTGACAATTCTCCGTAAGTCGTATTTTCTCCAAAGAAGATATTAAGACGCTCTCCAGTTTCAACATCAATTGCATAACCTGGGAAGTAACTCATACCTGTTGTTCCTGAATCATCATCATCAGCAATCCCGTCGCCATCATTATCTTCGAGTCCTACTGAAGGTGATGGTCTAAGTTCAAAGTTTTCAACTTCTCCTTCTGTTAAAAGTCCTAATCCTCCTGCTCCATAATAGTATTCAGAAGCTGTTTCTACTACTATACATCTACTCCATTTAGTCTTATCAGAAGTATAAACAATATCAACATTGTTTAAGTTAGCTAATGGATTTTGAATGTGCGCAATTTCTGAACCAGAATTCATCCATCCTGGAGTGATGTAGAAAGTATTTTGTCTTACGTTATGATCAGCCAAAGTAAATGGTTGGTAATGACCAGAACCAAAGTTTGAATAATACTGAGTAGGATCATCATCAAAATAGATTTCTTCAGGACCAGTAGGCATGAAGTTTACTGCTTGATCTGAATCATCTGGTATAGCTTGTAACCAACTAATTGCAGGATCTGCATAAGTAATTGTTTGTCCAATACCACCATTGCTTTCTTCTTCTAAATTACCTGCATCTTCAGTTTGTCTAACAGAAATTGTAAATCCTAAATCACCTAGGATCTGTTCGTTTAATTGTTCAATTGTTTCTGTAGATGTATCAAGTATATTATCTCCTGAGCCATCATATAATACCCAACCTATTTCTCCAGTACTAATTTTAGAATCTTGTTCAAATCTTAAAATGTACTCTCCATCAACTACAGCTAAAGGATCATGAACTTTAACTTCAATTGGAGCGGATCCTGGAAGGTAAGTTATCTCACCAGTATAATCAGAAGGATTATCAGCAGTGCCACCTTCCTGAGCATCAAATATTCTGTTTCTTTCTTCATCAGAAATATCTAAGAAAAATCCTCCTGCACCAGTCCCATCAAGTCTAATAATTTCTGCACCATCGCCATAATCAGAAGCAAGCTGTCTGTTTACAATTGGCCTTGGTGTTACGGTGTACGTTTTAATGTTTCTTCTACCTTCTAAGTAAGGTCTTTCTTGTCCAACTTTTGTTTCTGGTGAAAACAACTGTGGGTTATTATAACCATATGCAATAGCAACGAAGTAATATTTCTTGTGGTTAATCAAATCTGTATTATCACCAGTAGCAAATTTATCTTCTGTAATTTCAAAAGTATGAAGGATACCTTCATCATCACCTTCTACCATAAGTTCAGGTGTAAATAAGGTCTCATCTTCATTATTAGCTGCTCCATTCGGATTAGGCACCTCACTCCAATTAAAAATTTCACTTACTCCATTTTTAACATCACATTGGAAAACAACTTCTGCTCTTTCTGGGTTATTAAGTTCACCAGTAGTAACATCTGGTCCAACCAATTGATATACTTTATAACCTTCAAAAACATAAGATCTTTCTTTTTCAGTAAATAATTCTGGTGGAGCTGTAGATCTTACGTCAAGTTCACAATAATCTTCATTTGAATTATTTGAAGAGATGTTATCGTTTGTAAGAATGAATACTACTTTTCTATCTAATTCTATAGAACATACATCTGGTGCATCTGGACCATCTGTAATGTCAAAACAATTGTCAAATAAGTTTTGAGCCAAATCATCAGCTCTTTGTAATCTTGAGATATCTGGACAAGGGTAAGCCAATTCAGGAATCCATGGAACTCCAACAATCAACTCATTAATTCTTCCTGGATCCAATCTAAAAGGACCAGAAGCTTGAATAGTTCGTCTATCATCAAATGGTAAATCTGAAGTACACATTGACCATCCATTGTCATTATTAGGAGCATCAGGGAATACATACTTAGTTGGTAAGTTTCCACCTACACCATTTCCACCAAAAGTAACTGGTGAACCATCTAGCCAAGAACCTGTAAGGTAGTTGTAGTACTGTTGTGCATTACCTGGATCTGTCGTTTGAGGAGGAGGGTTACCGACACCTCTATTGTGATAAACAAAAGAAGTCATCCCTAGCTCAATCAAAGTATCAGGCATAACACCTAAAGGAGGTGTAGTACCATTAGCTAATCTTGGTGCTAAAGGACCTCTAAAGTAATCTACCCCAACAATAGGAACGTTTGCACCATAGGTATTTACACCACCAGGACAAGCATCACCAGTTGCACCATCTACTGCATCTTGATTGTATACATACATTAATGATCTTGTTGTATCACAGCCGATGTAATCATCTTCTGAACACCCTAAATCGCCATCAACCCACATTGCAAAGAAAGTACTATCAATACTTTCCACTGCTCTATTGATCAACTTGTATCTAGTAAATGTCATATCATTAAGCTCATCGTTCGTTGCATAAGCAAAAGCTTGAACTTGTATTTCCATCTGGATCGCATCACCTTGCGTGGAGTGAACCCCACCTGCATCATTGTAAATCCAAAAGAACATTTGATCGGGATATTGTGGTAAAGGACAACCTCTAATTTCAATAATAGGATAATCTCCAAATTGTGGTTGGTAAAGGCCGTCACCATTTTCATCATGGAAAGCTCCTAAACCTTGATCCGTATTAGGTAATTCGAAATCATTCAAAACAAAAAAGAATTCATTTCCTCTAGCAGGCCATCCTTTTACGTCCAAAGGAATCAAATCCGTAGGATAATCACTACTGTCTTGAACAACAAATTTGTTATAGTTTTGAAGGTGGAGATCTATGTTAGATCCTAGCACTTCAAATTGTCTATCCCATTCTGAACAAGTTTCTGCATCGACTGTACCATTGATTGGATCTAATGGGCCAGGCCAGAAATCTGTTTGTCCATTTGCAGTTCCATATTGTTTAGCGGCAACTTTTAAGTTTCCTGCAGGGTCAACTCCACCCAACCAAACAGCTCCAGCAAAAATTGAAGAAACTTCATCAAGACCAGCTGCAACTTTTGGTACAATGTATCTACCGTTAGATCCATCCCACCAAACGTCACCACCTACAAGAAGTCTAGCTCTTACGTTGTTGACATCGAGGTCATCTTCTGCTGTAGCCAATGCGCAATCCATCCGATAGGAAGTCTGGCTTTGCGTACGATCCGTTTCAGGATTTTTAAATGCATACGTAGCATTCATAAAACCGAAACACAAGATCGCGACTAAAGTGTATTTAATATTTTTCATCATCTTAAGAGATTTTGATGTGTGTTTTAATTTTAAAAATTGATTGATGCTCCCAAGTACATTCTTCTAGGAAGTGAATAAAAAGTTGGATTTATTAATCTCCATTGGTAAGAGTCTTGGAAAGACTGTACACTCTGACCTGTTTCAAGAACAGATCTAGCAGCATCTTGTCCAATAGGAGAAGCTAAGTACCCATCATCTTCTGCAGAACCAGTAGCTCTGTAAACATCAATAATGTTCAATTGATCCAATAAGTTTTGAACTCTCAAGTATACATTTACTCCGATATTTCTCTTAGAAGAATTTGGTTCTTCCTTATTCAAAGCAATCGTAAATTGCTTATCAATTTTAAGATTCAACCAGTAATTCCAAGGTCTTCTAGCGCCATTTAATGCACCAATTCTACCTCTAGATCCAAGCACATCAGGAATTAAGTTTCTTGAGTATGGTCTACCTGAAACTGAAACTCCATTTAAGTTTATTCCTGCATTAGCAAAAATTTCTTTTCCGCCTATTGTAGGACCATTGTACTTTTTACCAGAACCGTATCTGTAATCTAGTATTAAATTAAGTCTGTGTCTTTCATCAAAATTAAGTGGAAATAATGTTCTTAAATTTCCTCTTGATGTTAGACCAGCTTGTGAATCTGCATCTGATCCTGTACCATCAGCAAACTGTAGTGTATAAGTTGCATTTACAGTAATGTTTGCTGTTCTTCTTAAATCATAGGATAATGAAAATCCTTTTACTGTACCAAAATCTTGGTTATCAAAAGTTGTGTATTCACCAACCGGACTCGCTACAAAACCATAAGTCCTTCTTTGGATCATATCTCTCATTTCTTTGTAGTAAGCTGCAATTTTAAGTGCAGATGAATTTGAAAGTTTTTGTTGGAATCCAACTTCGTAATCAACCGTTCTTTGTGGTTTCAAATTTGGATTTTCAAAAAGTATATTGTTTCTCTCTTCCATGTAAAAATATTGAAGAGGAGTCGTTAAAGCTTGACCAGAAGCAGGTCTTTGTACAAGTATATCATAATGTGCAAAGAAGTTAGCCTCATCAGAAATTGGGAATGAAAATGCAAGTCTTGGCATCCAATTAATTTCTGGTTCATAATCCTTAAATGAATTACTTATGTCAAAGTTTCTATCTCTAATGGCATTTACTCTTTCTGAGTAAATTCTTGGGTTTACGACATTACCACCAAAAACGATGTTACCGCCATTTGCAGCACTTCCATCAGGAAAATACCATTGTTCTCCATCTCTATAACCTGCAACATCAAAAGATCTATCTGCATCTCCATTCACATAAACTGTAAAATCATCCTCTACTCCATTTGGTCTCACTAAATCAGTAGCATCAGATAATGCATAAAAATCTTTTGCATTCATACCTTCATATAGTGTAAAAGGATCTTTCAATACTTTTGTATTGGCGTCATACCTATCAACCCTTAAACCTAATCTAAAAATGATGTCTCTAAACGTAAATTTATCTTGTATATAAGCTGCCGCATAGATGGGTTGGAAAGCAGCTATTGGATGATCCCTGACTCCATTCTCATCGACCGAAGTAAAGAAATCATCAAATGTGACGTCGTTGCCGAGTTTGTTACCTTGATAATCATAACCGTAATAATTTAAGGCCAAGTTTGGATCATCATTCAATTCTTGAGCACTAAATAAATCAAGGCTTAATTGGTCAGGATTTAATTTATCTACATTAAAATATTCATTAATTGCAGTACCATCTATTGCTCTTGCTCTTTGGAAAAAATAATTGCCTTCAAAATCAGCTGATTGATCTCCAGGAGCAAATTGATCGAAAGTATATGGTATGCCATTAATAGTATCTTGGAATGTTCCAATTACATTTGTAGTGTCAATACCTTGAAGGTGTCTATTTTGTTGTCCTCTTGCTACTACCCAAAGCCCCGTTGGTCTAATGTCGTAGCCTCTTAAAAATCTTTGTTCGTAGTTAATACCAAACTGTATACTGTGTCTTCCTTTCTCAGAGTTTCCATTAGGAACAATGTCGAAAGAAGAAGTTGCTTTAAAAGTATAGTAGTCTCTGTCTCTTTGTCTGAATAAGTTATAAACAGTACCTACGTTTTCGTGCAAATTCCATGATTCATGAACAACACCTCTATAGTCACCATTTACAATTAGAAAATCGTTTTCATTTGAAGTGTCTTCAAATAATTTATTGTAGTTAGCTAAAGTTGGATTAGCACTTCCTGGTGTATATCCCGTAAAAACTTCAGTATAATCTACATGCGCGATATCTCCTACAAAAGGTATACGTGTTGCTCCAGTCCACTCAGAGTCTCCGGTTGCAGGAACATAATCATAATCAAATGTTCCGATGTGACCATAAGAAAACAAGTCGTCTCCATGTCTCATGTCAGAAACATCGTATAAACTCTTTTCGTAACCAAATTGAAGGATATAAGAAGCGTTTTGAATAACACTCGCTTTCCTTTCTTCACCTTCTACACTCTGACTCACCCCTTGCTTACCTAAACGGTGTCTAAATCTTAAATTTCCTCTGTATCGCGAATCATATTCTGTAGGATTATTGTGACTATTTAAGGTAGTCCAAGTTCCTCTCCAAAAAGCGTATGTTGCTCTATCACTTGCCGTTAATACTTCTCCATAACCAGGAGTAAATCTATCGGTTTCGTCACTATATGTACCACTAAGCGTGATGTCAATGGCATCAGATAATCTTGCATCTAATTTTGCAGTAAAATCTACTCTTTCATTTTCTTCATTTGGTCTAAAATCTAATGCATCAACATCATCATTCGTTAATTCATTTGCAGCAGGTATAAAACCTGGGACACCAGAAACAATTATTTGCTTTACTGGATCATTAATTAATGCTTCTCTCACTTCATCCTTTACCACGTAAACTGGCAAAGCAGGAGCATCATCATCTGCTTGTTTTCTGTATTGACCTGATAATCTAAAACCTAATAGAGATCTTGTTGTACCATCATCTAATGTTCTTTTTAAGATTGGTCCACTGACATTTGCTCTAATTAGATTATATCCATAATTATCAAAAGGCTCAGATGTTTCTAATTCTAAACCTCCAGCAAATCTTGAAGAAGGTCCTTTTGTTGTTATAGAAATGACACCACCAGTTACGTCTCCATAACTCGCATCAACACCTCCAGTAATTACTTGAAGTTGATCAATTTCTGATTCAGGTAATAAGTTACCTCTTACTTGAACTCCATCAATGTAATAGACGGTTCCTTCAGTTCTTGATCCTCTCACGGATAGATCGTCTCCGTCATCAGCAGCACCGACACCAGCAGATGTTGAGGCTAAACCATTAATACTTCTTGTAGGAAGGTTTTTAATTTCATCAGAGGTCACAATACTACCTTGGGTAGTATTATCCTGTTCAATCAAAGGTTCTCTAAATTCAATTACCACGATCTCGTCGAGTGTTACCCCTTCTCCTTCGCCCATTTGAACATCAAGAATGTTAGATTTTCCAGCAAAAACAACTACTCCAGTAATTCTCGTAGGTTGGTAGCCTACATAGGAAGCTTCAACATCGTAGGTCCCAGGATCTACGTTAGAAAAGCTGTAATTACCATCAAAATCTGTTTCAGTACCCGTAAGTATGTTTCCATCCTTAATTAAGGCCACTGTTCCAAATAAAATGGGCTCACCATTATCTTGATCTGTGATTTTTCCTTGGAGTGAGGTGTTCTGACCAATGACCGCTGTTCCAAAACCAAAAAGGAACAATAATGCTAGTAGTACATTTCGTGTCATACAGTTTGTTTTAATTATTTAAAAATTGTTATAATTCAACTTCAGATAAGTCCGCAATGTTAAGAAAAATGCCCTTGTTTTCAAAAAATAAGTGCTCTCCAATCGTCTACATGTCGTATTTTATTGTCTTTGAAATTACTATTCAAAAAAAATGTGCACACATTAATTTTTTCTGCTATTTGTAACTTATTCTTCAGTGTATCTAATTTGTGTATCTATGTTTCGCTCAAACTACTGTAAATGCTTGATAAAGATAAGGTGAAATCTATCTAGTTTTTTGTAATTCAAGACGTATAATCAGGTTTCTAATCTAATAATCTAAAGCCTTCATGATTTTATCGAATAAGACCATGGACATAGCTATTTTAGATCTTTGAGACCATCCCGCCACATGAGGACTAACGATTACTTGCTTAAGTTTAAATAAATTTTTATACAATTCTAGCTCTAAACTATTGTAAGTCAGTGGCTTTTCGTTTTCTAGTACATCTAAACAAGCTCCTTTTATTTTTCCATCTATTAATCCTCGGTACAATGCTTTTGTATCTACAATTTTTCCTCTTGAGGTATTTATTAAGATAAAATCCTTTTGACAAGCTTCTATAAAATCAGCATTTAGATAATGATGTGTTTCTTCATTATGCTGTAAATGAAAACTAATGATGTCGGCTTCTTTCCAGACTTCTTCAAGCTTGACTTCTTTTACATGGCTCAAATCTGAGCAATAATTCGTTTTATATTTGTCGTAAGCTAAAACCTCTACTTCAAAGCCACTTAATTTTTTTGCAAACTGTTTTCCAGTGTGTCCAAAGCCAATAATTCCAACTTTTTGACCTTTTAGCTCAAAACCTCTGTTCTTTTCACGCTCCCAAATTAAATTTTTTACTTCTAGATCAGCGGATCTAAGCTTATTGAGGAGCATTAAGAGCATGGCCATCGCATGTTCTCCGACAGCATTGCTGTTAGCTTCTGGTGAATTAATTACTTGGATGTCTCTAATCTTACAATAACTTAAATCGATCATATCTAAACCAGAACCTGGTCTACCAATAATTTTTAGATTTTTGGCTTTTTTTAATAAAGCTTCATCAATGGTTAGATCTAATCTTCCAACAATTAAGATATCATATTCATGAATAATCTTGCTCACTTTTGATTTTGGAAGTTCCGCTTGATAATTTACTTCATGGCCTAAAGCAAGACTTTGTTTGATGAATTCAGGATGAATCTTTCTGAGGATAAGTATCTTCATAAGATGAAGATACGCAGAAGCCTTGTGATGGTCTTAAGACCATCACAAGGCTTCTGCGATTTTAACGTTTTGATCCATGTTAAACCATTAGAACCTCACACTGGCTCCAAGAAACATCCTTCTAGGCAAAGAATAAAATGTGCCATTTAACCCTCTCCATTGATAAGAATCTAAATAGGATTCAAGATTTTGTCCCGACTCTAAGGTTTGACGAATTGCATCCTCACCATAAGTTGAGCTAAGATAGCCATCGTCAGAAGCAGAACCTGTTCCTTTATAAACTTCGATGATGTTTTTTTGATTTAACAAATTCTGTACTCTAAAAAACACATTGATGCCTATTTTCTTTTTAAGATCTCTGTTTTCTTTGTCTCCAAAATAAATTGGAAAGTACTTATCTACTTTTAAATTTAACCAAGAATTCCAAGGCAATCTGGATCCATTAATTGAACCAAAAGCTCCTCTGGAATCCAAGACATCAGGAATGAGCTCTTTGGAATATGGTCTACCTGAGACAGCAGTATAACTCAAATTTATTCCTGCATTTTCAAAAATTGGTTTGGCTAATATTTTAGGTCCATTATATTTCTTATCACTGCCATATCTAAGGTCCAGAGAAAGATTAAAATTATGTCTCTCATCTCTAGTAAGCGGAAATAAATTTCTAAGGTTACCTCTTGAAGTAATGCCAGCTTGCGAATCTGCATCGGAACCAGTACCATCAGCAAATTGCAAGGTGTAAGAAGCGTAAAAAGCTAAATTCCTTACTCGTTTCATTTCGTAAAACAATGTCATTCCTTTTACGGTACCGAAGTCTTGATTGTCATAAGTAGTATATGAACCTACTGGATTAGCAACAAATGAATAAGTTCTTCTTTGAACCATATCTCTCATCTCTCGATAGTGAGCAGTTATTTTAAGCAAGCTGCTTTCTGTTAAAAGTTGTTGAAAGCCAACTTCGTAATCTACCGTCCTTTGAGGTTGTAAATTTGGGTTCTGAAAAATTGTACTTGCAGATCTTTCTTCCATATAAAAATACTCCAAAGGTGTTGCTCGTGCCTGAGTAGCAGATGGTCTTTGTACCAATACATCATAGTGAGCAAAGAAGTTTGCATGATTGGAAATTGGAAAAGAAAAAGCTAACCTTGGCATCCAATTTGTCTGCGGTTTATAGTCTGTAAAAGAGTTATCGATGTCAAAACCTTTAGATCTTATGTTATAATTTCTATCCTTGTATCTTTTTGGAGTTACCACTCCACCTCCAAAAACAACATTACCGCCATTGGCTGCTTCGCCATTAGGAAAATACCATTGCTCACCTTTTCTGAATGCAGTCAGATCATTTGATTGCTTCGCATCTCCAGAAACATAAACAACAAAATCATCAGCAACATTTTCAGGTCTAATTAAGTCACTGGCTTCATCCTGTGCATAAAAGTCTTTGGCATTCATTCCTTCATACAAAGTGTAGGGATCTTTTAAAACTTTTGTATTGGCATCATATCTGTCGACCCTGAGGCCTAATTTTAATATTAGATCTTTGTAGGTAAATTTATCTTGCAAATAAACTGCTGTATATATCGGTTTAAAAGCGGCAATTGGGTGATCTCTAACTCCATTTTCATCAACAGAAGTAAAAAAGTCAGAGAAGTTTACATCGTTAGACAATTTTTTACCCGTGTAATCAAAACCATAGAAGTCCAAACCTAAGCGACTATCATCCATTAATTCTTGAGCAGAAAACAAATCTAAACTCAATTCTTCAGGAAGTAATTTATCTACGTTAAAAAATTGGTCGTTTGAACTTCCATCTAACTCTCTCACTCTTTGATAAAAGTAAGCTCCTTCAAATTCTTCACTATTATTTTGGGCTGCGTATTGAAGGTATTCTAGACCAGTATTGGGATCCAAAAAAGCTCCTATTACATTAGATTCGTCTACACCAGTTAGATGTCGATTCACTTGACCTCTGGCAGTCAACCACAATGCACTTGGTTGGATATCATAGCCTCTTAAAAATCTTTGTTCATAATTTAATCCAAATTGGATACTATGCCGACCTTTATCTAAGCCTCCTTTCGGTATCAAGTCAAAAGTACAATTGGCTTTAAAATTATAAAAGTCATTGTCTCTTTTGCTGAATAAATTATAAACGGTACCTACATTTTCATGAAGGCCCCATACTTCATGTACCACACCATTTCTGTAATCTCCATTGATTAACAAAAAGTCGTTTTCGTTTGTAGAATCTTGAAAAGCATTGTTGTAATTGCTTAAAACAGGATTACTTGTACCAGGACTGTAGGCATTGAGGTTTCTTCGATAATCAACATGACTTAAAATATTATCGAAATCAGGATCCCCTAAAAAAGGCGTCCAATTGTAATCAAAAAAGCCAATGTGACCATATGCAAAAAAATTATCCCCATGTCTGGGATCGCCGAGTTCTCTTTTAATTTTTTCTACCCCAATGTTTAGATCATATGAAGCGTTTTGGATAAAAGAATGTTTTTTTAATTTTTTTGTAGGATTATTTGGATCGAATTCTTGAGCTCCGATTTTATGTTTCAATCTTAAAATTCCACTTAAGCGATTACGATTGTTTATTGGATTATTTTTACTATTCAAAGCTGTCCAGGTTCCTCTCCAAGCTGCATATCTTTCCCTATCATTTGAGGTTTGACTTGATCCATAACCAGGGGTAAACTGATCCTGCTCATCACTATATGTTCCACTTATACGAACATCAATCTTATCGGTGGGCTTTGCTTGTATAACAGCAGTGAAGTTACTTTTTCTTTCTTCTTCGTTCGGCCTAACTTTTAGTACCTGCATGTCCGCATTAGTCAAATCTTGAGCTGCGGGTTGGTAGGTACTTAACCCACCCACTAGATTTTCTTGAACTGGATTTTCCAACAATTCATCTAATACTTCATCTTTCACAACATAAACCGGAAGAGCAGATGGGTCGTCATCTTTTCTAAGACGAAATTGGCCTGACAATCTAAACCCAAGGATGGATTGCTCCTTGTCGTCTCCTATTTTCTTTTTTATAATTGGGCCGCTTAGACTTGTTCTTAATAAGTTATAACCGTATCCATTTAAAGGTTCCGAAGTTTCCATTTGAATACTTCCTTTATATTTTAATGAAGGACCTTTTGAAACCACTGTGACTACCCCTCCGGTAAAATCACCATATACTGCACTTGTCCCTCCTGTAACGACTTTAATGCTTTCTATTTCATCAACAGGAACATCCATTTCACTTACTCGCATACCATCTTGTATATAAGCTGTACTCCCCAACAGTCCTGCTTTAATACTTACCTCTTCACCATCATCTGAAGAAGTAACTGCAGCTGTTGTTTTAATTAAATCTGGTATGGATGTCAAGCCTTTATTTTGTATTTCCTTGGCCCCTATTTCTCTCCCACCATCTGTTTCATCTGTCGAAAAAATGCCCCTATCTCTTACTTCTACTACTGGAAGATCTATGCCTTGAGTAATGCTTACATTTAATATGTTTGACTTTTCTTGTAATATTCTATAGTCAGAAATTATTTTTTCGCCATAACCTATTGAACTGATTTCTATGCTGCAAGTACCAGGATCAAGGTTTGAAAAACTATAATTACCATCTACATCTGTAATAGTTCCTTCAACGAATGAACCATCTTTAGAAATCACAACATTGGCAAACATGACCTCTTCCCCAGTGACGTCATCAATAATTTTTCCTTGGAGTGTTGTATTTTGAGAAAAGGTATTTGCTATAAAAAGCAAATAGAAGGAAAGTGCTATGAGTATTTTTAACTTCATAATATCTTATTTACATCAAAGAATAATAATTCATTTAAAACACCCTTTTTAGTTTTACTTTTAGTTTGAAAGCAAGGTAAGTTTATTGAAAAAAGAACTGCGGTCAAGAAATTATAATTGTCAGTAGGCTGAAATGCAACATTTACAGCTTTATTTACATTCTAATAATAAAGCAATAGGTTCTTTGCTTTGAAATAATGGAGAATTGAAGATCTATATTGATAATAATCAGTAATCAGGTGCAAAAGATGTCATTCACAAATGTCATAGCAGAGTCTTTTGAATTAACGATACGCTTTGATATCTTGTCACCATAAGTAATAATATGCAACATAAACATCATATACTTTACCTTTTACTAGCAATTAGTTGTTTCGCTTGTGAGCAAAAACCTAAGAAATTTGTAGACCCAGAGATGGTAGATTTAATTGCAGATTTTTACCTCAAGTATGAAAAGCAAAAGGAAACTTTATCTGGCAATGCAAGTATTGAAGCTGGAGATTTTAGAGAGCATGGAGTTCCAGCTAAGTTAAATGGAAGCATGAAGCTTAACAACATTCCATTTAAAGAAAAAAAAGTAAAAAGAAAATACCTCAAATATAATGCTGCCCAAAAAGTACCTATCCCGGAAGAATATCACATAGAGATACAATTAGATAATGGTAAAAGCACTGAAATAAAATTACCTCTAAATCCTATAGATGATTTTTACCTATCTAAAAGTAGATTTTCGGATAATGAAAGTATTGTTGTGAGTTGGTCAGGTCCAAAGTTAAAAGAAGGAGAAACCATCTTAGTATACTTTGAAGACTCTGAAGGGAATAAAAAACCATGGAGAATAAATGGACCAACGGAAAAGAAAAAAATATACATCCCCAATGACATCATTTATACCTTACAAGGAGGAAAAGGCATTGCTTATTTAACAAGAAGAATAAAGTACAAAAAAATACATGAATGGTTAGATTATCAAATCACCACTGAGTTTTACACAAAAGAAGTCCCTTTTGAACTTTATGAAGAATAGTCCCAATCTTCCATTCCTTCGAAATCTTTAGACCTATACATCTCTCTGGTTTTAATTCGGAGTTTTTGTCTTTCTAGGACCAATTTTGCTAAAGCCATATTAGCAGGATCAGGATTTCCTGGACTAAGTCCTTTATTGATGTCTTTTTCTAAGACGTCAAGTCGATACATTAAACTCAGGAGAAAATCCATATTGTATTCGATCATCCATGCTATCCTATCAGCAAGTATTATCAATAGTTGTTCTTCTGTAATTTCTCCAATGGAATCATCTAATTCAAATTTTGAAACTATAAGTTTAGTAGACTTTTCGTCAAAAGATTTATCCATTATTGACTTTGCAAAATTTGTAAAATATCATCCACGTATCTTCTATGATTAGCGAGACGTGGAACTTTAGCTTGTGTGGTATACCTACCGTTTGCTTTAAACCATTTTGAGAATGTTCCTGGTGGTAAAGAAGTTAACTTCAAATTTAGCAAAGCAAGATCTTTAAATCTTTTGGCTTCGTAATCAGAATTTAACTTTTGAAGATTTTGATCAAGCAACAATGCAAAGTTGTTTAAATTATCCGGAGGCGTCTTAAATTCAATCAACCATTCATGCCCTCCTTTTTCATTGCCTTCAAAATATTTTGGAGCGACGGTATAATCTGCAACCTTAACCCTCATTGTCTCACAAGTCTTTGCTAAAGCTTTGTCCGTATTTTCAACAATCACTTCTTCGCCAAATGCATTTACAAATTGATTAACTCTTCCTGTTACTTTAAACTTAAATGGAAACTTAGAAGTAAAACAAATGGTATCCCCTG
The DNA here is from genome assembly GCA_937941095.1 of uncultured Saprospiraceae bacterium. Taxonomy (GTDB): domain Bacteria; phylum Bacteroidota; class Bacteroidia; order Chitinophagales; family Saprospiraceae; genus JALZVN01. The sequence continues at coordinate 4,894 of CALDYJ010000034.1, read as the reverse complement.
TTGTGTAACGCCAAAGGCCAGCATTTGTAGAAATTACTAATGCATAATTTTTACCGAGTTCTATTTCTTCCAAGAGAATGGTTTCCTTTTCATCTTTATACCATTCACTCTGTGGTAAAAATTCGTAGTACACTCCACTGTCCATAAGTAAAACCATGTCTTCATCTTTTGGATGATGTTGCATGCCAAAATATCCCTCACTTGCATTATAGATCTCAAAGTACTTTATTTCCTCAGATGGGAGAAATTCTTTGAATTGAGATTTGTAGGGTTCAAAGCTAACTCCGCCGTGAGTATAAACTTGAAGTTTAGGCCAAACTTCAAGCATGTTATGTTTTCCTGTCAGTTCTAATATTTTTTTAAACAAGACGATCAACCATGTTGGAACTCCACCTATCATAACCATGTCTTTTTCTTTAGACAATAGTTTTGCTTTGACATCCAATTTTTTTTCAAAATCTGACATCAAGGCAGTTTCAAAATCTGGGGTGAAAAACGGTCTCGCTACAAATGGCATATGTTTAATCATGATTGCAGAGACATCCCCGGTCTGAGCTCTTGAATTTCCTTCAACGGGATTTACACAGCCCCCCATTAATAAAGTTTTATACCTAAACTGAGTGGCATGAGGTAATTGATGATAAATCATCGACATGGTATCCCAAGTACCCTTGATGTGACAAGTCCTGAGGTTTTGAGCAGTAACTGGAATGTATTTCGATTTTGAGGATGTGGTGCCAGAAGATTTAGAAAACCACCTAGTTTCTCCATGCCACAAGACATCTTTTTCTCCTAACATCATCCTATCGATGTAAGGTTTTAAGGATTCATAATCCTGAATGGGCATTGATTTGGCGAAATCTTTTCTAGTTTTAATTTGGGTAAAATCATATTGACTTCCCCACTCTGTTTGCTTTGCTGATGTAATTAAATTATGAAGCCAGGATTTTTGAACGGCCAAAGGCGCATACATATAATGATGTATTCGCTTATATCTTTGTGCAAGATACCACCTCATGCCGTGATCTATTGACCTTCTTATCATAAACAGACTTATTAGTTCAAATTACGGAATATAAAGTCAATTCCAAAAAAATGCACAAAGTCTTGAGATTAAGGTTAATTAATCATTTCCAACTTTAGATACTTACCTGTGTAACTTTTTTTCTCTTTAATGATTTTTTCAGGTGTCCCTTGAGCAATAATTTTTCCTCCACCCTTGCCTCCTTCTGGTCCTATGTCAATGATGTGGTCTGCCATTTTAATGACGTCCAGATTATGTTCAATTACAATTATCGTATTTCCCTTGTCAACTAATTTATTTAGTACTTTTAACAAGTGGCGGATGTCTTCAAAATGTAATCCTGTAGTTGGTTCATCCAAAATATAAATCGTCTGACCGGTATCTCTTTTTGACAATTCTTCAGATAATTTTACACGTTGTGCTTCCCCACCAGAAAGTGTTGTTGCTTGCTGTCCTAGCTGAATATAACCTAGACCAACATCTTGCAAGGTTTTCATTTTTCTAAAAATCTTAGGATAAGGTTTAAAAAAATCTGTGGCCTCATTTACATTCATGTCCAAAACATCACTAATGGATTTCCCTTTATACAAAATCTCTAGCGTCTCTCTGTTATATCTTCTCCCCATACAACTTTCGCATTCTACTTCTACATCCGGAAGAAAATTCATCTCGATGACTCTTTTGCCACCGCCTCCACACTCTTCACATCGTCCACCTTTCACATTAAAACTAAATCGTCCTGGTTTATATCCCCTAATTTTTGACTCAGGATGTTCTGAAAATATTTTCCTTATGTCTGTAAAAACGCCTGTATAAGTAGCTGGGTTTGAACGTGGAGTTCTACCTATTGGGGCTTGATCAATCTCAATCACTTTATCTAAATGATCCATTCCTTTTATAGATTTAAAAGGCAAAGGCTTATGCTGACTTCTATAGTAATGTCTTCTTAATATAGGATATAATGTGTCGTTTATTAAAGAGGATTTTCCACTTCCCGAAACTCCTGTAACACAAGTAAAAGTTCCAAGTGGAATTTTTACATTGACGTTTTGAAGATTATTACCAGTAGCTCCTTTCAACTCTAGAAACTCTCCTGTCCCTTTTCTTCTTTCCTCAGGAATTTCAATTTTTCGAATGTTTTTTAAATACTCTGAGGTAATGGTTTTTGTCTTTAAAAAATCCTTAGGTGTCCCTTCTGCGACAACTTCACCTCCATGCTTACCTGCTCCGGGACCTAGATCTATTAAATAATCTGAAGCTAACATGATGTCTTTGTCATGTTCTACAACAATGACAGTATTGCCTATATCCGTAAGCTCCCGCAGCGCTTCAATTAATTTTTGATTATCTCTTTGATGTAAACCGATACTCGGTTCATCCAAGATGTAAGTGATCCCTGTCAATTGAGACCCAATTTGAGTAGCTAATCTAATTCTTTGTGCTTCCCCTCCTGACAAAGTCCTTGCAGGTCTGTTTAAAGAAAGATAGTCAAGGCCTACATGGAGTAAAAAGCCTAACCTTAATTTTATTTCATTTAAAATTTCTTGAGCGATTCTTAAGGTACGTTTATCAATTTTCTTTTCTGCTTTTAAAAACCAATCCATTAAATCACTAAGATCCATCTCTGCCAGGTCTGCTATGTTTTTTTCTTGGATTTTAAAATGGAGTGATTCTTTCTTTAATCTTTGTCCACCACATTCTTCACATTTATCAATAGTCATAAATTCTTCTGCCCACTTCCTTATTTTATCACTGGAACTGTTTTTATACCAATGCAACAACATGTTGCAAATACCAGCTGCTTTGAGATCATAAACTAAATCATGCTTATAGTCCATTTTCATGGATACTTCTTCGCCTCCATTAAGAATTAATTCAAGTGCCTTTTTAGGAATTTTTTTTATGGGTGTTGAAAAAGTAAATTTATACTTCTTTGAGATTGCTCTTAATTGCTTGAAAGTATAATTATCTCTAACTTCTCCAAAAGGAGCAATGCCTTGTTCGTTTATACTTTTTTTATCATCTGGAATGACCTTTTCCATGTCTACCTTTGGAATACGTCCAAGACCTTTACAGTTTGGACAAGCTCCATACGGAGAATTAAAAGAAAAAGCATTTGGTGAAGGTTCTTCATAAGAAATCCCTGAGGTTGGACACATTAAGTGTTTGCTAAATGAATGCAAATTATCTGTACCGTGTTCCAGCAACATGATGAAATCATTCCCCATTCTTAATGCGGTTTGGAGAGAACTAGTCAATCGGTCTTTTTTGCTTTTTTCTACCGTAATCCTATCTATGACTACCTCGATATCATGAACCTTATATCGATCTAACATCATACCGCTAGTAATGTCTTTGATTTCACCGTCTACTCTAACTTTGGTATATCCTTGTTTTTTTATTTGATCAAAGAGTTCTCTATAATGACCTTTTCGAGCTCTTACTAAAGGAGCTAAAAAAATTATTTTTTTATTTTTGAAATTTTTAAAAATATGGTCTTTCATTTGCTCTTCTGTGTAGCGGACCATTTTTTTACCAGTGACATAGGAATAAGCATCACCTGTTCTTGCATACAGTAACCTTATGAAATCATAAACCTCAGTTATCGTACCTACAGTTGATCTAGGGTTTCTCCCAGTAGTTTTTTGTTCTATGGAAATCACTGGGCTTAAGCCATTAATCTTTTCGACATCAGGCCTTTCCATTTCTCCAATGAATTGACGAGCATATGAGGTAAAGGTCTCCATATACCTTCTTTGACCTTCAGCATAAATGGTATCAAAGGCTAAAGAAGATTTCCCACTACCACTTAATCCAGTGATAACGATGAGCTTGTTTCGTGGTAAGCTAACATCTATGTCCTTTAAATTATTTTCTTTTGCCCCAATAACCTCAATTACATCCAGGTTGAATGCATTCTTTTTCTTCTTATTGGCTACTGCTTTAAGCGTATTCCTCATGTTTTCTTTTAAAAGCTATTTTCGAACGTAAGTTGAACTTTTACAAATAAGATCAAGCTAATAAAGGTACGCAAATTTAGAATAAAGCTATACGCCAAATTGAGTAAGATGATGATCTAAATGTTTACTAAACATGGTATTCCATTCACTGCTACTAAGCGCGCCGAAATTGATGTTTTCCTTCCCTTCAAAATGGGAAGCACCGAGATTATTTGTTTTATTAATGTAGTCTAGTATAATTTGTTTTTCTTGATTAAAATCTCTTTGGCCTGAGATGATAAATTCTGGAGCAGTCCTTCCATTTTTTGGATAGGCTTTAGGCCCAACGACAGCATTTTTTACAAAAAGTTTTAAGAGAAATTTTTTCAAGCCTCCTGCTTTAGGATATTTATCGGTATATGCCATATCAAATGCTACATTACAGTGAGCCAGCATTTGCCCAACATCCATTTTACCCCATTCTGGACTCGAATCTTGATTGAGTTTATTGATTCTTTCTATAAAAGTATCCGCTCCTTTCTTCTCAAAAATATTTTCCATTTCTAATTTTTTTTATTCTTATAAATATAATAAAAGTTGAGAAAAAGAAAATGGTTGATGGTTGATGGTTGATGGTTGATGGTTGAAAGAAGTAGAATTCTAAATTAACTTGGTGATTATTTTTGTGAGGTATGGAGCAGCTAGATTAGCGACTTTTATTACTTCTTCAATAGTAGTTTCTGTAATTTCTTCTATTGGATAGCATTTATTTGAAACAACAGACAGCACACAAATTTCCATATCCATGTGCTTGGCAACAATGACCTCCGGGACAGTGGACATCCCAATTAAATCTGCGCCTATCTTATTGAAAAAATTATATTCAGCTGGAGTTTCTAAATTAGGTCCTTGCAAAGACAAGTAAACTCCT
>CALDYJ010000033.1 GCA_937941095.1 uncultured Saprospiraceae bacterium | reverse complement strand
CACGATATGAACTCTGTGATGGAAATTGGGGACAATATTGCTCTTTTACACCTTGGAGAGTTAGCTTGGGTTGGCAATAAAGACGATGTGCTTAGGAGTGAAAATGAGATTTTAAAGAATTTTATTTTTGCGTCACCATTTTTACAAAAACTTAGAGATTTTGCAGTAAAATAAGCTTGCTTGGTTACAAAATTATTGTTCAAAAAATCAAAAAAATTAAACCGTCAAAAAAAACATCACCCTATAGAATGTCACATATTTAATTTTTTTGCATATAAATCTGGGTAGGTATCTAAATTTCATTCCCATTCTGTTAGTAGTTTAGCCCCTAACCTCATATTTAGCCCCCGTTTTCTAATAATAGCTCAAAATTGACCTCCACAAAATCACTTTGGCTTAGATATTATTATCGTCACATCATTTTCAAAGCGAACTTTCATCTCATATTAATTTATTTCATATTTGTTAGGCGATCGATACTTAATACATTATTAGCATCATCGCAAGATGTATATTATAATCCTGTAACCACTTTAACGCACTAGGCACTATGAAGTACTTTTTACTTTATATTATTGTTTCCACACTTATCACACTTATCTCGATAATGTTTGCCTACAAACCCGAAGAAGAACAAGAAGATAGAAGGTCTTCAATCAAGGAAATCAAAGGAAAGCAAAAAGAAAGTAATCCTGTATACACATCTAAGAAACCAAAAACAACAATTAAGCAAGAATCTCGCTCTGGAAGCAGAGCATTATTAATTTAAAAGCGCTATTAATCTACACAGCGCTAATGAGTGAACACTTTAAGAAATTCTTAAGCACCTTGATAGTACTTCAGAATAATTAGTAATTTCACACATAAACCGATTTAATATGAAGATTGCTATTAGTTTAATAAGCATAATGTTTTTAACTAGTTGCTTATTTGCACAAGAAGAAGAATTCGCTAGAGTTGGAGTTAATGAACCTTTCTATGTTGAAGAAGAAGAACAAGAAAGCGAAGCAGATCAAAATGTGGCAGACATTCCAGAAAATTTTAGACACTACAAAAAATTATCTGAGTACTACGAAGGATACATGGTTGAAATGCTAGTCGTTGACTTTCCAGTGGGAAGAAATCATGCTTTGCTTTCACAATATGGGAAAATATATTACGACATTAACCAGGAAACAGGTAATCATCATTATTTTCTATTGATCCCATTTGAAGCTGATCAAATGTCTCAAAAGTTTTATGAAGGTGTGATCAAACCAAAAGTGCCTGATTCTAAATTAGTCTATCGTTCGGTAAAAAAGAAAAAACCTTGTAAATCCTGCTTTTCTAAATTCTAAAAAGAGAAAAATAAAAAGACTTTGCAGCTTTGTTTCAGAAAAATTGCCTCTTAAACTTCTAATTTATGGTTACATAACCAGGTTCTGATAGAAATTTCAAGAACTTAGCATTTACAGCTGTAATTTCAACAACAACAGGATCTTGAGAAAAAATGATTTTTGCTTTACCTTTTCCAATTGCCTCAAAACACAATTCATAAATGCTTGTTTTATCAGGAAGAGAAATGCCTCTCAAACTTTGATCAAACCATGAAAATGTCAGTTTTCCTTGATCTTTAATGTGTTGTCCAAAGTTTCTTTCTTGTAAATCTTGGAGTTTTATGTCTTTTATTTTTAAGAAATTCAATTCCTTTGGGTTCCAATTTATGCTATACTGCATAGAAACAATGTCTTTAAATTGCCTAACTGTAATTGGGACACAAACTTCTTCACCTTTATTTGCACTAACACTTTGAGGGCTTAAGAATAAAGCATCATCGCTTAAGTTATTTTTAACTTTAGGTTTATTACCTATTAGTGGATCTACTTTTTTTGTAATAGCAGTACTAGCTGATTTGGCAGAATCTTTTTGAGTAGTATTTTGAGGAGTACAAGCGCAAAGCAAAATAAGCAAAAAGAAAAGTATGGAAGTAGTGTAATACATCATGATCTAAATGATTTTGTGCCCAGAACAGGATTTGAACCTGCACGCTCATAGTGAGCACTAGCCCCTCAAGCTAGCGTGTCTACCAATTCCACCACCTGGGCATTAAATTGAGGCTGCAATTTATACTTTTTTGTGGATATTCTGAATTGGGCAAAGGATTCATCTTGACACAGTTCATCCTATTATTGAGATCAGATAAACAAATAAACTGATAAACAATTAACCATTAATTATTAAGAGCTTTGAATTGTCTGTTCATGCGCTTATAAGAAGCAATGCTTTGTTTATTCTTTAGGACTCTATAAACACTGACATCTCTATCCTTTTCAAGTTTTCTTTGTTTATCAAGATTAGATTCGTAGTTGCTGTTTCTAAATGCATCTTCAATGGCTTTTAACTGATCACATTGATCCTTACTAATGTTTAAAGTCTGTTGGACTTTTGTCCAATGTTTTTTCTTTTGAAGCTCATTTGTTTTCGCAACACTTACGGAATCTTTTTGATCAGTAAATGCCTTGTTTTTATTAGTCTTCACTTGGGCATTTGCCGAAAGGCAGAAAAAAAGGCCCATCACCAAAAGAATATAATATTTCATAATAAGTATGTTTAAGTTTAACAAGCAAATAGAGCAAATTTTGAGCCATTTGCTGCTGTTTTATCCATGGTCTAGGCCACTTTGTCAATTTTAATAGAAGATTGGCCTAAAAGCACCGTTTTACCTAATATAATTAATGACGGATCCCTTAACTTATCGTCATAAAGACAAACAAAAAATTCATTATCTTTAATAAAAAAAACTTATGGGATTTTTCAAAGAAATTAAAAACTTACTCTGGGCAAAGAAATCAGTAGCAAAATCTGCTGCTGAAAAAGCAATGGATGCTGGTAAAGATCTTGGAGGAGACCTCATAGATAAAGGTGGAGATCTACTTTCGGATGTTGCTGATGGGGCTTCAAATTTAGGAGGTAAAATATTGGATAAAGGAGGAGATATGGTAAAGGGAGCTGCAGAATCAGTAAAAGAGGTAGGAGGAGATGCAGTGGACAAAGCTTGGGATAAATTGGGAGGCATTGGCGATAAGGTCAAAAATGTAGCCAGTGATGTAGTAGATAAAGGAGGAGACATAGTAAAAGGAGCAGCGGATAAAACAGGTGATTTAGTGGATTCAGGAATAGATGCTGTTACACCTGATGGTGAAAAAAACGTCCTTGAAAAAATAGGAGGTGATGTGCTTTCAGCGGGTGGTGCTTTATTAGACAAAACTAAGAATGTAGCTGAAGATCTAGGAAGTAAAGTGCTAGAAAAAGGTGATCAACTTTACGAAAAAGGCAAAGACGCTTTAGAAGGTGGAGAAGGTTCTACCCTTGATAAAATTGGTGATGCCGGAAAAGATATGCTAGACAAAGCAAAAGAAATGGGAAGCGATTTGAAAGAAAAAACTTCTGATCTTGTAGATAAAGCCAATAGGGTAGCAAATGGAGAAGAGGAAATGGAAAGCTTAAGTGAAACCACAAGAAAAATAGGTGAAAAACTTAATAAGAAAACTGAATTTAGTGATGAGTTTGGATACGACAGTGCTAAAGGAAGTTTGCTTGAGGGAAAAGACTCTTTCTTTGATAAAATGTCTAAGTATGCGGATGGAGATTATAGTTCTTTTGATGGTGATAAAGGGGATCTTGGTGATAATGTAGAAAAGCCTAAAGTTGATCCTGATAATGATCTGTTTGAAAATACGAAGGACATCATTGACGATGAAAACGAATAAAATATTTCAGAAGGATTGCTTTAGAAAAGTCTAAAAACTCTAGAAACCATTCTTAAACCAGAAAGTAAGTTTTGGCCTTTTGCCATTGTCTCTTTGGTATACTTTACTTTTATTGGGACTTCCGCAAGTTTTGCTTTATGTAATTTGACATAGCGAATCATTTCGATTGCAAATTCATATGAATCAGAGGTCAACGGTGATTTTTCAGCAAATTCAGCAGTAAATGCTCTAAAACCTGATTGGCTATCATGAACCCAAACACCACTTGCCATCCAAGATACAATATTACCTATCCCATTTAGGATTTCTCTAGTTAATGGAATTTTGTTGTCACCACCCATAAAGCGATTGCCTATGACTAAATCGAGCTTTCCGTCTTTTAATTTATTAAGTAGAAGCGGAATGTCTTCAGGAAAGTGCTGCTGATCAGCATCTAAGGTAACTATGAAATCAGCACCGTTTTTTCTTGCGGCTTCGATCCCTGTTTGAGTAGCAGCACCTGCACCTAAATTTATGGAATGTCTATATACAAGAGCTCCAGCTCTTTCTGCAACGTCACCAGTACCATCAGAGCTCCCATCATCAACAACTAGTATTTGTTGAAAACCTTGGCGCTTTACATCGTAAATTACCTTAGCAATTCTTGTGGCCTCATCCTTTGCAGGGATTACTATATAAGTATTATCGGTCAATTTTCCTTTTGAGTGTAATCAGTTGTATGCCTAAAGGTATATGATTTTTTGGTAATATATTTAAAAATTAAACGGGAGTTTAATGTTAAGGTTAGAGAAAATAGAAGAATGATC
>CALDYJ010000032.1 GCA_937941095.1 uncultured Saprospiraceae bacterium | reverse complement strand
ATGATACCTGATACGAAGGATATGTTTGAAGAAAAATTGGGGATAACAGTAGACACCGTATTTACTGGACCAATGGCTAATGGTGTTATAGGGAATCTAATGGAACCACACTCACCTCAACAAGCCAAAATAATGACTGAACAAACAGAAAAGATGTATGAAATCTTTTTAAGCAGAGTGGCAGAAGGTAGAGGTATGGATGTTAAAGACGTTCATAAAGTAGCACAAGGAAGAGTTTGGACTGGCGTGAAAGCAAAAGAACTTGGCTTAGTCGATGTTATTGGAGATTTAGATAAAGCGATAGAAATTGCAGCTAATTCTGCCGGCTTAGAAAAGTATAGGGTGAAGGAGTATCCTTTTATAAAGGATCAACTAGAGCAAATGTTGGATAAAATTTCCGGTCAAGGAACAAGCGATGATAGATTGGAAGCGGCTTTAAAAAATAATAATACCCTAAAAGAATATTACCCAATCTACCAGACTTTGAAAAACATTGAAGAACTAGAAGGCATACAAATGAGGATGCCTTTTGAATTAACGATACATTAATGAAGCTAGAATCTTTTATTTTATTTGGCCTTTGCTTTTTACTTTTATTTTCTTGCAAAGAAAATACGCCATCTTCTTCTAATCAAATGGATGAAGTAGGTTATGAGGTAGAAAAAGAAGGAGAAAAGCAAAATCTAAAGAATAAAAAAGAAAATACTCCCAGCGTGGTAAAGCTTGAGCCTTCCACAAAGGCTAAAAAACTGGCTAATGCTGTTTCCCATGAAGATTGGGGTATTCCATTTAAATGGAAAGACTTACCAAAAGATTTATGTGAGTGGATAAGTAATGACCTCATCAAAAAATCACTCGATGTCGCTAAGGTCGAAAGCTGCAAAATAACATCTTTTAAAGATAATCCCTTCGGGAAAATGGTGAACATTAATTTTGAAGCTTATAATAAGCGCTATCATTTAAGCTTGTATTTTGCCAATGCGGACAAATTGGATTATAGTGGAAATGTAGCGGATCTTGCATTGAATTCTGGTCAGATTGAAGCGGAAGAAATGATTTACAATAGAGTAAAATGTTTTGCTACTTCTAACCATAAAAGAATATTTATAAATAAGCAAAACAAAATCCATATGGATGTAAGTTTAATTGAGCAGGAGTATCGAGAAATGCCTGCTGAATTTGGACCAAAATTGAAAATTCTTGCAGATGAGCTGTTGAAGAAAATTGCGAAGCTATGAAGCAGTTAAATTTGTCATTCCTGTTCATTATACTTTTGTCTACATGTACTTCTCATCAAAAGAAAACAGAGCAAAAAAAAAGCAATCTTAAATCACAACATCAAACATCATGGGGCATCCCATTTACTTGGAATGATTTGCCTTCAGAATTCTGCAATTGGTTGGGTGAAGATTTTCTTAAATCAAAATTTTATTTTTCACAAATTAATTCTTGCAAGATGGTGAGTGGACCAAATTCTGCTGCTCGAATGATGCTTATGGATGCGAATCATGAAGACGATAACTTCTTAGTGAGTATATTCTTTTCAAATGCAAGGCAACATAATTATGATAATGAGATTAAAACTCATGAAGAAAATAAAAATTTTGGAGAAGAGATTGATTTGTCGAGCGATAAAAAAGTAAGGTGCTTTCCAGATGCCAAAGGAATAAAGGTTTACTTAAACGAGAAAAACCAATTTTGGATTTCCATAGAAGGAAATTCAATTAGATCAAATGCTGGTGGTAGATTTAATACACCATTAATACAAGTTGCTGAAGAAATAATTACAAAACTTGATAAGTGAGGAAAATTTTATTTAAATAAAAAATCACTTTAGAACTTGTCTTTACTAAAGACCAGAGTCTTCATTCTACTGATTCAAAATCCTTTTTAATATTTTGTGATAATCATCAAAGTCTGACAAATTTCCATGTTGGGCGCCTCCAAATTCAAAATAATTAGCTGGATCAATTCTTTTTGCTAATTTTCTTGCATGCTTGATGGGAGTTATTTTGTCAGCGCTTGCACCAAAGATGTAAATAGGTATTTCTATTTTCTTTAGTTTTCCAATGTTATTGAATTTATACTTTAATAAGGATTTAATTGGAAGTATAGATAAGAACTTTCCGGCCATTGCCATTATACTAGTAAAAGGAGTTTCTAGAATTAAGCATTTAGCTTTTACTTTTGTAGCTAAATCAGTTGCAATGCCAGTACCTAAAGACCTGCCATAAAGGACAATATTTTCGGGTAAATATTGTTTTAAAAGGTATTCATATTGGAAAAAAGCATCATCGTAAAGATTATTCTCACTTAAGGGGCCTTTGCTTTTCCCATAAGTTCTGTAATCTGAGATAAGTAAGTCATAATCAAGTTTAATAAAATCTTGATGAACCCACGCCCAATCGTCTAAAGATCTGGCGTTTCCATGAAAATAAAGTACAACTCCTTTTGGGTTTGCACATTTAAAATGTAAAGCGTTGATATTCCCGTCATTGGGGGTTTTAAAAAATAATTCTTCCTTATTTTCAAATTGCGAAAAAAGATAATTTGGACTTAATTTTGTAGGTAGAAATATGAATTTTTCCTGAGAAATATATATTAAAAGGACCAATCCAAAATATAAGATACTCAGTAAGGCAACAACCACTAAAATTACATAAAGAATGCTCATTCTTGACCTCTTTTTATAGAGCTTAAGTTAAATAAAAGTATTGTAAAAAACTTTTATGCGTTTTAAATTTAAAATGAGAAAATACTATGATTAAGGTCTTATCATTCCTTATATTTGCATCGATTAGTTTCAACCTGTTTTCCCAAATCGATGGTTTTAGTAAAGTTGTCCAACCTGACAGCAGATTAAGCACAGTTTTTAGTCAAAATTATTTAGATAAAGTAGCTCAAGAAAATCCAGTTTTATTATCGAAATGGAATTTCTATCTAGATAATGCTTTTTTCATAACGGATTTTCCGGCAGGAAAAAAGGATGAAGGTGTTTTTGAATCAATTAAAGTAGAAGATGTGTATAATATCAATATAAAAAAGCTTGAAAAAGAGCTAGGAATAGGCCCAGATTATGAAAACCAACGCATATATAAAATAGCAGGAACAAATAAACTGCTCATTTATAGAAGCGGAAAAGACTTTTATAGACTTTATAATAAACATACGGGTTCTTAAGAGAGAATAAACTGATTAAAAATTGACCACTAGGATTACAATCATACTACTATTATTATTGGCTATAGCTTTTACAAGTTATGGCCAAGCTGACTATATAATGGATGGTAGTCCAATTACAGATTGTGAGGGTAATTTTTACGACAGTGGAGGGTCTTTCAACAGATATAGCCATGGCGAAAGCTTCACGACAACAATATGTCCAGATGGTACAGGTGGTACTCACATACAATTATACCTCATATATATAGATTTAAGTGTCGGTGATGAAATGTGTTTTTTCGATGGTCCTGACACAGCTTCTCCCTTGATTGCATGTACAGATGTATTTCCTTCTAATGGGCCGTATTTTATTGAAGCTAGTGCACCCAATACATCTGGTTGCATTACGGTAACTTTTAATTCCGATAATCAAGGATTAGGAGACGGCTGGGAAGCTCAAATTAACTGTGTGCCAGCCTGTCAAAGGATACTTGCAGAATTAGAATCTTCAAGCCCAGCATCAGATCCTATCGTTGATGGCTGGATAGATATTTGTCCAGGAGATGTCGTAGATTTCTCAGCGAGAGGTCAATATCCACAGAATAATCAAGTTTATAATCAGACAGATGCCAGCTCACAATTTATTTGGGATTTTGGTGATGGTACTGCTGGCTTTGGGCCTAATGTAAGTCATACTTATATCGAACCGGGGGGATACACCGTTCAGGTTAAAATTATTGATAATCAAGGTTGCGAATCAAGAAATTTCATTTCTCAAAGAGTAAGAGTAGCAACTGCACCTAATTTTGAATTTGTCGGACAAATTCCTAATGAAATATGTATTGGAGATACCATAAGAATTGAAAATGATATTTTCGAGACGGATTCAGATATCTTAGTCTTTCCGAATGAAGGAGTTTTTTCAATCGGAGGAATAAGTTCTGATTCATTTCCCTTACCTGATGGGGATGGGGTCGCCTACGAAAACAGCATTACTTTTGGTCAATTTGACCCTGGTCAAGTGGTGACTTCTAAAAATGATATTAAATCAATTTGTGTCAATATAGAGCATTCGTACATGAAGGATATCCAAGTTGTTTTGGTATGTCCAAGTGGAACGGAAGTAGTATTACAAGAACATACTGGAAGTTTTAAAGAGGTGTTTTTAGGTGAACCTTTTGAAGGTGATGAAGGAAATGCCAATCCTATCCCAGGTATCGGTTATACCTATTGTTGGACCCCAGATGCGCCTCTAGGCGAATGGAATGATGAAGCTTTATTTATCGATGAAAGGACTTCCTTGCCAGAAGGAGATTATACCTCTCATGAAGACATGAATATGTTTATAGGCTGTCCACTAAATGGACAGTGGACCATAAGGGTAGAAGATCATTTTGCATTGGATAATGGTTGGTTGTTTTCTTGGAACATCTGTTTCTCTGATTACTTAATACCAGATATTGAGACTTATACACCTGCTTCCATAGACTGGGGATGGGAATCTAATCCAGACATTATTTATAGTGATCAGGAATATATGCTTACTAGCCCTCAAGAAGCTGGTACTGCAAGTTATGTTTTTGTCGTGACAGATGAATTTGGTTGTGATCATGATACGACTATTTCCATAAATGTTTTACCCCCTACTCATCCGTCTTGTATAGATTGTGATGAAATTTTAGAAGATTTTCCTGATCAAGTAGTTTGTGAAGGTGATGAAATTATGTTCGATATTATTTATAGTGGACTGTCTGGGACTAGCGTACCATATCAAACCAGTCCAAATATAGAATTTGGAGCTGCTTCAAACCCTCCTAGTAATCCATTGGAATCGATCATAGGTGTTTCTGGTTTAAGTCCAGGTAACATCACCAATGCTACCTTAGACATCGCATCGATATGTATAGACATCGAAACGGATGCAACGGAAGATCTCCAAATTGTCATAATAGCACCTTCTGGAGAAACGATGAGGTTGGCAACAAATGTTGGCAATACCGGGGATGATTTTATTGGAACTTGTTTTACACCAGGAGCGACGACTCCTATAGCGAATGGTACGGCGCCTTTTACAGGTAATTTTATGCCAGAAGATCCCTGGAACAATTTAAATGGAGCCTTCCAAAATGGAGATTGGATATTAGAAGTCTCAGATGCCTTTGGGCCTATCAACAAGAATTTATTAAAGTCTTGGTCAATCACTTTTAACACAGAAAATACAGTTGATTACTTTTGGATCAACAGCACTGGACTTTCTTGCGATGATTGTCCAGATCCAACTTTAACACCTACAATGGATGCTCAATACATTGTGAGGGTCACAGATGGTTTTGGGTGTGAAGGATTTGACACCATAAATGTTACTGTCTTACCAGATCTTGGCGGGACAATGATTTCTGCAGAAACAAATAATCCAGGAGAAATAATTTATACTTGGACAAGCATTCAAGATGCGGTTGCTTATGAAGTTAATGTGAATGGAACAGGTTGGGTAAGCACAAATAACGGACTCTTATCACACATTGTTTCTGGCCTTGCAGTTGGAGAAGACATTGATTTTGAGGTTCGGGGAGTAACAGACCCACCAGATCAATGCGATGTAGAAATAACCTTATTAAGTTTAGAATACGATACTTGTCTTTGGAGTACAGCACCCGTTTTGATTTCCAACGTAAGTTGTTACGGGGGATCTGATGCGGTTATCGCCGCCAATGTTTTTAACATTATGGGTATTCCAACCTATACATTAGATGGGGATGCTAGCACCACTCAAAATATTTCACAATTTAATACCGTTGATGCTGGCTATCATTTCATAGTTGTGGAAGATGAACGAGGTTGTTTGGATACCGTTGAATTTGATATTACTGAACCTCCAATGGTAAGTGTAAACATCGATTCGACAAATGCTTTATGTTTTGGTGGAAATGACGGAAGTCTTTTTGCTGAAGGTATTGGAGGCGTCGGCAACTTTTCTTATTCATGGTCTACACTTCCAGTTACTTTCGATTCAGTAGCTACTATGGTTAGTGCAGGTACTTATTTTGTAACGGTGACTGACGGAAATGGATGTTCAGTTATAGGCTCTACAGAAGTCTTGCAACCTGACAGGTTGCGTTTAAGCATTTCTGGAATGGATGCTAGCTGTAATGGAGGAAGTGATGGAACGGTAAGTGTCGAGGTGACAGATGGAACAGCACCTTACCAATATGATTGGGGGGACAACTTGACACAATCAAGTATCAACGTACCAGCAGGTACTTATGTAGTGACCGTGACAGACGACAATGGTTGTACCGAAGATGCTTCAATTACAATAGGAGAACCAGCACCAGAAATGGCCATAAGTGAATCCACAGAAACAAAATGTGCGGATTCTGCAGATGGAACGGCTACAGCAATACCTATGGGCCAAGCTCCGTATACTTATTTATGGGATGACCCAAGTATGCAAGAAACCCAAACAGCAATCGATCTCGGGGTAGGCATTTATAACTTTACGATAACCGATGCAAACGGATGTATTTCAATTGGAAGTGCAGAAATTACTTCACCAAGTACTTTAATGGGTGAAGCGATAAGTTTTATGGCAGATTGTTTTGACGCTCCAACTGGTGAAGCTGTGGCAAATGCAAATAATGGAAGCCCACCATACACTTATTTGTGGTCAGATCCACAAGGGCAAATGACAGAAAGAGCAACTGGACTTCTTGCAGGTATCTACATGGTCACCATTTCAGACAGCAATGGATGTTCTGTGATTGCTGAAACGGAAGTTACGCAACCAGATGAAATAATCGTAATTACAAGTTCTACACCAGCAAGTTGCGTGGAAATAGCCAATGGGTCAGCTTCTGCAATGGCAAGTGGAGGCGATGATAGTTTTACAGTGAGATGGAGTAATGATGAGACCTCTACAGCAATAACGAATTTGATGGTCGGTATTTATACGGTCACCTTTACAGATTCAAATGGTTGTACTGGAGAAGGCTCTGTTGAAATTGTCCCGGATGAAAATTCTGTGAGCATAGAAACCATTGTTGGCGAAAATATAAGATGTTTTGGAGAAAATAATGGACAAGCAACAGCTTTTCATAATGGAGGTACTGCTCCCTATACATATGTTTGGGATGATCCACTTGGTCAATTGTCTAATCCGGCAATCAATTTATTTGCAGGAGATTATGTTTTAACCATTACGGATGACAATGGATGTACAACTACTGGCAACATTGAAATAACAGAACCTGATGTTTTTGAAGGAGAAATTGTTGATCCTATTAATATACTTTGTCAAGGAGATAACACAGGATCATTGAGCGTAACAGCGCAGGGAGGCACAATGCCTTATGATTTTGAATGGAATATTCCTGATCAGGATTCGATTGCAAATGACATCATAGCTGGCAATTACTTCGTTACAGTTACTGATGCAAATGGCTGTAGTTTTATAGATATGGCAAGCATCTCAGAACCTGATTCTTATGTCGAGGCTACCATAGAACAGTTGATTGTAGCTTGTCAAGGATCTTCAGAAGGATCTGCAGTTATAAGTGCAGAGTTTGGGACAGGTTCAAATTATGATTTTGAATGGAGTCATGGCGAAACTGGAGCATTGGTAGAAAATCTACCAGTAGGAGATTATTTTACAACGACTACTGATGAAAATGGCTGTCAGACTTTTGACACCATCACAATAATAGAACTTGACACTTTAAAAGCAAACTTAAGCCACAGACCTCCTTCGTGCTTTAGTTTTGGAGATGGAATAGTAGGAGTTAATTCTGTAGAAGGAGGTGCAGGAGATGGCACCTTTGGATCATATACTTATAAATGGGATGTGACCACTGAAAATACGGAATTGTTGGATGGTCTTTTTGGAGACTCAACTTATTATTTGACCATTTGTGATGCCATGGGCTGTAGTGCAACTTTCGAAGAATACCTACCTCAACCTCAACAGATAAGTGCTGATTATATTAAAGAGGATCCATCTTGTTATCAATTTTCTGATGGATCAATTATCATAAATGACTTTATAGGAGATTGTGAAGTAGCAAATTATGTATGGAGTACCGGAGAATCTAATGAAAGTGAACTCAGCGGATTACCAGCGGGACAATATACTGTAACAATAACAGATGATTGTGGTTGTGAAGCGACTACAGTAATAGATTTATATGATCCAGCTTTATTGGCGAGTGTTACCGATGGAATTGATAATGAGTGTTTTGGTGATGAGAATGGAATCGCAATGGTTGAAGCTCTCGGTGGAACTCCACCTTTTATGTATGAGTGGGAAGTTGGCGGCACAACTAATCGAATTTCGGATTTAATAAATGGAGATTATGTAGTGACTATTACAGATGATAATGGCTGTATAAAAGTGGATACTCATGCAATCGTTTCTCCAGAAAGATTAGCAGCTGATGTTTTGTCAGAAGATGTTCAATGTTTTGGAGATGGAAACGGATCTATAGTAATTAATGCTATAGGAGGAAAACAACCATTTGCATATAGTTTTAATGATGGGGTATTTTTAAACATCAATGAAAGAAATGGATTGCCAGCAGGTCCTTACACCATCGCAATGAGAGATGGCAATGGCTGCCCTTGGGATACCTTAATACAAATTGGAACTCCACCTGAGTTTATTGTTTCTGCTGGTGAAGATCAATTCATTCAAATCGGAGAAAGTGCCAATTTAGAGGCCATTAGTTTTAATGCTCAGGGAACTCCTGCTTATGTTTGGTCTTCCGAAGTTGATTCTACTTTGACATGTGATGAATGCAATGGACCAACAGTAAGTCCGATTGTAAGCTCCTTATATGAGGTGTATGCAATTGATGAAAATGGCTGTGTCGATGAAGATTTTGTCAAGGTTTTTGTTGAAAAAAATCCTATTGTAGTAGTACCGACTGCTTTTACGCCTAACGGAGATAATAATAATGATTTATTGGTAGTCCATGGAAAAGAGAAAAGCATTGAACAGATTTCTTCATTTAGAGTCTATGATAGGTGGGGTGAATTGGTGCATGAGGATTTTAACTTTCAACTGAACAATACTAGCAATGGATGGGATGGCAATTTTAGAAGTCAAGCCATGCAAGCAGGTGTATATGTCTGGTATTTAGAAGTTGAATTTTTAGACGGTTCTAAACAAGGTTTTAAAGGAGCAACTACATTAATACGATAATAAAGAATTGTGAAAATAAAATTATTTATATCCTTGGTTCTTTCACTTTTTGCAAACTCAATGTTTGCTCAAAGTCCGGATGCACGATTTTCACAATTTTATGCTGCACCTTTACAATTAAACCCTGCGCTGAATGGTGTCTTTGATGGTTCTTTTCGAATTGTTGCAAACTATAGAGATCAATGGGCAAGTATCTTAGATACAGATCCTTATCGAACTTTGGCTTTTAGTTTTGATTACAGGCAAAGAGTTTTTGACGGCGATTATTTTGCCATGGGATTTGATGTGCTTGGTGATCAGGCAGGTATTACCAAATTAAGAAACTCGAGAGCAAATGCTAATTTTTCTTATTTAAAGAAATTGGTTGGCGGAAGAGGTACAAATTATGGTCAATATTTAATTGCTGGTGGACAAATCGGTGCAGGTCAATCCACGATAGATTATTCTGATGTTTGGTTTACTTCACAATTCGACATGTCCAAAGAGGAAGTTGATTTTGCTCTAGATAATCTGGAGAACATAAATGAGAGCAGTGGAATGTACCTTAACATAAACGCTGGCCTAATGTGGTACGGTGTGATTGACGATGATTTTAGTGTTTACGCTGGAGCAGCAATTAATCACTTGAATAATCCACAATTTTCGTTTTTAGATAATCAGCAACACACGATGTATGAAAAATGGATCCTCCACGCAGGTGGACAATTGCCATTAGGTGACGCCTTTAGCATTTTACCTGCTGCCGTATATATGATACAAGGTCCTTCTAACAGTACGACTTTTGGTTTTAATGTTCGTTATTCTAACAATGATAGAAATGAGTTAGCTGTGCGTGCAGGTGCTTGGATGCACCTTGCAAATGAGCTGACCACTAGCACACTTAATGATGCCTTTATCATTAATGGAGCATTAGAGTTTGAAGATTATCAATTTGGATTCAGCTATGACATTAATGCGTCGTCCTTAAAAGATGCAACTGCAGGAAGAGGAGGATTTGAACTTTCCTTTATTTATATCCACCCTGGAAAAGAAAGAAGGTTTAGAGTAAAGTGCCCACAATTTTAATAAAAACAAGTCTTGGTGAACTATTCGAATTATTCGAGCAATCGAGCTATTCGAACAATTTGAACAATCGAGCTATTCGAACAATCGAGCTATTCGAACAATCGAACTATTCGAACAATTCGAACAATTCGAACTATTCGAACAAACGAGCAATCGAGTATTCGAACAGTTCTAGCAAGAAATTGTAATATGAAATAAAATATTTTTGATTGACCCCCTAAAAAGAAGGGGGTGAGTGGCAATTTTTAGGTAAAATGAATATATTTGCCCCATCAATTCACCACTATAAAGAGAAAATATGTCAAATCTGAGGATTTTTGCCCTAAAAGAAACTTTAAATCGCAAACCTAGACACACAAGTGAGCAAAGCAATAGAAGATCTGAGCTTTATGGATCAAAAGTATTCAATAAAGATGCGCAAAGACATTATTTAGGAAAAGAAGCTTACGTAGCCTTGCAAGCAGCCATTATCGATGGCAAACGAATTGACAGAAGTGTTGCTGATCAGATAGCTTCTGCCATGAAAGCTTGGGCTTTGGACAAAGGCGCAACTCATTATACACATTGGTTTCAACCTTTAACAGGTATTACCGCTGAGAAGCATGATGCATTCTTCGAACCAATAGGTGATGGGAAGGCCATAGAAAAATTTGGCGGAACACAACTTGTGCAACAAGAACCTGATGCCTCTTCGTTTCCGAATGGAGGGATTAGAAATACCTTTGAAGCAAGAGGTTACACTGCTTGGGATCCTTCTTCTCCAGCATTTGTCATGGGATCAACCTTATGCATCCCTACCATATTTGTATCTTATACAGGAGAAGCACTAGATAATAAAACACCATTACTAAGAGCCTTGCAAGTAATGGATCAAGCAGCTACTGATGTTGCCAAATATTTCGATAAGAATGTGAAAAAAGTAATCGCTACATTGGGTTGGGAGCAAGAGTTTTTTTTAGTAGATAGTGCTTTAGCAAAAATAAGACCTGATATAATGATGTCAGGGCGAACGCTTATTGGTCATTCTTCTGCCAAAGGTCAGCAATTAGACGATCATTATTTTGGTTCAATTCCTACGAGAGCTTTAGCTTATTTACGGGAATTAGAATTTGAGTGTGTTTCTTTAGGAATTCCAGTGAAAACCAGACACAATGAAGTGGCGCCAAATCAATTTGAAATAGCTCCTTTGTATGAAGAAGCGAATTTAGCAGTTGATCACAATTCTCTATTAATGGATGTGATGGAGAAAGTTGCAGAGCGCCATAACTTTAAAGTGTTGTTCCATGAAAAACCATTTGCTGGAATCAATGGATCTGGTAAACACAATAACTGGTCACTAGCTACAGATACAGGCGTTAATTTATTAGCACCTGGAAAAACACCAATGAGTAATCTTCAGTTTTTAACTTTTTTCGTGAACACTATAATGGCAGTTCATAATCATGCAGATTTATTAAGGGCAACCATTGCTTCAGCAAGTAATGATCACAGATTAGGAGCCAATGAAGCACCTCCAGCCATCATTTCCGTATTTATTGGTGAGCAATTAACAAAGGTTTTAGACAATCTAGAAAAAGTAAGTTCAGGAAAATTATCTCCAGAGGAAAAGACAGAATTGAAGCTAAATGTAGTTGGTAAGATTCCCTATGTACTTTTAGACAACACAGATAGAAATAGAACATCACCATTTGCATTTACTGGTCAAAAATTTGAATTTAGAGCAGTTGGTTCAACTGCAAATTGTGCAAATCCTATGACTGTACTTAATACCATAGTTGCAGATCAGCTTATTCTTTTCAAAGCCAAAGTAGATGCTTTAATTGAGAAGAAAAAAATGAAGAAAGACGATGCCATCTTTAATGTATTAAGAGATTACATTAAAAAGTCTAAAGCCATTAGATTTGAAGGAGATGGATATGGTGATGCATGGGTAAAAGAAGCAAAAAAAAGAGGC
This sequence comes from uncultured Saprospiraceae bacterium, assembly GCA_937941095.1. Taxonomy (GTDB): domain Bacteria; phylum Bacteroidota; class Bacteroidia; order Chitinophagales; family Saprospiraceae; genus JALZVN01. Next base: position 2,651 of record CALDYJ010000032.1, on the reverse strand, counting down.
TTATCAAATAATAAAAATACACCTGAAGCTTTAGCCATCAAAATGGATAAAAAGAACATTAAATTATTTGAAAAGCACAACATTCTTTCACACATTGAATCTGAAGCAAGGTATGAAATTGAATTAGAAGAGTACATGATGAGGCTTCAAATAGAAGGAAGAGTCTTAGGAGATTTGGCTAGAAACTTTATCGTTCCGACTGCCATTGAATATCAAAATACCTTGATTAAAAACGTCAAAGGTCTGAAAGAAATATTTGGTTCATCTTATAAAAAGCATGCAAAAGAGCAATTGCATCTAATAGAAAGCATATCATCACACATCACAGGAATAGTATCGAAAGTTGAATTGATGATAGATGAAAGAAGAAAAGCCAATAAAATGAAAGATGGTTTGAAAAAAGCAAAAGCCTATTGTGCAAAAGTAAAGCCATACTTTGAAGAGATTCGAGAGCATTGCGATGCTTTAGAAATGATGGTTGCTGATGAACTTTGGCCATTACCAAAGTATAGAGAATTGCTGTTGACGAAATAGCAAATACTTTTTATTCAATAAAATAAATGGGACCTATCAAGACTTTCTTGATGGGTCTTTTTTTTATTAAATTTAGTGATGGAAATTACATTAAGAAAGACCATAGTTGAAGATTTAAAAACATTGTTTGACATTCAAGCAGATGAGAAAGCCATCTACATGGCTGCCTTCACTGCCAAAGATCCTTTCGATGAAGACGCTTATATTACGAAGTGGAAAGCTTTGTTGAAGAAAGAACAGATCAACATGTATTCTGTTTTATTAAAAGATGAAGTTATCGGAGTAGTAGGGAAGTATCTAATGGAAGAATCAGCAGAAATTACTTATGCAATCGCGAAATCACAATGGGGAAAAGGATATGCAAGTAAAGCTGTAAGTTTGTTTTTAAGGAAAGAAATGACAAGACCAATTTTTGGGAGAATGGCATATGACAATTTTGGTTCGATGAGAGTATTAGAAAAAAACAGATTCGAAAAAATAGGAGAATCGAACTTTTTTGCAAATGGGAGGGGGAAGGAGATTAAAGAATTTATTTTTCGATTAAGTTAAAGGAACACAGTGAAATTTAATTTTACAAAGCACTTTATGATCTGTTTCATTAGTATTCCAATTATACTTTTGATTTCTTTAATAAAGATCAATCATACTTTAGATATACAATTGCATGATACTTATTTTGTCATCGCAAATTTACATCTCGGTATGTTGTTTAGTTTGTTGATGGGGATTTATGGCTTTTTGTATTACCAGTTTCGAAGGAGAAAGCTCAATAAATGGCTCACTTTGTTTCATTTGATTTTTACTTTATTGTTTATTGTAACTAGTCTGTTTAGCAATTATATAAATGGGTCTTTAAATGCGTACCTATTTTTATTATGCTCCTTTATTTTAAGCCAGTGCCTTTTTCTAATTAATTTAGTCATTGGGCTAATTAAAAAATAGTTCGGAAAAGAATTAAACTTCATTGGAATAAACTTAGCAACAATTACTCTTTTCTAGATTATTATCATTGGCACCAAAAGGCATGGACCCGCCACAACCCTCAAATATTCCATAATGAGTATCCCAGCTACCATAAAATTCGAAATGATCTTTAAACCTAGTATCTTGCAGCATTACATAAGTATTTCCACAGACCGGTATGACTTTGTTTTTTGGAAAATTATGATGGTCATCTAGATCAAAACTGTTTGCACAATTATCTATGTCTCCTTTGTAAGCTACTGCTTGGCCATAATCTTCACAGTTATCTTCAAGCTTATCTATTTTCCATAATCTGTAGGTAACGGAATAAAATTGGATGTCTCCACATTTTTCTTGAACATTTTTATTTTCAATGCTAATTGGATTATTTTTTACACTTCTAGGATCTGTAAATCCAACTTTCTGAGAAATGCGTAAAAAATCATTCCAATACAAGGCACCACTTAAACATTCTCCCCAAAGTATTGGGTCTTTTTGCAATGTTTCGTTTATTCGACGATCGCTGTAAACATCACTAAAATACATTTCTCCACCAGGTTTCAATAGTTGATAAACATCTGCAAGTACTTTCTCTTTATCGAGTGCAAGGTTTATCACACAATTTGAAATTATCAAATCAAAACTATTGGCTTCTAAATTTAGCTCTTCTAGCTTTTCGATGTTTCCTTTTAAAAATTTGACATTTGCGTATTTGTAACCAAATTTCTCTGTATGGTAATCTATGTGCCTATTTGCTACTTCTAGTTGTTCATCCGTCATGTCGACACCAATGACCTCTCCATTTTGTCCTACTAGTTGTGATAAGATGTAACAATCTCTTCCGCTGCCAGAACCTAAATCTAAGATACGAAGCCCTTCTAATTTATTAGGGATTGCTAATCCACAGCCGTAATATTTTTGTAGAACTTCATCATGGATGTTTGATAAAGCTTTTTTTATATATTCTGGCGGTTCTTCTAAGGTACAGCAAGCATTGGTTTTTAAATCCTCACTTCTAGCTAGCTCTTTACCGTAATACTCCTTTATCTCTTCGTGTTTCTCTTTCATAATTATTTTGTTATAGCCCCCATAAAACTGGACTAAATTTTAGACCTTTGATTAATGAATTAAAATTACACATATCTTGTGTTAAT
>CALDYJ010000031.1 GCA_937941095.1 uncultured Saprospiraceae bacterium | reverse complement strand
TTGAAACCATTACTTATAAGCAAGATCCTAAATTACTAATCCACATCATAAAAACTTATGTAGAGAAAAACATAAATGCTAATGAAAAAACAAGTGAATTAAAAGATTCTGCTGAAGCATTTGTAGCTAAAAAACTTAAAGGAAAATTATTTAAAAAAATAATATTTAAATACACATTAAAGAAAGCTCGTCAATTGGTAAGTGGCAGAGAAAATTTAAGATTTGAAAGAACAAGAGCTTTTGCAATGGTAAGAAACATCTTTATAGCCATTGGTAAAAATTGGTATACTGAAGGAATAATTTCAGACGAAAGAGATATTTTTCTATTAAGTCAAGAAGAAATCTTTAGTTATATAAAAGGTACTAGCATAAACGAAAATCTGAAGCAACTTATAAAACTTCGAAAAGAATCGGATAAAAGATTTAAAGAATCAGAAGCACCTACAGAAAGAATCAATACTTACGGGGCTGTATACCATACTAATGATTTTTATAAAACATCGACAAAAAGAATAGTCCACGGGGACATAAAAGGTATTGCTTGTTGTCCTGGAGTTGTCAAAGGTAAAGTACAAATCATTAAGGATCCAAGTGAAATAAATTCTTTAGGTGGAGATATTTTAGTTACGACTAGCACAGATCCAGGTTGGGTAGCCTTATTTCCAACAGCGAGTGCAATTCTAGTCGAAAGAGGCAGTCTCCTAAGTCATTCTGCTATAGTTGCTAGAGAAATGAGTATCCCTTGTATCGTAGGGATTTCAGACTTACTTAAAAGACTAAAAACTGGCGATATCGTGGAAATGGATGGCAGCACTGGTGAGGTGAAAATCATTAATTGATATTAGCTAAATATAAATATGACTGTATTTAAAAGAATTAAATACTGCCTCTCATTTCACTGCATATTTGAATTAATAAAAAACATTAAAAGATGTCAAAATTAAATCGTGTCAATTTCGAATTCATTAGATACGCAAATTGTTGGGAAGATGCTGATCTTTTAACGAAAGCATTAAACCCACAAGCAGGAAAGAAAGTATTATCTATAGGGTCTGCAGGAGACAATAGCTTCTCGCTTTTAATTAAGGACCCAGCATTGGTTTTAGCAATAGATGTAAGTGCAGTTCAAATACATTTGATCGAACTTAAAAAAACTGCAATTGCGAATTTATCCAGAATGGCTTATTTAAATTTTACTGGCTTTAAAAATGAAGTGGATAAAAAAAATAGATGGAATACGTACAAAGCCTTAAGAAGCCAATTACCAACATCAAGCAAGACATATTGGAATGGCCAAAAAAAGAACATTGAGAACGGCATCATTTACGGTGGGAAATTTGAAAATTACTTCAGAATATTTTCTCAGAAAATTTTGCCGTACATCCATAATGCAGAAACCATTAAAACTTTAACAGGCACTAAAGACAAAGCAACACAAAGATCATTTTATCAAAATATCTGGAACAATAGAAGATGGAATTTTCTATTCAAAATATTTTTCAGTAAAAGAATAATGGCTTGGTTAGGAAGGGATCCAATCTTTCTTAAACAAGTTGACCTTTCTGTTGGTGATTTTATATTCAATAAGACTGAAAATCATTTAAAAAGTGTTCATGCACAAAATAATCATATCCTTGATTTTGCTTTAGAAGGAAAATTCGAAAACAATTTACCTCATTATGTGCGAGAAGAGAATTACAAGATCATTCAAGCAAATATAAACAAGTTAGTTTGCCAAAAAGGTTTAATAGAAGATGCTTTTGAAAAGCATGGTTCATTCGATTATTTCAACTTGTCCAATATTTTTGAATACTTAGATCATGATCATTTTCTGCAGCTAAAAAAAGATATATTAAAAGGATCAAATCCAAATGCAAAAATTGCCTATTGGAATTTAATGGTAGACAGAGTTCTATCAGAAAATGATAGCCAATTAAAAAAACTAAAGTTACCAGCAGAAGATTTAAATGCTGATAAAGGCTTCTTCTATAAAAGTTTTCACTTAGAAAAAAAAGTAGCTTAATTTTAAACAAAACTAAAACTAAAAAAAATGAATATTCAAATAATCAATCTAGTAAATCTTTCTGGAATTTTTTTATTTCTATTTGCCACGGCAGAATACATCTACCACAAATTCAATTGCAATGCTGAATTGACAAGAAAACTTGTACATGTTGTTGCAGGATTAATCACCATGAGTTTCCCTTTGCTCTTTGAATCAATTGGACCAGTACTATTGCTTACCTCTTCTTTTTTTGCTATGTTATTATTCAGCAAGAAGTTTAATTTTTTACCCTCGATAAACAATATAGATAGGGTAAGCAAAGGCTCATTTTACTTCCCAATTGCTGTTCTTTGTTCGTTTTGGGTGTCATTGGAATTATCAAATCCGATGATGTATTATTTGCCTTTGCTAATAATGGTAATTGCTGATCCCTTTGCTTGCTTTATTGGAACACAATTGCCTATTGGAAAATTTAAACTTGGAAAATCGCATAAGACCTTGATGGGTTCTTTAGGATTCCTTCTTGTAAGTTTCATTATATCATTTGCACTTCTTGCAAATACAAGCATTTTTGAATTTGATCATGTCATAATTAATGCCTTCACTATCGCTTTAGGGACTTGCTTGGCAGAAGCCATCAGTGGCAAAGGTTATGACAACATTACCATACCTGTTACTGCATCGATTATATTAATGATTCTATAAAAACGCATTATGCAAATTATAAAATTAAATAAGCCAGACCTTGTCAAATCAGTATTGAAATCATTTCCAAAGGAGTGGAGAAACAATTTTGCCAAAGAGCATCTTCATGCCTTGCATGTTATTACAGATGTCGATCTTGTCTTAGGTAGAATAGGAATTTATTTAAATGATTACTATATAAAAGAAGGGATCGCCTTTCTCGGTGCATACGAATGCATCCAAGACATAGAACTATCAAATCAATTATTAAATAGTGCGATTCATGATTTAACACTATTAGGCATCAAGAAAATATATGGACCTATTGACGGTTCAACTTGGAACAACTACCGCTTTAAAGAAAACAGCAGTAAAGATTTTTTTATGGAACCAAGCCAAGCTCATTGGTATCCTGATTTTTGGAAAGGATTTGGTTTTAAAGATTTTCAAGCCTATCAATCAAGGATTTTAAATTTGGAACTTTTCGACTCCAATCACATTAATGGTCTCAGAAAAGAGTTAGAAAATAAAAATATAAAGTTTAGACATTTAGATCACAATAATATTGACAAAGATCTTGACTCCTTAGCTAGATTCAATTTAAAGGAATTTGAGAATTCATTACTGTATAGCCCAGTTAATGTTAATTCATTCAAAACAAAGTATAAATCAATACTACATTTATTGGACTTAGAGCTTATTCTATTAGCAGAGCTTGAAGATGAATTGGTAGGCTTTGTGTTCATGCTCCCAGATCTAAAATGTAAAAAGAAAGAAAAATGCATAATAAAGACCATTGCCAAAAAGAAGGATAAAAAATACAACAAATTAGCTTGGTTTATGAGTCATTACGTGCAAATGAAAGCGAAAGAAAAGGGATTCAAATATGTTATTCATGCCTTAATGAGGGATGACAATGCATCTGTTAAGTTATCGCTTTTTGAAAAGACAGAACTTTATAGTACTTATAAATTACTTTCTTATGAAATGGGTTGAGCCACCAACATTGATGTAACCTTGTCAATTCAAATAAGCCAAAATAATACTTCATTGAAAATATAAATCATGAAATCAACTTATAATATAGTCCAACACTTTTTACAAGCTGCAGAAAAATATCCAAACCATATAGCTTTGATTGAAGGAGACAATTCAATTACTTATAAGCATTTAGCTATGGAAGTAAAACAAATGGCTTCTTATTATCGACATGAAGGAATTAAGAGTGGAGATCGAGTGATGGTATTTATCCCTATGTCCATTCATTTATACCGTTCTGTTTTATCTTTATTCTACATTGGAGCTACAGCAGTTTTTCTTGATGAATGGGTTGGTAAAAAGCGACTAGAGTATTGTACTGAACTTGCTCATTGCAAAGCTTTTATTGGAGGTTGGAAATTAAAAGCCATGGCTCTAATTTCTAAGCCTTTATACAATATCCCATTGTGGTTAGAACCAGGGGCTTATAAGTATTATCAATCAGATGAAAGGATTGAACTTGTTCCTCAAGAACATACCGCTTTACTTACTTTTACTACTGGTAGCACTGGCAGTCCAAAAGCCGCTCAAAGAAGTCATTCTTTTTTAAACGAACAATTTAAGGTATTAAAAGACAAGATTAAACCTTATGCAAGCGATGTTGCTATGCCAGTATTACCGATCGTCCTATTATGTAATCTAGGAGTAGGTGCATGTTCGATAATAGCAGACTACCCATCTAGAAAACCAGAAACATTTAAAGCAGCAAATACGGTAAAAACACTATTAAAAAATAAAGTAAATAGAATAACGAGTTCACCTTTTTTTGCAAAAAAAATAGCGGAGCATTGTTTGCAAAACAATATAGAACTCCCATTTTTGAGAAATCTATTTACAGGTGGAGCCCCTGTATTCCCTGAAGAAGCTTCAACTTATTTAGCAGCATTTCCATCAACAGATATCCAAATAGTCTATGGTTCAACAGAGGCAGAACCAATATCTTCTATCTCTGCACAGAAACTTTTGGCGGAAAAAACTTTGAATAAAGGATTAAATGTCGGAAGTGTGTACTACAAAACTGAATTGAAAATTATTCCAATAAAAATGGAAGCCTTAAACTTTGAATGCAAGGATGAACTAAATAATTTTGAGTTGAAAGCAGGCGAAATCGGAGAAATCATTGTATCAGGAGACCACGTTTTAAAATCATATTTTAAAGCACCTGATGCTTGGAAACAAAACAAAATAATGGTAGGTAACAAATTGTGGCACAGGACAGGAGATAGTGGTTTTGTAGATAAAGAAGGCAAATTGTATCTATGTGGTCGAACGAAACAATTAATTAAACAAAGCAATGGAGAGTACTTGTCACCTTTTGTCCTAGAAGGGCGCTTGCAAGAAATAAACGAGATCAGCATTGGAACCATTCTGCAAAAAAATGATGGGCTCATGATTCTTGCTGAAACTAAGTCAAACTCTAACAAAGAATTAATTCTTACAAAAATAAAGAAGCTCTTGCCTAGTGGTATTAAGGAAATAAAATTAGTTGATTTAATTCCTAGAGATCCTAGACATCATTCAAAAATAGATTATGAAAAATTAAAATTGATGCATTGTTAATTTTTAAAAATCAATTTATAGGCTCCATTAGAAAATTTAAGTAAATAAATTCCATTATTCAGTCCCTCCAACGAAAGGCGACCATAGTAATCAACTTTACCTTCTCTTACAATCTCTGAATTGTAATTCAAAAGTTGATAATCTATGAGCTTTGATTCTTTTAGAACAATGTTCAACACATTAGCAACAGGATTAGGGAATACTTTTATCTGCTCATTTAGCTTTTGTGCCGATTTAATATTAGTGCTCGAAACCACTTTATACCTAAACAAAGCAAAGTTTGCATAACCAAGGCTATCAGTACATTGGAAGACAATTTGATAAGGTTCTTCTCTGACCAATTCTTCAGTGACCGTCCATTTGAAATCTCCATAACCTGGAAGACCATTCATATTGAAGACAGCGGGCATGCTGCTCCTTGAATAAAGCGGACTCGAACTTGATAAATTTATTGCCCCATTATTTCCTTCATCATCACCAACTATAACTAGATCTATGGTTTCTTCAGCTTGCACTTCTATGACTAGATCGGATGAAGGCTTATTGTGGCTGATGTTTGGTAATAGATTTTCATCTTCGGCTACTTCAATTTGCATATCGCGTATAATCCTCCCATTCAAAACTCCATTTCTATATGTTTTGATTTCTACAGCTATTACATAAGCTCCCGCTATTTGAGGTGAATCCCATAAAATCAATCCTGTTTCTGAATCAATACTGATGGTATTATTAGCACCGGGCATTATCTGATCAACATTGACATAATTAAGTGCATCTAATCCGTTATTCATCAATGGAGGAATCAAAGCATATTCTATGCGATCTCCTTCTTCATCGAAAGCATTTGGAATATGAATAAATGGTGAGTTAATAAAACCTACGTCTAGAGGTCGTTCATAAAGAACAGGAGAATCATTTTTATCCATACTTAAATAAACATCTGTTTCCAAGAAAAAATTAATCATGTCTGATTGCGGGTAATTAACATTCAAAATATCTCCTTGTCTATTTGGATCGGCCATACTTAAAGTATAGGTCCCAAGATTATCATATTCATGCTGGCCTACATAAAGATTATACCTATAATCATTTTCAACTAATACCCCATCTGGTACCCCATTCATATTTTCGTCGATGCCATTAACTCGAATTAGATATTCGCATTCTCCATCCCCCCAACAAATTCTTAAGCTATCTCGATCTGCTGGAGAAAGCCCATCAGAAAAAGTGTTTATACTAGCTAAGATTGATTTTGCACCAACTTGTCGATATGTTATTTCTCCTGCAAGATTGTGTGAGGCCTTGATAAAGTTGAATCCAGCGGAAAGAAAGACAAAAAGAAAGATAAATTTGATTTTCATAATAAGCACCTTTGAAGATTAGTACTTTAAATTACTAGTTTTCAATTTGTCAAACAAATTTCATTATCAATACCCTTTATTGAAATGATAAGTACTTGTCATTTCAATTGCAAGTTATCTTGCAAAGCCCATTGTTTAAATGACAAACAATTAGCAATTCAATCATATCACCAAGCAGCTTTTTGAGATTAATATATTTTTGAATGATCAGTTTCTCAAAATTTCAGAGCAGAATATCTTTCCATCTCTGAGCAAAACCTATTAGCTTATGAAAAAATATCACGCACTTTTCAGCTTCCTATTACTTCTCAATTGCAATTTTTTATTCTCGCAAAACTATTTATATGTTGACAATCCAAATTGGTTTGGATCAGAGAATGAGCCAGCTTCGATCGTAAACGCAGATTTTATTATCACCCCAAAAGGAGCCTACATGGAAGTAGGCATGGTCCTTACTTTATCAGCCGATGATTCTAATTTTCCCGAAGAAGATTTATTAGAACTCATACTTGACTTTACCTTACCAGAAGGATCGATAATTTATGATTCTTGGTTATGGATGCTTGATGGAGAAACCATTGTAAGAGCAGATGTATTAGATTACTATAGTGCATTGGAAACTTATGAAGATATAGTAGACAGACAAACAGATCCGTCAATTTTGTATCGAAAAGATAATGGAAATTATCAGATTAGAATTTATCCAATTCAAATCGGTCAAACAAGAAAAATTAAAATCTCTTACTTAGTTCCTGCAAATTGGGGAAAAGAAACAGTACATGCATGGATACCTACAGAAATTTTGAAAACATCATTTCAACCTTTAAGTACATTTAGGATATACACTTTAGAAGATTCAAAATGGGAAAACCCAAGAATTCGTGGCCAAGAAAATCTAGACTTCACAGAGACTACCCTACCAATTGGGCCTGCTTTTGCAGTAAAAATACCCGGAGAAGCATTGGACAAACCTTTAAACTTAGTTTTTGATAGTCCCCTTAAATATGATAATGTATATTTTCAATCAAGAGAAGAAGCAGATCATAATTTTTATCAACTTGCTTACTTTCCGCCTGAAATCGAAACAAGTGGCAAAAACGTGATGTTCATTGTTGACCATTTGGAAGATGCAAGTAAAATCACCGGAAAAGCACTTTATGATCATGTGACAAACATTTGTAAGGAAAAATTAAATTCAAACGATAAATTTAATTTGATCTTTCCTTCTACTGAAAATACTTACTATTTAAACTACAATTGGATTCCAGGAGATCCCATTTCTATTGAAAAAGAATTCCAAAAATTCCCTGATGGATTTACGAGCAAAAGTGATTTAGAAAACAGCTTAAGCCATGCCATCAACTTTATTAATGAAAAGGATGAGGATGCTGAAATTATCTTACTTTCAGGATCAAAAATATTTAACAGTTCTGATCAAATTAAAATAAAATCGTTGATCAATGATCTTATGGAAGATAGGCTTACTCCAATTAATGTCATTAATTACAGAACTCAAGAAAATGAAATCTATTTTAATTGCGGAAACAACTTAAATTACTATCAAAGCAACAAATCTTTTCTTGAAGAAATCAGTCGTTTGACAGGTGGTACTTACACTGGTTTTTTTGAAGCTTCTGGCAATCCTTTTCTAGATGCATCGACTTTGATGGATGATGTTTTGCAAGAAGAAGAATACTATTATGATTTTCATGCTCAAATGGACAATGGATTACTTTATAATAAATATTACCAATCTGCACATGGGCAATCCTTCAATGCTAACAGGCCTATCATTGAAATAGGTAAATTCGTAGGAGAAGGAAATATAAGCATTCAATTTTCTTCTTTAATAGATAGCGAGGTCATACATGAAAATACTTTTCTAGAAGAAGAAGATATTCTAGAAGCGGATTCATTGAATAGAGAAGCTTGGTTTGGAAATCATATCAGGCAATTAGAATCACTAGCATTTGGAGAAAATGAAATCAAAAAGATCATTGATCTTAGCATTAAAGAAAGAGTACTTTCTAAGTATACAGCATACCTAGCTTTAGATTTGACGGAAGGTGGAGAGCCTTGTGTCGGTTGTTGGGATATTGAAGATGGTATCTTTACTGCAGTAGACGAAGTAGAAGAATCTCAAGATAGTGATCAAGATGAAAAAGTAGAATCATTTACCGCAGGCCCTAATCCTTTTCATGACTTTTGTAAAATAAGTATTATTTTAAAGGAAGGACAAAGCACAAATAACGCTTCTTTGAAAATAGCGGATGCTTTAGGAAATATTCTTTTAGAAAAAAATATAACTGAAGATCTTAAATCAGGGATTTTTGAGTTTATCTGGGACGGTACAAACGAACTTGGTTATGCGGTACCAACAGGTATATATTATGTAATCTTAAACATAGATGGCCACTTAAAAAGTTTAAAACTTGTCAAGATTTAAACAAATGATCTAAAACACTTTCGCTTTGGCGAAAGTGTTTTAGATGTATGTAGATTCACTCCAATTATCGTCTACGATAACTTTGGTATCTGACCATCTATCATGCCAGCCTCTTCCAGTAGAACCAAAAAAAGAAAAGGGTTCAAAAGGGACAATCCTAATAAAATTTCTTAGCAAGGCGGGATTAAATTTTATCACGCTATCGTCATCCATTACAGCTCTAGTCTTTGTCAAATATTTTCCTGGAGTTTTTCCTTTCAGAAATGCTTCAAAACAAGTATAGTACAAAACAAGTATACCGTAATTTATAAAGATGGCAAGAAATAAAAGGAAGGTATCATTTCCAGCATCTAAATAATTAGCACTAAAGGAAACAAAAAAAAGTTTACTTAGCAACTCTGAAACCCCATAAAGGATTAGTGCATCTATTAAATAATTAACAAATCTTTGACCTGTCGAAGCATCTCTAAATGACTGTATTGATTCGCCTTCGAAATTTATATCGTCTAGAATTTTCTCCATAGTTTTAGTTAAATTTTTGTTTAAGTGATTATTAATTTACGAGTTAGAATCAAGAAATAAAAATTGTTGAGATTATAATTTTCTACCAATCCTCAAAAGATCAGTGTAAACTCCTCCAGCAGTAACATGAGCCCCTGCACCAGTTCCTTGAACGGTCATAACCTGATCACCATAAAAAGTTGTATAGATTTCAAAAATCGAATCAGCATTTTCCAACTGTCCAATTGGAGAAGATTTTTTTACAAAGGATAAGCTCACTTTTAAAATCATTGAGTCAACGTCTAAATCTCCAATGGAGAAAGACAAGCTCCTGTTCTTCTTATAAAATCATAACATAGAGCCACCACCTTTTCATCTCCAAGGATTGCGCCACCAAGTACCCTACCCTGTCCATCTATGTACTTAGTAGCGGAATGTAAGTAATGGCTTGGTCTCGAAATGATTCACGATGTTTGATTTAAAAAGTACTTGCTTACAATTTTCACTTCTTTATTAATCATGTGATGAACAGAGCAATACTTTTCTTCACTCAATTTGATTGCTTGTTGTAATTTTTCTTCTTTAACATCTCCTTGTATATGGACTTCAATGGTGATGTTTTTGAATACAGCCGGGATAGCATCTACTCTTTCGCCAATTACATTTACTTGATAAGAATCTACCTTTTGCCTTTGCTTCTTTAAGATCATCATGATGTCGATAGACATACATCCGCCTAAAGATGCCAAGAGCATCTGCATTGGTCGAAAGCCTGTATTGCCTACTTCTAGCTTTGGGCCAGCGCACAAAAGAATCTTTACTTCATCATTGTCTGCGATGAAAGCGAAATCTTTTTTAGTTTTTTTGATTGAAATTTTCATTCCTGTTTGATTTAACTTATCAGGAATGGTAGATAGGTATATAGAGATAACCTATTCCAAACTCATCTCTCCTCAATTAATTGAGGTAGGAATTAGCACCTTTCCCATAAAGAGTGGTTGCTAAGGCTTCAAAGGGCCGACCCCTCCACCTTTCTTGATAAGTAATTAAAAATTAATTTAAAGAACTTATGCAATTAAGCATATGGCAAAGATGTATAAAAGCCATGACGAATAAAAGTAAAATCATCAACATTTTAGACTTTAGCCAAGAATGCCAAATTAAGCTATAACTAAAAATCACTGAATCCCATGAACCACAGGAAAAATTAATTATCTAACTTGTCTCTCGATGTTACCAAACCTAAACATATTCAAATGCAAATTTGGTGTAATATTACTGGTATTATGCCTACTTCAGCATAATCTTTTAGCGCAAATCAATGATGAAGCGAGCATAGAAGATGAGCTTTTTCTCTCCATGAAGAATAAGGAACAAAATTATCTAAAAAAATTAGATAGTCTAAAAAAGTCAGGTGAACCATTAGAACTGATGAAAACCAAAAATGATTTAGCTTGGTTTTATGTTCAGAATCTTCATGATATACCTAAAGGAAAAGCACAGAATAATGAAGTCCTTGAATACATAAATGAGACAAAAGATAGCTTGTGGCATGGAGCTTATGGCGCTACATTAACATTAAATGCGATGATTCAAATGTATGAAGGATTGAATTCTTCAGCATTGCAAACTCATTTCAAAGCCTTAGCCTTAAAACAGCAAGATAGAGACACTGGGAGGATTGCCTATTCTTACTTACAAATAGGGAAAACTTTATCAAGCTTAAAAAGGTATGAAGATGCACTTAGTTATTATTTTAAAAGTCAATACCTAAGAGATAAAATAGAAAAACCGAATCCAAAATTAAGTCAATTGATAGGTACGGCGTATCGAAATTTAAACCAATTACAAAAGAGTAAGGAATACTATCAAAAGTCATTGGAAGAAGCAAGAACGGCAAATATAAAAATCATGGAAGGTACAACCATGGCGCATCTTGGTGAAGTCTATTACAGAGAAAAAGAATACGAAAAAGCCCTTGCTGCTTTAGATGAAAGTTTGCAGATTCGAAAAGGAATTTTAAGACCTAGGCAAAAATTTGATGCGCTTTTAACATTGACTAAATCATATAGAGCATTAGATAAATTGGATTTTGCGGAAAGATATGCCTCTGAAGCTTATAAATTATCAATTGAATATAATAATTTAAATGATCAAAAGAACAGTTTAAAAGAACTGATAAATCTTTCTCGAGCACTAAATGATGTACAGGCAGAGCTTAAATATTTTAAGCTTTATGAAAAAGTAAGTGATGAGCTCTACAACTTTGAAAATTTACGTTTAACAATAGATCATCAAACCCTGTACGAATCTCAAGAAAAAGAAAACAAAATTTTAGAGCAAAAAATAAAGATTCAAGATCAGCGAATCGAGAAAAACATTTTGAGTGTTATACTCCTTTTTCTTGCTGGTTTAGGCATTGCAGGATTCTTCTTGTTTAGAAATCGATTAAACTATCAAAAGAATTTAAGCAAAAAGAATAAGCAAATTCAAGAACAGAAGATTCTTAAATTGAATCAGGAGAAGAAATTGATTGCTTTAAATTCAATGGTTGAAGGTCAAGAAAGTGAGCGAAGGAGAATAGCTGGCGATCTTCACGATGGCCTTGGTGGACTATTAACTAACATTAAAGCACACTTTCATGCTTTAGATCTCAAGTTTAATAAAAAAGATCCAGTGTACCACAAAACAAATGTACTTATAGATGAAGCTTGTTCTGAAGTAAGGCGGATTGCAAAAAACATGACGCCTAATGCCCTCAAAATTTCTGGGCTAAAAGGTGCCATTGAAGACATTAAAGAACAATTATCCTTTCAAGGCATAGATTGTGAGGTTTATGTCAACGATTCCTATGAGATGATGGAAGAAAAACATGCATTGATTATTTATCGAATCATACAAGAATGTATTAACAACATTCAAAAACATGCTAATGCCGATTACGTTTTAATTCATGCTGATTCGAATAAAAATTATTTCAGTTTACTCATAGAAGACAATGGTTTAGGTTTTAATGTTGAAAAAGCAAAAACTATGAATGGTCTAGGATTAAAAAACTTGGATTCGCGGGTAAGGTTTTTAAATGGTAAATTAGCATATGAGTCGATTCTAGGGAAAGGCACTACAATTACATTGGAAATCCCTAAACAAGAAATCAAATGATAAACATTTATATTCTAGACGACCAGCCAATGGTACTTGAAGGCATAAAGTTATTGCTCAGCTCAGAACAAGACATTGAATGCATAGGCCAGGCACTAAACATGGAAGATGCTGAAACCGATCTTAAAAAATTAAACGTCGATATTTTATTACTAGATATTAATTTAGGAAAAACTTCTGGTGCAATAGTTTGTGAAAAATTTTCTAAAACATTTCCAGCTTTAAAAATCATTGCATTAAGCATGCATGACGAACCTAGCATTATTAAACTAATGGTAAAGAAAGGAGCTGATGGCTACGTACTTAAAAATGCCGGTCAAGGCGTTTTAGTAAATGCAATAAGGACAATCGCTGAAGGAGGAAATTTTCTCAGTGAAAATGGTAGTAAGCAAACAGAAGAAATATTTAAAACTTACAAAAATCAATCGGCATTTAAGGGCTCTAGTTTATCAAAAAGAGAAAAGGATATTTTAAATCTTGTTCACAAAAAAGCAAATCCTTTAGAGATCTCTCAAACTCTTAGTATTAGCAGAACTGCAGTAGATTTTCATATTAAGAACATGATTTCAAAATACAACCTTAGTTCAATGGAAGAGTTGATCAACATTAAGGAATTTTAGGCTAATAAAATTCCACAATTTTTGAATGGTGAAACTTATCAAAAAATTCATTTAAGGCTATCCAATCTTTTTTAGAGTAATCCTTTTTATAGAACTTAAACATTGGACTGATGGATTGGTGATCAATTATGGATAAGCTTTCTCTTTTTCGCTCAACTCTTGAAATTCTTTTGGTCGGAATATATCTAGTAAAATCTTCGTGCCTAAAAATGTATCTTTTTGAAAAGTAAATCTTTTTTCTCATAAAAAATGGCAGGAGGCCATCTAGTATGAATAAAGGAACGAACAACATAAGGAGATGCTCTTCGTGACCTCTAATAGGATCAGGCTTAATGAGCCAGGTTAATAAAACAAGAACACCCACGGCCAATGAGACCATGGGTATTTTAAAAGTATTTTTATCTGGATTTTCTTCCAGGTATTTAATTCTAAAACTGAAGAATAAAAAATTTGTCAGGATGTAAATTACATACAACCAAACAAGAATAATAAAAGCATCTATTATCCAAATAATATTCACAAAGTGGTTTTTGGTTTAAAAAAATCTATTTGATTTTAAAAGCTGCTTTTACCTGCTTTACGTAATCAAGTTTCTCCCAAGTGAATGTTTCTACATTCATTACCTTTTTCTTACCTGAGCCGTTGACAAAAGTAACTTTCTTTTTCTTAGGCACACGACCCATATGGCCGTAAGCTGCTGAATCAGAATAAATAGGAGTTCTCAACTTCAACCTTTGCTCAATAAAGTAAGGTCTCATATCAAAAACTTTTTCTACTTTTTTAGCAATGGCAGAGTCAGACATTTTAACTTTTGCAGTGCCGTAAGTATTAACATAGATATTTGTAGGTTTTGCTACACCGATAGCATAAGATACTTGAACCAAAACTTCTTCGCATACACCTGCAGCGACTAAGTTTTTAGCGATGTGTCTTGTTGCATAAGCGGCAGATCTATCAACTTTAGAAGGATCTTTTCCTGAGAACGCACCACCACCATGAGCACCTTTTCCACCATAAGTATCTACGATGATTTTTCTTCCTGTTAAACCAGTATCTCCATGAGGACCACCGATGACAAACTTACCAGTTGGATTGATGTGAAACTTTATTTTATTGTTGAATAATTTCTTAATGGAAGCTTTACACTTTGCTCTTACTTTAGGAATAACAATACTGATGATATCTTTTTTGATCGTTGCCAGCATTTTCTTATCTGCAGCAAAATCGTCGTGTTGCGTGGACACTACAATGGTGTCGATTTTCATTGGTTTATTGTCGTCTGAATATTGTATCGTTACTTGAGATTTAGCATCTGGTCTTAGGTAAGTCATTTGCTTTCCTTTTTTCCTGATGTCAGCCATAATTTGAAGTATCTTATGAGATAAGTCCAGAGCTAATGGCATGTAATTTTCGGTCTCGTTGGTCGCGTAACCAAACATCATTCCTTGGTCACCTGCACCTTGTTCCTGTTTTTTCTTTCTTTCAACTCCTTGGTTGATGTCAGGAGATTGTTCATGAATGGAAGAAATAACTCCACAAGATTTTGCTTCAAACATGTATTCGGATTTCGTGTATCCGATTTTTTCAATAACGTTTCTAGCAATTTGTTGAACGTCAAGGTAGGTTTTAGTTTTTACTTCTCCTGCAAGTACTACTTGACCTGTAGTCACTAAAGTTTCACATGCAACTTTTGAATTAGGATCAAAAGCAATGAAGTGATCTACTAGCGCATCAGAAATCTGATCTGCTACTTTATCTGGATGTCCTTCTGAAACAGACTCAGATGTAAATAAATATGGCATATTGAATTTGTTTTAATGTTCTAAATTTGACGCAAAAGTAAAGATTGTTTATATATTATTCTCTTTATATTCTATTTTATTGAAGTTTCTAATAATTTATCTCCTTCCAGAAAGCCTTCCAAGACATCTCCAATTTGGACTGGGCCTACACCTGCAGGTGTTCCTGTATATATAATGTCGCCTTGTTGAAGCTTGAAATACTGAGAAACGTAGCTAATAATGTAATCGAAAGAGAAAATCAAATCTTTGGTATTACCGTTTTGAACCAATTTTCCATTCCTTTTCATTTGAAATTTAATGGCTTTAGGATCAGGTAGCTTACTTAAATTAACAAAGTTACTCAAGGCGGCAGAGTTGTCGAATCCTTTTGCAATTTCCCATGGATGGCCTTTTTCTTTGCATTTAGCTTGCACGTCTCTAGCTGTAAAATCAATGCCTAAGGCTACTTGATCGTAATAGTCAGAAGCAAATTCATCTTGAACGTGCCTTCCGTTTTTTGCTATTTTAAGCACTACTTCTAATTCGTAATGTAGGTCCTTGGTAAATTCGGGATAATAAAGCGGTTTATTATTGATCAATAAGGCCGAAGGAGGTTTCATAAAAACCAGCGGTTTTTTTGGAACTGGATTTTTTAATTCCTTTGCATGGTCTATGTAATTTCTTCCTATACAAATTATCTTCATGTATTAATCTTCAAAAGTTTGAGTTGTTCAAAATTTTATATTAATCAAACCAGCTAAATCTTTAACTTCTTTGACTGTTTCTTGCGCACGTTTTCTTATTTCATTAGATGAAGCTTTTATCTGGTTTTTAATGTTCTTTTTATCTGAAATAATTTCGGATTTTTTAGCATTAAATTTATCTGTCAAAGTCATTAAGCCATCAGCTACAGCGTTTTTAAGATCCACATATTTAAGGGCATTGTTGTTAAAATCCTCCATTAAAGCATTGTGGGCTTCTATTTTTCCTGAAGCTTTTAGTATAGTAAATAAATTATTAACCCCAGCGCTCATTTCACCTTCAGGGGTATCTCCTGCATCTGTGACTGCTGACTTAATTTTTTTTCGAATGACTTCTTCTTTTTCAAATACTGAGATGTAATGTTTATCTCCGGCACTTTTGCTCATCTTTTTACTTGGATCAGCTGTTGAAAGCACTTTGGGTGTTTCTGTATAAAGCGTTTCAGGGAGTACAAAATAATCTTTGCCTACTTGTTTATTAAATCTTTCTGCAATGTTTCTAGTCAGCTCTAAGTGTTGTTCTTGATCTTTTCCAACTGGGACAAAATCAGCTTTATATATCAAAATATCAGCTGCTTGTAGGACTGGATATCCTAATAATCCAGCAGAAATGAATCCATCATCACTTTTACCAGTAGTGCTAGACTTGTCTTTAAATTGTGTCATTCGAGTTAACTGTCCATAAGAACAATAACAATTAAAAATCCATCCTAACTCTGCGTGCTCAGGAATGAGCGATTGGATAAATAAATTTTCAGCTTTAACACCTACTGCGAGAAGATTAAAAATCATCTCCCAGGTATTTTGTCTCAACTTTACTGGATTATAAGGTGCGGTCATGGCATGATAATCCACTACGCCATAGACACAATTATAATCCTTCTGCAGATCAACATAATTTTTAACTGCCCCAAAATAATTGCCAAAGTGCATATTACCTGTAGGCTGAATACAACTTAATACTTTTTTCATTTTTAATTCTTTCACCGATTGTTACTAAGTACAAATTAAAGCTACAAATTAATAGTATGCAGCAATAAGAGATATTTCAACATTTACAAACTTAGGTAAGTTCGCTACTTCTACTAATTCTCTTGCAGGAGCTGTATTTTCATCAAAGTATTGAGCATAAACAGCATTTATTCTGCTATACATATTCATATCGCTGACAAAACATGAGCACTTCAATACATGTTCAAAAGTCAATCCTGCTTCATTAAGAATGAATTGAAGATTTTTCATTACTTGGTGAGTTTCTTCTTCGATGTTTGTTGTCAAAAGTTTTCCACTTTCAGCATCTATGGCTATTTGGCCAGAAACGTACAAGGTGTTTCCAAATTTGGTTGCTTGATTATAAGGACCTACGGGAGCAGGAGCTTTAGGGCTGACGATTATTTCTTTCATGATTTGGGTTTAAATACAAAAAGCTCCACATCCAAAATTAGTGGATGGGAGCTTTCTATAATATCTTCAAAAAGTCTTTATTCTTCAGTATCTACTTCAGCTGCCACTAGCACTTTACCATTATAGTATAAGTTGCCGTCGACTTCGTAAGCTCTATGCATACGATGCTTCTCGCCAGTTGTTTGGCAAGTAGTTAAAGGAGTGATAGGCGCTTTTTTGTGCGTTCTTCTCTTTCTCTTTCTCTGTTTTGAAATACGACTCTTAGGATGTGCCATAATCAAATATTTTATATGTTATAAAATCAATTGTCTTTAAATCCTTTTAATTCATCCCAAATGGGATTGGAACTTTCATCCCTTTCTTTGTCTCTTCCTCTTCTGTCTAAAATAGCTAGAATTTCATCATCACATTCATGACCTTCTTCATCAATTTTAACAATAGGAATGGAGAGGATAGCAAATTCATATAAATACTTAGCTACATTAAATTCTGTAAGTGCTTGCGTAATGTATACAATTAGGTTATCATCTTCACCTGCATTTTCAGCTATTTTTAGAATCACTTGATGCTCTCCTTGCAAAGGAAGTGCAATTTCTTCCAAACATCTATCGCAAGGTGTCTGCATGGTTCCTGCTGTTATAAACTCTAAGATGATCATCTCAGGTCTTTTATCCAACATAAGTTCCATTTTGAGCTTACAATCTAAGATTGGAGATTCTTCAAAATGACTAAAAAAAGTCTTGTCAAGATCAAATTTGAAGTGATGGGTACCAATTCCGAGTCCTTTTATCGGGATGGTATACTCTTTCAGAGCATCCATAAGTCAAATTTTAATGAAAAAACGATATTTTTCTTAATAAAATTAGGCCTTTGCCTAGGATGCGCAAAGATATACCAATGTTCTTGGAATAGCAAATTAATCTAGTTCTGGTTTAGTCATTATGTTTAAAAAGAGAATGAATAGATCCGGTAAAAATTTTCGGAATCTAGGACTCTAGCTTGAAACAAGACATTGCCTTGTTTATCCACCTCTAAAATTTGACGAAAGTTATTAGAAACAATGCCGTGTCCTTGAAGTATATTCCCGTTTGGCTTTTCTTCTATGCTTCCTACTGCTTTTGACCACACCGTTTTATCATAAGGAATGTGTTCCCAAATTTTCTCAACCGTTTTATTCTGTTCGTCCACCTTAAATTCAACAGCTCGGACATATCCTCCGGCTTTATTAAAAGTTCCGTCAGGATCAAAGCCTGGCCTGTCCATTCCATTATCATAGATAAGAATGTTCCCATTAGCTGTGACCCTTGGTGAATGTTGTCCATATACCCAATCTTGATTTGGGTCTACACTCGTATCAAAATTTAAAGGCTCCAAAAGAAGGTCCTTGTGTTCATCTGTCCATCTTTCATGTGTACCTAAAATCCATTTAACCTTTTTATCATCGTAACCAATTTTGGCTACAAACGCTTGATGTCTTGAAGAAATTAATAATGAATTGTCATTTGGATCATAAGCAATCGAATTCATATGAAACCAATCATTGTCTAATTCATACCAAAACCTTTCGCGATCAAAATCGAAAAGTTCTCGCATATTCCATTCCTTGACAATTGCTCTACTGTTGATGTCTATCTCTAATAGTAAATCTTCTGTATCGTCATCATGGAAAGAAAATCCTGGCTCCGTTCCTCCGATGCTAGACCCTAGAAGAAAATTACCTCCTGCTTCTTTTTGCCAAACTTCGTGATGCACTCCATTAGGTATAGTATAAACATTAATAATGTTTCCCATTTTTGTAATGTATTCAAGCTCTCCGTTTTCGGCTTGTCTATCACCTGTAAGTTGAATCATAATGTGCCCATCCTTTGTGGGGTAACCTCTATACTTTCTGTGATCCAACCACCATCTTAGTTCACCTTGTGTGTCATAAGCTGCAGGTGTAACTGAGGTGAAATATAGATTTGTTTGTTCTTCTTTCGGTAAATTATTTACCATGACTTCAAGCTCAGAACGGAATTCAACTTTTTCTGTCTCAATAGTAAAACTTTGCTTATTCCTTTCGTTACCAAATTTATCTGTAAAAATAACTTCAATGGTATTTTCAAAATCTTGGTACAAACCATAAATTGGAATTTCATGCAGGCTAGATAAGGATTCATGCATTTTTTCAAAAGTAATTCCTCCTTTTTCCTTTCCTAAGACTCTGGTTTTGATGTACCCTTGTGTTGGTGTTTCGAAAGTAGCTAAAACAGATAAAGGTGCTATTTTAAAAGGATTTAAAACGAGACTTTCCTCAGAAACAAGAAATGCATCTCCTCGATAAGGTAAAGACACTATTGAATCGTTACAAAATGTAAAAACAGCCTGCCAAGAATTTTTTGAAAGTATGAAATCTTCTACAATTTCTTTGGGCATTAAAATATCTTGTTCTCTTTCATAGCCTAATAAATAAAAATCATTTTCATCAATTACACTTAACAAAAGATTATTATCCAAAGATCTATTTTCTAACAAAACTTTGAAATTATCAATTTGACCTGCTTTTATTGAAGGGTCTATATTATCCATACCCTCGTCTTCTTGACAAGAAAACACTAAGGTCAGTAGACAAAAGTAAAATACATTTCTCATTTAGAAACAAGATACGTAATAGCTTACTTTTTCAAGCGCTTTCTTTTTAAGCTTTTGTCTTTTTTATCCTTTTTTCTTCTGTCTTTGTCTTCTTTAAGATTAATACCTCCCATTCCAGCATTGCATCCATCTATTAAAGCACAAAACTCAGCCCCTAATTTAACTTCAAAACCAGGTTTTAATTCTATTCCATTGGCAGAATCATAATCTACTTTTGCATTGCTCTGCAAGATTTGGGTTGATTCAATGTCTCCATTGGTTTCATAATCTTCTATAGAATTGACGGTCCCACTTAATGCATTTGCGCTTATAAAATTAGGAGGACATGAGCCGATGATTTCTAAAGAGATGCAATTTGTACTTAGGTTTGCACAAGGATTTAGATTAGCAAGATTAGATTGGAGAGTAGTCATTGATGTACCTACAATTGGCAAGCTAGCCCCACTTGCATAAGAAAGTCCATAAACTTTGTAATCTCCTGCAGGAAAGTTGCTCACATTTGAAAAGTTTCCGTTAGAATCATAGCCATGGATTGAAGAAGTATTTTGATCAACTGCAACAAATGTGTAATCGTATCCTGCTCCAGGTGGAACTGGGCCATCATAAACTGTTCCTGGCCCACTAGCATTAACTGTGTAGGCGTGAGGTAAAGTTGGTGAGGTAGCACCAAAGGATGAAACGACTAAAAAATAAGTTTGTCCAGCATTCAAACTAGCACTTACATCATTATCAACAGAAACATTAACGCCATTAAATATTCCATTCGATCCTAAAAAATTGGTACAGACAGCTCCTCCATTGAAAGAAATTTCATACAAACTCAACATAGGTCCAAGTGCTGTTCTTGTAAATGTATAAGTCCCACTTGCATCAACTTGAAATTCATATTGATCATAGACTGTGACATTTCCATTAAAATTCAAACAACCACCCGTTGCATCTTCAACAGCTAAGGTTGAAGCAGGATCATTAGCTGACAACGTTCCAGTAACACTGTTTAAAACAAGCCCGTAATTTGGTGTCAATGACAAATTTAAATCAGAACTTCCTTCATTAGCAGATACATTTGCAGCAGGTGAAAAAGTAGATCCAAATGCACTACATGTCGGCGAGCTTATTTCTATGTTTGCATTGTTGACATCGAAGAAGATATTGTTTGTAGCTTTGACTTTTACTCGACCAATTGATGTTGGGTAAAAAGGAATATTTATCACATGGCTTCCATCATTAGTTACAGCAGTTGCTAATGTAAAAGGAAAAGTTTCTCCGCCATCAACAGAGAAAAAAATATCAACATTGCTAGCATTTATTGGGGCGGCATTTGTTCCATTTACATTCCAAGAAATTGTTGCTGTATTGGTTCCATTTGCAATCCAAGTTGTTGTCGAATTTTGTGAAGTCAATTCAAAAGGTCCGGTATTACCATTGACAACAATTGACATGTCATCATCAGACAAACCGCCTCCTAAAATGTTGTTGTCCCTTACCGTCAATTTAAAATTCATGTTCCTCGCCACTGTAGGTAGGGCTTCAAAATCTTGAGCATTATTATTTCCTACAGCTATTAATGACCAAGTAGGAAAAACGCGTGAAGGAGATGAACTGGGAGGAGAAGATTTAAAAAGCGGTGCCCCAGAATCGCTGGCTGCAGCTGCTCCAATTTTCCCATGCGTTGCAACACTATTTGGGCCATAAACTTCATCGTCTTCATTGTACTGTTCCCAAGTAAAAGTCAAAGCATCACCATCTGCATCTGTAGCACTACCTGTTAATTCAAAAGGGGTAGATTTAGGTATTGTGTAATTTGATCCGGCATTTGCAATGGGAGGAGTATTTCCAGTCGAACTTATTGATGAACATGAAACTGAAATCATGGTATCTATCATCAGTTGCAACGAATTATTATGAAAGTAATCATCTCCTGTTCCGTTAGATGGAACATTCTGACCAGCCCCACAAAGGTTTCTGTAAGACATCATTGTAGTCCCACTACCAATTTCATATGCATTATTTTCTGGGTGATTCGGGGCGTTACAATTCAATTGATTTCCATTAAAAGTATGCGTTGCTCCAAACATATGTCCAAACTCATGTGCAGCTAATCTATACCATGAGGCCAAGGTATTGTCATCAGCTCCACTCCAACCTCTTCCTTTCCAATAACCGTTTGCATTACTTGGAAAAATGTTTTTACATAGCACTCCTAAACCGGCAACTCCTCCTCCAAATAATTCATCTGGAGCTTGATCTGAATCATGGAAGACGTGCCCTAAATCATAATCTCCGACTGCAAAATTAAGGTGGATCGCATCTGCTGCCATAATAACTCTACTGGGTCCTGGAACAAAAGGATCTGTGCTTGGATTTGTATACAAGAAAGGGGTTTGTAAAATAAATTCCACTGCCAGTTCTTTTTCAAAAAATGCTTGAATTCCGTTTACTGAATTTGTAATTACTGTATTCACTGAAGCACTGTTGGCGCCATTAGCTTGATAAAATTCACCCGTACAGACAATAGCCAATTTATACTTTCTTAAATCAGATCCATTTGAAAATGTTGGGGCTGATGCACTTCTTTTTGGCGCACTAGCTTTTTGCTGATTATGGTCGGCAGCATTGCAAATATGAGTCCCTATATTATCTTGTTCTGGGTTTTCACCCAAAGTTACCCTATACTTATTGCCGTTATTCTCTGGCTGAATTGGATTGATCGTTATCATCCCATTTGAGGAAAATAAAATTCCATAAAACACTTCTTTGCCTAAAGTAATTCTCCCTCTAATGTCGCCCTTCTTATTAATTACTTTATAGGTTTTTATCTGTGGGAATTCTCTAGAAAATTCTTTAGACATAATTGGAGATTCCAGTACATGAAAATCTTCCTTAGATCCATCTGGAAGTGGTAGGTTTATTTTACTAGGACTTGAATTAATGTCTAAAGTCCTTTGCATCGGTGCAACAAGAATACTTGATTTTAGCTCATCAAAATTAATGTTTACAGATCTTTCAGCGAATTGAGCGCCAACATTAAGTGAGCATACCATTAGGAATAAAAGGCAAACATGTCTAAAAAGTGCATTAATGCACAATTGAATGGTACTTATGGTCATCTTAAAATCGATTAATTACCTTATAAATATAGGAAATATTTAGGGATCTTCACATCGGGATTTCTGGCAAGATAAATTTACATTCCTTATACAAAATTTACGGATCCTATCATCTTTGGTCGATGGTCTTTCGTTTCTTTAGAAGTAAAAGTATTGGATTTACCATGTTAATTTAACCTGCAAATCCAATACATTCTTTTTTAAATCATCTTCTCAGGTTTAACCCAAGCGTCATATTCTTTTTCATTGAGGTAGCCCAATTTAAGAGCAGCAGCTTTTAAGGTGGTACCTTCTTTATAGGCTTTTTTAGCAATGCTAGCTGCTTTATCGTATCCTATTTTAGTATTTAATGCCGTAACCAACATTAATGAATTATTTAAATGCTCTTTTATTCTTGCTTTATCTGGTTTTAAACCTGCAATGCAATTTGTATTGAAACTTCTACACGCATCTCCTATTAATCTTGCCGAGGTTAAAAAATTGAATATCATCATTGGCTTGAAAACATTTAACTCAAAATGCCCTGTCATGCCACCGATATTAATGGCAACATCATTTCCAACAACTTGAGCCATTGCCATGGTTAAAGCCTCACTTTGTGTTGGGTTTACTTTTCCAGGCATGATGGATGATCCTGGTTCGTTAGCAGGAATGATCAATTCTCCAATTCCAGATCTTGGACCAGAAGAAAGCATTCTAATGTCGTTCCCAATTTTCATCAACGAACAAGCAACTGTTTTAAGTGAACCATGTGCTTCAACTATGGCATCATGAGCAGCAAGTGCTTCAAACTTATTTTTTGCAGTCACGAAAGGAAGTTTACTTTCTTTTTTGATTTGTCCTGCTACTTTTTTAGCATAGCCTCTAGGCGTATTTAAACCAGTCCCTACAGCTGTTCCTCCTAAGGCCAATTCACTTAAGTGCTTCAAACTATTTTTAATCGCAGAAACTCCATGATCAATTTGAGATACATAACCTGACAATTCTTGCCCGACTGTGACAGGTGTTGCATCCATAAAATGTGTTCTCCCTATTTTAACAACTTTCATGAATTGCTTGGATTTTTTATCCAATGTTTTTCTAAGAGCAAGTAAGCCAGGAATAGTAGATTCCATTAATATTTTATAAGCTGCGATATGCATAGCTGTTGGAAAAGTATCATTAGATGATTGTGATTTATTCACATCATCGTTAGGATGTAAATATTTCTTTTCGTCACTTAATTTACCGCCATTCAAAACGTGCCCTCTATTGGCGATCACTTCATTTACATTCATATTGGTTTGAGTTCCTGAACCTGTTTGCCAAACAACTAGGGGAAATTGATCATCTAGTTTTCCACTTAGTATCTCATCACAAACCTTCGCTATTAATGCGGCCTTCTTTTTTGGCAGCACTTTTAGGTCTGCGTTAGTTTTTGCTGCAGCTTTTTTCAAAATTGCATAAGCCCTGATTACTTCAATTGGCATGGTATGCCCTCCAATTTTGAAATTTTCTATTGACCTCTGAGTTTGAGCTGCCCAATATTTATTTGCTGGCACATTGACAATACCGATGCTGTCTTTTTCTTTTCTATATTTCATGATTTCTCTATTAGCTATAGGCTTTGTTGCCTTTCGTTGTTTGAATTGTAAAAGTATTATTTTTCAGGAAGAATATAAAGACGGCCTAATACAAATCAAAGCCCTTCTAATTTAGAAGCTTTGAATAAACTTCTTATCTTCGAATTTGTTTTATATTATAAGATATTAACTAACTAAAATCAAAATATTATGGCTTTTACATTGCCTGAATTAGGATATGCGTATGACGCAGTTGAACCACATGTTGATGCTCGAACTATGGAAATACACCATACGAAACACCACAACGGATATACCAACAAATTAAATGCAGCCATTGCAGGAACTGACTTAGATGGAAAAAGCATTGAAGACATTCTTGGAAGTTTAGACATGAATAATGCAGCTGTTAGAAATAATGGAGGTGGATACTTTAATCATTGTCTTTTTTGGACTATGTTAAACCCAAATGATAAAGGGAGATTATCTGGACCATTGAAGGAGGCTATTGACAGAGATTTTGGATCTAAAGATGCTTTTGTTGAAGCATTCACAAAAGCAGCAGGTACAAGATTTGGTTCTGGCTGGGCATGGTTATGCGTACATGAAGGTGGAAAGTTAGAAGTTTGTTCAACGCCAAATCAAGATAACCCGCTAATGCCGGGAGTTGGTTGTGGAGGCACACCTATTATGGGCATTGATGTATGGGAGCATGCATACTACTTAAATTATCAGAACAGAAGACCTGATTACATCTCTGGTTTTTTCAATGCCTTAAATTGGAATGAAGTAGAAAAGAGATACGAAGCACTTGTTTAAAGTTAGGCAATATGCTTAAAGTTTTAAACTCAAAAAGACATCTAATGCTCATGCAATAGATGTCTTTTTATTTATTGCAGTTGTTGCAACCTATCTTAGGAATGGATGTCATTTAAAATAAAAAACATGAAAACATTAATATCCCTTGTATTTTTATCTATTTCTATTACAAGTTTTGGTCAAGACCAAGCTCCTCCACTAGAAAGAGGCGACTTCATCCATTTAAAAGTTGCTAACAATAGTTTGAGCTTAATCAATACTTACATAGAAGGGCCTAAGAAAAATGGTAAAAACTTTAGCTATGGCCAAACTTTTGGACCTTATATAAGCCTAGACAAATACTGGTCAATAGGGACAAAAATCTATTTAAAACAAAATGGTCTAGAAGTGGAGATTTATGAGGTTCAGGCAAGTGATGTAGACCAAATAGTGGACATATCTAAGCGTGCAAGAATAAAAAGAAGCTTATCTAAAAAATAATGCTTGAATCAGAGAAAGAAAACTAAACAAAATAGAGCGGTTTACGTAGACCTATTTAAGTAAATCCCAAACAGCATGATAATATTAAGTTTTCTTATCCTTCTAAGCCTAATCTTCGGTCCCGAATTAATACAAGAATAGTCTATAACTTATCAATTTTTCAAACAGATTTTGTAGATGATTATATTCTTTTAATGTCTGCGCCGATTGCTCTAAGACGTTGATCAATTTTTTGATAGCCTCTATCAATTTGGTGGATATTGCTGATTATACTTTTCCCATTTGCCGATAAGGCAGCAATCAATAAAGAAACACCAGCTCTTATGTCTGGAGATGACATGGAAATTCCTCGTAATTGAGAAGACCTATTTAATCCGATTACAGTAGCTCTATGTGGATCACAGAGAATAATTTGAGCTCCCATATCAATCAGCTTATCAACGAAGAATAATCTACTTTCGAACATTTTTTGGTGAATCAAAACTGAACCTTTTGCTTGGGTAGCCATCACTAAAACAATGGACATCAAGTCAGGTGTAAACCCTGGCCAAGGTGCATCGTAAACAGTGAGAATAGAACCATCTATAAAAGTTTGAATCTCGTAATGGTCGTGTTCTGGGATATGAATATCATCCCCATCAATTTTTAAAGTGATGCCCATTTTTTCGAAAACGGAAAGAATATTTCCTAATTCATGGACAGCGCAATTTTTGATGTTGATGCTAGATTGTGTCATGGCCGCTAAGCCGATAAAACTTCCGATCTCTATCATGTCTGGAAGGACTTTATGGGTTGTTCCTTTTAAACTATTGACTCCATCAATGACAAGTAGGTTTGAACCCACACCTGATATTTTTGCGCCCATGCTGTTTAGCATTTTGCAAAGTTGCTGAACATATGGCTCACAGGCTGCATTATAAATTTTAGTGGTTCCTTCGGCCAATACTGCGGCCATGACAACATTAGCTGTACCGGTCACTGAAATTTCATCCATTAAGATGTAGGTACCTTTTAGTTTATCTGTTTTAATGGAAAATGTATTTTCTTCATCGTCGAAATGAAAAACACCACCAAGTTTTTTCAAGCCATTGAAATGAGTGTCCAACCTTCGGCGTCCTATTTTATCGCCGCCAGGTTTTGGGAGATATGCTCTTCCAAATCTTGCCAAAAGCGGACCGATCAACATAACGGAACCTCTTATTTTAGCAGAATCTATTTGAAAATCATCGGATTTGAAATAATCTAGGTCTATTTGGTCGGCTCTAAAACTGTAGGAGTCTTCATCTAACTTTATAACCTTTACGCCTAGTCCTTTCAATAGACTAATCAACCTTTGGACATCTAAGATGTCGGGAACATTATTGATGTAAATTTCTTCTTCGCTGAGTAAGGTCGCGCAAATGACTTGAAGGGCTTCATTTTTGGCCCCTTGTGGGATGATGTCGCCTTTGAGTTTATTACCTCCTAGGACTTCAAAAGAATCTGTATGCATAATTTTAAATTAAGGTTAAAGATATATTTAAAATGTATACCTAATTGCTTAATTTAAAGGAAATTCAGACTGCCGTTCTTATATTTTTACAAGAGTTGAACTAGTAACCCCAACCATTTTGATCGTAATAGCAGTCTAGACTATAAACGATCAAAAATTTAAAAAGTATACTTTATGCAAAATATAAAAACAGTTTTTTACCTTTTTTCTATTGCATTTGCAATGCTGTTATTTAATTGTGAATCTTCTAAAGAAAGGGAAACGATTAGCGCTGAATCTGCTTGGGGAAATCAACTTTCCTCTGATAGTAATGGTTTTTTTAGTCCTGGCACTACTGGCGAAGGCTATAATGAAATTATAGAGAACCCGTGGACTGAAACAAATGAAGAAGCTGTTTCAACATTTTCCATAGATGCAGACGGCGGATCCTACTCAAATGTAAGAAGGTTTCTTGACTCAGATGAATTACCTCCAATTGATGCCATTAGAACGGAAGAGCTCATTAATTACTTTCAATACAATTACCCAGAACCTATAGATGGCCACCCAATTGCATTAGATGGGGAAATCGCCACTTGCCCTTGGGATGAAAGCCATAAACTTTTGCGTATTGGATTAAAAGGTAAACACATTGATAGGAATGAATTAGCTCCTGCAAATTTTGTATTCCTAATAGATGTTTCTGGATCAATGAATTCCGAAAATAAACTCCCATTATTAAAGGAGGCATTTATGATGTTTGCAAATCACATGCGTGCTGATGACAGAGTGGCTATCGTCACCTATTCAGGAAGAGTCGAAGTTTTACTAGAATCTACTCCTGGCAATTTTACAAATAGAATAAAAAATGCAATCTCACAACTAAATGCAAACGGAAGTACAAATGGTGGTCAAGCTATTCATACTGCTTATAAAATTGCAAGCACAAATTTTATACCTGGAGGCAATAATAGAATTATTTTAGGAACAGATGGAGATTTTAATGTAGGAGTTAGTAGCCAAGATGAATTGATAGAACTCATTGAAGAGAAAAGAGATTCTAAGGTTTTCCTTTCTGTTTTAGGCGTTGGAACAGGAAACTATCAAGATGGAAAAATGGAACAATTGGCAAATAATGGCAATGGTACTTATGAGTACATAGATGGAATAGATCAAGCTAGAAAAGTTTTCGTAGAAGAAATAGGCAAATTTTATGCTGTCGCTAAGGATGTCAAAATACAGGTGGAGTTTAATTCAAGAAATGTTAGAAAATACAGGTTAATAGGTTATGAAAATAGGCTATTAGAAAACGAAGAATTTGAAGACGATACTAAAGATGCTGGTGAGATTGGTGTTGATCAAGCTGTTACAGCTTTGTATGAATTAGAAATGGAGTCAATCACTGCTTTGTTTCAACCTTCGATAACAGTTGATTTTAGGTATAAGCAACCTGAATCTGAAAACAGCCAATTATTGCAATTGGAAGTATTCGATGATCTTAATTCCTTCAGCAATGCTTCAGAGAATACACGTTTTGCAGCTGCTGTTGCAGCTTACGGATTAAAGCTACGAGATAGTGAATACAGAGGAGATGCTAGTTGGGACGATATCTTAAATTGGGCAAACAATGCACAGAATTTTGATCCTAACAACTATCGATTTGAATTTCTTGATTTGATTGAAAAAGCAAAAGAACTAAAATAAATGCAAAACGTAATAAAAACCATTACCGCAGTATTAGTCATGATTTTCCTTTCGACCATTTCCATGGCTCAAGAGAATAATTACAACCGCCAAGTTGGTGTTGACATCAGTTCTTTTGTAAGACAGTTTTTTAATACAGGGAGTGTAAGCGGTAATCAATCTTCTTATTTCTTCTTTTTAAAGAAATACAAAGAAAACAAAAACACTCGGTTTGGTCTCGGAGGAGATTTAGACCTCAGGTTTCCTGATAATCGATCTTCCATCCAAATTGACTTTAAGCTTGGCACAGAAAAGTATAAAGATTTTGGAAAACATTGGCGAGCTTTATATGGTGTAGATTCAAAATATGGTTTTGGTATTATTTCAAACAACAATGGCAACAATGCACTTGCTCTTAATATAGGAGCCGCTCCTTTTCTTGGTTTGCAATTTAGAATGAATGATC
>CALDYJ010000030.1 GCA_937941095.1 uncultured Saprospiraceae bacterium | reverse complement strand
GGGAAATATAAAAGGAAGCCAATTATTAAATTGTTTATAGGAGTAATAATTGTTCTTATCCTAATTGGGTATTTAAGCAATAAAATACAATTTTAAGCTCCCTTCTATCTTGTTATTAAAGGTTTTCTAAGATAAAGTCAGTCATCTCTTCATACAAATGTAACCTAGCGCCACCACCATAAATTCCATGATTTCTGTTTGGGTAGTATAGATTTTCAAAATGAATTCCATTTTGAATTAAAGCATTTGTCATTTCTGCAGAATTTTGAAAGTGGACATTGTCATCAGAATTTCCATGCACTAACATGTAATTTCCTTTGATTAAGTCTGCAAAATTTATTGGTGAATTGTCTTCATACCCATTCTCATTTTCTTGGGGAGTGCGCATATATCTTTCTGTATAAATAGTATCATACCATTTCCAGTTGATTACGGGAGCCACTGCAATTGCCGTTTTAAATGTTTCAGCACCTTTTGAAAGGCATAAGGAGGACATGTAACCACCATAAGACCACCCAAAAATTCCAATGCGTTCACTATCCACATAGGATTGTTTTGCTAGGT
This sequence comes from uncultured Saprospiraceae bacterium, assembly GCA_937941095.1. GTDB lineage: Bacteria > Bacteroidota > Bacteroidia > Chitinophagales > Saprospiraceae > JALZVN01. The sequence goes on along the minus strand of CALDYJ010000030.1, from coordinate 20,030 downwards.
ATTTGGCAGCTTCAATTTGATCAATGGTTTCGTATTTGCCTAATTGGAGATAGGTCATTTTTTTAAATTCTTCTCCTCTTGCACCTGTTCCTCTATTGTCAACACTTACAACCAGGTATCCGTTTTGAGCAAGCATTTGGAACCACCAGTAGTTTTGTCCTCCCCAAGAGTCTTTTACCGTTTGGCTTCCAGGACCTCCATAAACGTACATAAATACAGGATATTTTTTATTTGCATCAAAATTGGGAGGCTTTATCATGTAAGCATTAAGCGTTATATCCTCTGATGTTTTGAAATTGAAAAAATCAACTGACTGTGTTTGATTAGCTTGCTGTTTAGCTTTTAATCGAGCATTGTCTTCGATGGTTCTTACTAATTTATTGTTTCTATCAAAGACTTCGAAGGTGGCAGGCTCATTAGCATTTGAATAGTTGTTGACATAAAAATCAAAGGTGCTGCTGAATTGGGCATTGTTCCATCCTTCTCTTTTGGAATGCTTGATTTCTTTTTTACCTTTTAGACCAGCACTATAGATTTCTCTTTGAGTAGGGCTTTCTTTAGCAGCTTGATAGAAGATTCGATTATTCTTTTCATCAATACCATAAAAAGAAGTAACATCAAAATTACCTTTCGTAATAGCACGTAATTCTTTACCTTTTAAGTCATAGAGATAAATGTGATTGTAACCGCTTTTTTCACTACTCCAAATAAAACGCTCACCATCTTCTAGGAACGTTAAGTCATCAGTTACGTCTATGTAATATTTGTTTTTTTCTTTTAGTAAGCTGGAAGTATTTCCAGTTGTGGCTTCCGCCAAAATCAATTCAAGTTCATTTTGGTGCCTGTTCATTTTATAAATGCAAAGCATGTTAGGATCTTTTGTCCATTTTATTCTAGGGATGTATTCAAAATCTCCTAGATCAATATCTATCGTTTTTTTTGTGTTCAGGTCAAATATGTGGATGGAAACCTTAGCATTGTCTTCACCGGTTTTAGGGTATTTAAAGCTTACATATTCTGGGTATAAGCCACTTTTATATTCAGTCATTGTGAATTCTTTGACAGCACTTTCATTAAATTTGTAGTAAGCTATTTTGTTGCCATCTCCAGACCAAAAGAATGCTTTTGCAAACGCAAATTCTTCTTCATAGACCCAATCTGTAGAACCATTTATGATCTGATTGTTTTTACCATCAGAACTTATTTGAATACGCTGGCCACTTTCTAGATCTTTGTAATAGAGATTATTGTCTTGAACAAAGGCGACTTTATCAGCTTGCGGATTAAAGGTTGCGTATGAAATTTTATCAAGACTTTTATGAATTGGGACTATACTGTTCAAGTTTTTTTGATCTTCTCCATCTATAGTCATTACAAAAAACAAAGCTTTAGATGATCTACGATAAATGGCTTCAGATTCTGTTTTTAGAATAATTTTTCGTTCATCTTGGCTAAAGCCAAAGCCATCAAAACTGTTTTGGTCACTATAAACAGATCTAAGGGCATTTTTAACATCCATGATGTCTTTTGTAAACTTACCAGTAGTTAAATCATACTGCTTAATTACATCATTTTCGATTTTTGTATAATGTCTTCCGTCTTTTTGAAAGTTGAAGCCTGGGACTCTATTGGCAGTGTATGCGTAGTTTTGCCATAAATCTTTAAGGTTAATGCCATCTTGTGCTTTAAGTTGATTAAAACAGCCGAATACCAGGAGGACAAGAATTCTATACATCTGTGCTTATTTTTGAAATTTTCACTTTATTTTATTGATACAAGGTACGAAATCAATGGTTTTCATTACGTTTGGTGAATGATTTAAAGCCTAGATGCTAAATCGCAACAATAAAGGCTAAATAACCGTTATTTTAACTGACTTTTTAAGTAAAATAGAGTCTAAACATACTTTAAAACGAATTTAGATAAATAAAAAATATGGCAGAGGTGGCATTCAATTCAGATGTAGAAGCAGTAGATGCATTGGCTGGGTCTTATAAAGACCTGACAAATGAGATAGGAAAAGTAATTATAGGACAAAAAGACGTTGTAAAAGCGGTAATCATTTCTTTGTTCAGTAATGGACACAGTTTACTAGTTGGAGTCCCTGGTTTGGCAAAAACCTTATTGGTCAGCACGATAGCAGAAGTCTTAGACTTAGATTTTAAAAGAGTACAATTTACTCCCGATTTGATGCCTTCTGACATCACTGGGTCAGAAATATTAGGAGATGATCGAAAATTTAAATTTATCAAAGGACCTTTATTTGCGAATATTGTTTTGGCGGATGAAATAAACAGAACTCCTCCTAAAACTCAAGCAGCTTTGTTAGAAGCTATGCAAGAACGTTCGGTAACAGTTTCTGGGGTACGACATAAATTACCTGCACCATTTTTTGTGCTAGCTACGCAAAATCCAATTGAACAAGAAGGAACTTATCCTCTACCAGAAGCACAGCTGGATAGATTCATGTTTAATATCCCATTAGATTATCCTTCTTATGACGAAGAGATTTCTGTAGTTAAAGGAACGACCACTACTCAAAATTATGAACTCAATAACATCATTAGTGGAGCACAGATATTGCAGTATCAAGCCTTGGTTAGAAAGATTCCAATTTCTGATAATGTGTTGGAATATGCAGTTAAGCTAGCTACACAAACTAGGCCAGGCACAGAAAGAGCTACCCAAATGGTTAATGATTATATTTCTTGGGGGGCAGGACCTAGAGCTTCACAGTATTTAGTACTTGGTGCAAAATGTCATGCTGCTATTAACGGAAAGTATTCTCCAGATATTGAAGATGTAAGAGCAATAGCAAAATATGTCTTAAGGCATAGAATAGTAAGAAACTATAAAGCAGAGGCAGAAGGCATTACAGAAGAAAAAGTAATTGAAAGCTTATTTTAGTAAGTATTAGGTAATAAAAAACAATAATATTGGGTGGTGAAATCATATTTCACCACCTTTTTTATTGAAAGCTCCAAAATTCGAAACGGAAAGACTTCTAACTCATTTGAATTTTTCGTATATTTATAAAGAACAAGCCAATTTTTTATAAAAACAAACTATTATGAACGTTTTAAAATTTCTAGCAGGTACAGCACTTATACTGGGTATTTTGCTGTTCTTATTGGATTTATTTGCTGCTCCAAAGGCATATTCAGTTACCAGGACTCAAACCATTGACGCACCAGTTACTGCTGTTTTTTCTCATGTAAGTTCTTTAGAAAAGACTGCAGCATGGTCTCCTTGGAATAAAAAAGATCCTAATATGAAAAAAGAATATGCTGGTGCTCCAGGCGAAGTGGGTTCTACTTATACATGGGATGGAAACGAAGAGGTAGGTTCAGGAAAGCAAGAAATAGTTAAGATTGTTCCTAATAAAAAAGTTGAATCTAAACTTTATTTTTATACGCCTTATGAGGCAGAAGCAGATGCACTTATAACTTTAAAAGAAAAAGATAAAAGTAGTACTCAAGTAAGTTGGAGAATAGGAGGTCGAAATAATACTTTCATGGAGAGAATGTTGAGTTTATTTAAAGTAATCAATATGGAAGCAGCTATTGGACCTGATTTTGAATCTGGTTTAGCTGATTTAAAAACTCTAGTTGAATCTGAATATTCTCAAACAACATCAAAGGAACCTGCAGAAGCTGGTGCTAATTAATACTTAGTCTTATTAAGATTGAAAAGAGGTATGATCCAAGGATCTTACCTCTTTTTTATATTAGGCATATACGCCATTTTTTTACTTCCGGTCATCTATGATCTTGAATATTTGATTTTGCTTAGATATCTTATATTTGTATAACATCGCTAAATATGCTAGATTATTTTAAATTATTCCTTTTTACATTTTGCTTGTACTCCTGTGCAGCAGATCAATCTGCAAACATAACTCCTACAAGTACAGCCATTGGAAAAACAAATGAAATCATAATAGTTTGTGACCAAAGCCATTGGGAAGGGCCTTTAGGAGATAGCATTCGATATCACTTTGAATCTCCTTATTTGATTTTACCACAACCGGAACCCGTTTTTGATTTAAGGCATTTTACACCTACAGAACTGCGCAACCAGCCATTGCGTAAAAAATTAAGAACATATTTATTGGTAGCAAATTTAGATGATGAAAACTCTGAGACTACAAAGCTTATGCGTAAAGACATTAGTGATGAGAAAGTTAGAAAAGCAAGAGAGAATTCTTCTTTTAATACTATGATAGGCAAAAATAAATGGGCCAATGGCCAAGTCTTGGTTTACCTTTTTGGGATAGGAGAGGAAGATCTATATAAAAACATAAAATCAAAGTTTCCAGCAATATCAGAACGTGTTAGGAATTTTGATGAAAAGCAAATAGAAGCCGCGGTATATGTATTTGGCGAGAATAGAGACTTGAGTCTAAAAGCTGAAGAAGAAATGTCCTTGGATATTAAAATTCCTAATGAATATGTATTGGCAGTTGAAGATTTATCAAATGTTGTAAATAAAGATACCACTAGTTTTATATGGATGAGAAAAGAAAGTGAAGATGTCAGTAGTAACATCATGCTGTATAGTTACCCTTATAAGTCTGAGAAACAATTTTCAGATGAAGGAATTAAAGAGGTGAGAGATTTAATTGGTAAGAAATACATCAGCACGACAGTAGAAGGTTCTTACATGAAAATAAACGATGTTGATCTGCCTATGTATGCTGGAGAAACGGATGTAAACGGTGTTTATGCCTGGGAAGTTAGAGGGATTTGGGAAATGGAAAATGATTTCATGGGAGGTTCGTTCATATCTTTCTTGCTCCATCATAAAGACAAAGGCAGATTAATTATGGTAGATGGTTTTGTTTATGCACCAGGTAAAAAGAAAAGAGATTACATGATGCAATTAGAACATGTGTTTAGAGGCATAAAAATTTAAGCTTCTTTTTTATCTTCTATTGCCTTTTTCTCTTTAATCGGCTCATCTTGCTTCACGTCCTCATCTTTCTTTTTGCTTTCTTTCAATAAATTTTTCTCATCAAGGAAAGCATACCATTTGATTATTTTCTTCATGTCACTTGCATGTACACGATCCTTATCATAATCAGGCAAAATTATATTGAAATAAGCCTTTATATCGTCGTTAGAAAATTTTGCATCCGGGAGAGGGTGCTTTGCTCCATTATCTTTAATAGCTTGAAAAACTTCACTCAAAGCTTTAGAATCCCCGTCCTCAGTATAAACAGAAATTGATTCTAGTGGTGTAAATTGATGTTTTCGGGAAGAGATAAACCTAGTTTTCCCACTAGTCAAATCTTCGATGATCAAACCATTATTCCGGGTGGTAATAACCTTATGTATTCCTCCGATCCCAGATACCGACACAAAACTTTCTAAGTCCATCTATTTTTTTCGGAAAGATACATGAATAATGCATAATCAAGAAATGATATTTTTTTATATATTTCGCACCTCAGTTGTCACATAGCTTGCTTTTTAGTAGGTCAAATCTTTATAAATTAGCTATCTTTATTATCTTCTATACACCAGTAAATTATTAAATCGAGTTTGATTTTATTAGTCCAAATTGAGACATATAAAATTAATCAGCAATTTGTCCGACTTTAAAAACATAAGAATGCGCTTACACTCAATCGCTGTTTTAGCTTTAACGCTAATCTTTTCCATTAGCATGAATGCTCAGGTTGATAAAATATCCAATGTTTGGAAAGAATCAACAACTCTTTCAACAACTAAGGATAAGGTAAAACAAAACCTACCTATTACCTTCAAGGTATTTAAATTTGATTACCTGAAGCTTCAAGCTAAATTCAAATCTGCACCAGCTGAATTTAATAATGAAAGGTCGAAAAGTTTGCAGATTGAATTACCATTACCAAATGGGAATCTTGAGACTTTCGACATGTATAAAACTGATCTTCTTCCTAAAAAATTAAATAAAAAATATCCGTCCATTCAAACTTATAGTGGTCATGCGACAGATGATTTTTCAAAAAAAATAAAAATTGATTTTGGATACAATGGCTTGCATGTTCAAATTCTTTCTGAAAATGAAGGGACAATCTATTTAGAACCAATTTATAAGAATGACTTTGATGCAGTCATGTGTTTCTATAAAAATGATGTTAGTAAAACACGTGATTTTGAATGCAATGTTTTGGACAAAGTAAAAAAAGAAGATCATAATGATGGCTTAAACAAAAGAGCTGGTGATTGTCAATTACGAATTTATAGATTAGCACTAGCATGTACTTATGAGTATGCAAATTTTCATGGAGGGAATACTGCAAATGTACTTTCTGAAATGGTAACGACAATGAATAGAGTAAATGGGCTATTTGAAAGAGATGCTTCATTGAGAATGCAATTTGTTGAGGACAACGACCAATTAGTGTTTACTGATCCTAATGATCCATACTCCAACAATAATGCTGGAGCTATGTTAAGCGAAAATCAAACGACATGCGATAATGTAATTGGCAGTGCTAATTATGACATCGGGCATGTTTTTGGAACTTCTGGTGGAGGCCTGGCTTACTTAAATGCTCCTTGTGGTGGCAACAAAGCTGGCGGTATGACAGGTTTGGGAAATCCGACAGGAGATTACTTCGCTGTAGATTATGTCTCTCATGAAATGGGTCATCAATTTGGAGCAACTCATACTTTTAATAATTCATGCGGCGGAAACAGAACTAACAGCACTGCAATGGAGCCAGGTAGCGGTTCAACAATTATGGGATATGCAGGAATTTGTGGGCCAAATGTTCAAAATACAAGTAATGATCATTTTCATGGGATCAGCATACAACAGATGGCTATTTTTACTAACAACAGTTCTTGTCCAGAAGTATTAGATCTTGGCAACAATCATCCGATTGTAGAGCCGTTCCAAAATGAGATTATACCTCACAGCACTCCTTTCGAATTGACTGCTGTTGCAAGTGATCCTGATGGAGATTTATTAACCTATTGCTGGGAACAGTTTGATAATGAAATTGCTGACATGCCACCCATGCCAACAAATACTGATGGCCCTATGTTTAGATCTTTATCTCCAACAGGAAACCCTACAAGAGTTTTTCCAAACCTAAATGACTTACTAAATAATGTTAGTCCTGAATGGGAAGTTTTGCCTTCTGTTGCAAGAGGTATGAATTTTAGATGTAGCGTAAGGGACAATAATTCTTCAAATGGATGTGTGGAAGAAGAAGATGCTTTTGTAAATGTTGCCGGGACAGCAGGGCCTTTTTTAGTGATGATGCCTAATACTGATGTCACTTGGATGGTGGGAGAAAGACAAATGGTTACTTGGGACGTTGCTAATACAAATGCTTCGCCAGTTAGTTGCGAACAAGTTGATCTTTTATTGTCTATTGATGGTGGCTATACTTATCCATTCATACTTGCAGAAAATATAGATAATTCTGGTTCATTTGAAGTTGAAGTGCCAAATCAAGTTAGTCCAGAATGTCGAGTTAAAGTTAAAGGAACAGGTAGAATATTCTTTGATGTCTCAAATGAAAATTTTGAAATTGAACTACCGCCAGTTCCTACTTTTTTAATGGATGTAGACCCTTCTTCCAAATCAATTTGCGCCAGTGAAGGCCAAGTAGATTTTACAATATCAACTCAAGCTGTTGCGGGCTTTGATGAAATGATCGAATTTACAGTTGCAGGATTGCCAAGTGGAGCGAATGCTAGTTTTATGCCAAGCACATTAAGTGGTAATGGAGAAACTGTATTAAGCATTTCTAGTTTGGAAGCAATAGAATCTGGAGCATATACTTTAAGCCTAACAGGAAGTTCAACTTCGGTGACGCAATCAAGTGAAATCCTTTTAAATATTTATCAGGGATTTCCTGATGTTTCTATGCTTATGAATCCTCCTAATCTAAGTACAGCTCAAAGTAGTTCTCCAGAGTTTACTTGGGAAGAATTTTCTGGAGCGCAATCCTATGTTTTAGAAGTTTCAAATTCACCTTCATTTACTGCAGAATCAATAATAAGTGTTCAAGAAGTTAACAATCCTGCTTTTCAAGGTGTACAACTGGCAGAGTCAACTGTTTATTTTTGGAGAGTAAAGGCCTCTAATCTATGTGGAGAAGGTGGGTATTCTGATGTCTTTAGTTTTCAAACTGCAGGGACTTCTTGTAATATTTATTCAAACAATACACCCATTCAAATTATAGCATCAGAAGAATCAATCATTAATTCCGTGATAAATGTTTCTGATGATTACATCATAACAGATGTAAATGTTGTAATGGAAATAGAACATACTTGGGTAGGTGACCTTGTAGGAAAATTGCAAAACCCTTCAGGCTCTGAAATCACATTATTCGATCAGGCAGGCGTACCAGAAAATCAATATGGCTGTGATAGAGATAATTTGAATGTTGGCTTTGATGATGAAGCAATAGCTACTAAAGAGGATTTTGAAGAAACTTGTGATCAAGGAGATTATGCGATTTCTGGAACTTACCAAACCAATCTGGGTAATCTCTTTTATTTTGACAATAGAAGCAGTACTGGTGATTGGACTTTGATAATCGAAGATAAGGTTGCAGAAGATGGAGGACAACTTTTAAATTGGAACATAGAGATATGCATCGAAAATTCAGAATCTCCTAATGTAGGTGCCACTCAAATGAGTAACAATGCACTTACTGTTCCTTTTTCATTAGAGAATACTTTGATGACTTCCAATCTTCAATTCACAAAAGATGGACTTGATCCTTCGGCGATCAGTTACCTACTTACTTCTTTGCCTGTATCAGGAGTTTTAAGTAAAGAAGGTACAGCAATGGAAATCGGAGAATCATTTACACAAACGGATGTTGACGAAAATAAGATTTCTTATGAGCACCAAGGTGACGATGCTACAAGTGATTCTTTCAACTTTGATGTTTTAGATTCGGAAGGAGGATGGAGTCCTGGAAATGTGTTTCAAATAGTTATTGTACAAAATACTTTAGCAGCAACAGCTTCAAGTAATAATGTTTCTTGTTTTGGATTTAATAATGGATCCATAGTTGTTTCTGTAAATGGAGGCACACCTACTTACCAATATTCCATAGATGGAGAAAATTTTCAAAACGAAAATACATTTGATAATTTAAGCCCAGGTACTTACATGATAACAGTTAAAGATGCTGATGAATTTACAGTGCTAACATCTGAAGTAACTATAATTGAACCTTCTGTATTAGTGATTTCTTCAAGCGTGAATATGAATCAAATCACTGCTGAAGCGAGCGGTGGAACGGGTGCTTATACTTACAATATTAATGGAGGAACAAATCAAGCAAGTAATGTATTCGCGAATCTTGCAAATGGGACCTATATAATTAATGTCCAAGATGAGAATGGTTGTGTAGCAAGCATTGAAACGACAGTATTAGTAAACACTTTAAATGCTGCAGTGGCTAATTTAGTACAAAACATAAGTTGCTTTAATTTTAATGATGGTAGCCTTACGGTCATGGTTGAAGGTGGATCAAGTCCTTATGAATATAGTTTAAATGATGGATCGTTTCAAGACAGCCCCTCTTTTGAAAATCTAAGTGAGGGAATGTACATTTGTCAAGTTAGAGATGCTGATGGTTTTATCATAGAATCCAATAGTATTACAATAACAAACCCGCAGGCTATTAGTGGAACTTTAGAAGTTTCAGCTAGAGACCTTGAAGTTATAGTAACAGGAGGAACAGGCGCACTAAGTTACAGTTTAGATAATGTGTCTTTTCAAGACAGTAATCTTTTTGAAAATTTACCTAATGGAACTTACACCGTGTACGTCAAAGATACCAATGGTTGCTTAGAAACATTTGAAGCTACCATCTTTGAAAATTCATTTGTTTCTGCTAACCTTAATTTAGTTTCATTAATTGATTGTAATGGGGCAACTACAGGTGAGATTTCTGTCATAGTGGAAGGTGGCACTGCTCCTTTAAGCTATAGTCTAAATGATGGCGATTATCAAGAAAGTAATTTCTTTAATATGCTTGGCGCTGGATCTTACATGGTGAATGTTAGAGATGCTGATGGATTTATCATATCAACAAATACATTGACCTTAATTGATCCAGTTCTCATTGAAGTTTCAAATGTTGTTACAGATAATATGGTTGAAGTGATGGCTACAGGTGGAACTGGAACTTTACAGTATTCTTTAGACGGGATTAATTTTCAAAATGATAATATTTTTGCTGGCTTAATAAATGGAGATTATCTAATTTTTGTCAAAGATGCAAATGGTTGTATCGAAGAAGATAACTTCACCATTTTATTTGATAATCTAACTGCCCAAGTTTCGATTGTAAATCAAGTAAGTTGCGCGGGAGATGAAGACGGTTCCATTATGATTCAAGTAAGTGGAGGGACTGCTCCATACACTTATAGTATAGATGGTGAAAACTTTCAAGAAAGTAATATTTTCATGAATCTTGCTGCAGGAATCTATCAAATTATAGTTAAGGATAATTTTAATCTTGAGGTATCTACAAATTCGATTGAATTAATAGCTCCTTTACCTGTTGGAGCAATGGCGGTAGTGAACGAAAACATAATATTTATAGAAGCAAATGGAGGGACAGGAACTTACATGTATAGCATTGATGGCCTAGAATTTCAAACATCAAATGAATTTTCTGGATTACCAAATGGGGAATATACTTTTACAATAATGGATGCTAATGGTTGTTCTATTACTACGACTGCAACGGTCGCAGTAAATTCACTTTCGGCAAGCATCAGTCAAGTACAAGAAGTTTCTTGTTACAATGAAAGTGATGCTTCTTTGTTTGTAGAAGTGAGTGGAGGAGAGATGCCTTACATGTATAGTATTGATGGAGAAAATTTTCAAGATCAACCATTGTTTACTGGATTAGGAGCAGGTGAATATCAAGTAAAAGTTAAAGATGCTTTTGGATTTGAAATTAGTACAAATACCATTACAATTGTAAATCCAGATCCTATTGTATTAACAGCAACCAGCACAGAAACTACCGTGCTTTTGATGGCAACGGGCGGAACTGGAACTTATGAATTCAGTGACAATGGTATTAATTACTTAGCGGCTAATGTGTTCGAAAATCTAGAAATTGGATCCTACACATTTTATGTAAAAGATGGAAATGGATGTGTTGAAAGCATTGATGTCGAAGTTATCTTTAATGATATCTTCGCTATTTCATCCATATCACAAGGCATTTCTTGTAAAGGAGAAATGGATGCGGCAATTGTTGTAGAAGTTTCAGGTGGAACGAATCCAAAAGAATTTAGTTTGGATGGAGAAAACTGGCAAGCTGAAAATAGGTTTGAAAATCTAGGAGCAGGGGAATTCCAAGTTATTGTTAGGGATGCAAATGGCTACATTTTTACTACAGAATTACTCGTCATAAATGAACCAGACGCTTTACAAATGGAGTTGATGGTAAACGACAATATAATTACTGCTACTGCTTCTGGTGGTACTGGAATTATAACCTATAGTATTGATGGTGAGAATTTTCAAAGCAGCAATACTTTTGAAAGCTTGATCAATGGATCTTATACGATCATTGCAATGGACATGAATGGTTGTAGCATTGAATCTTCTGCTGAAGTATCAGTGAATACTTTACTTGCTCAAGCTACCGTGACAGAAGAAATAGCTTGTCATGGTGAACTCACAAGTATTTCAATTGCTGTTTCAGGTGGTAAAGAACCTTATGAGTATAGCTTAGATGGTGAAATGTTTCAGGATTCTAATGAGTTTGCAATGTTGGGTGCTGGTACATATGAAGTTACTGTTAGAGATGCAGATGGCTTTGACTTTACAATAGAACAAATTGTTATTGAGCAACCAGAAGAATTACTTCTGACAATCGAGACTTCAGACTTTACAATAGAAGCTACTGCTTCAGGAGGTACTGGTACATTATTATTTAGTATGGATGGAAATGAATATTCAGACCTATCGATTTTTACAGGTTTGCCTAATGGAGATTACATCATCTATGTAAAAGATGAAAATGACTGCGTAATTTCACAAACGGTTCAATTGAATTCAATGCCTATCATAAGCATTGCTGTATTAGAAACCCAAGATCTTTTATGTCATGGTGATGAAAATGGTTTGATTAATGTAGAAGCTACCGGAGGTTTAGCGCCTTATCAATACAGCATAGATGGAGAAAATTATTTTGACTCAGGTCTTTTTGAAAATTTACCTGGTGGAGAATACACAGTATCAGTACAAGACGTTAATGGAGCCATGTCAATGCTTATGATTACGATCATGGAACCTAATCCAATATTGTTGACTGTTGAAGTTGTCGAAGATGAGATTGAAATTAAAGCAAATGGAGGGACAGGTATGTATCAATATTCCATTGATGGAGGTGTCACTTACCAAGATGCAAGCATCTTCTTGGAACTTACGAATGGACTTTACATGGCGGGCGCCATTGATGAAAACGGTTGTACTAATTTTGTCGAAGTTCAAGTGAGTTTCACCTCTGTAGATTATGTAAATGATGTTTGGCAGCTTAGCAGCTTTCCGAATCCAACAAGTGATTTTTTAAATGTATCAAGTACAGGAGGATTAGATTTAAAAGATTTGAATTTAGAACTCTTGAGTATAGATGGAAGAATACTTATGGTTGAACAAATTGCTAAAAACGATAGAGTCCAATTAAACATGAGCCCTCTTCCAAATGGTACCTATCTTTTAAAGATAAATGATGGTGCCAATGTAGGAGTAGTAAGAATCGTAAAACAATAAACAATAAAATAAAAAGCCCCATTTCTCTTCTAGGAAATGGGGCTTTTTAAATCGAGCCACTAATTTAACTCTACAAGTTTATCTTTCTTAATTGGCTTTCTGAAAACCAATTCTTTTTCAAAGCAATCCATTACTATTTTCGATCCTTTTTGTACCCTTTGATGCAATAGTTCTTTAGACAATGCATTCAGAACTTTTCTCTGCATCAATCGCTTGACTGGTCTAGCACCAAATTCTGGATCATATCCTGCTTCTGCTAAATAGCCTATCGCTTCTTCCGAAACTTGAAGGTCGATGTCTTCTTTTTTTAAGTTTTGAATAAGTTGAGCTAGTTGTATGCGGACAACTTGTTGAATGTGCTTTCTTTTCAAAGGTTCGAATACTGCGATTTCGTCAATTCGATTAACAAACTCTGGTCTTAAACTTAGTTTTAATAAATTCAGGATCTTTTCATTAGTATTCGCTACAATCTCGTTCCTGTTGTCATCATTCAAGTGTTCAAATTCTTCTCTAATAATATTAGATCCAAGATTAGACGTCATGATGATTATGGTGTTCTTAAAGTTAGCAACGCGACCTTTGTTATCAGTTAGTCGTCCATCATCTAAGGCTTGAAGCAAAATGTTAAACACATCTGGATGAGCTTTTTCAATTTCATCCAATAAGACTACGGAGTATGGTTTTCTTCTTACTGCTTCAGTAAGTTGTCCACCTTCATCATATCCGACATAGCCAGGAGGAGAACCGACCAACCTAGAGACAGAATGTTTTTCCTGGTATTCACTCATGTCGATTCTTGTTAGAAGATTTTCATCATCAAACAAATATTCTGCAAGTGCTTTGGCAAGTTCAGTTTTACCAACGCCCGTAGTTCCTAAAAACAAGAAAGAACCTATAGGTCGTTTTTTGTCTCCAAGTCCAGTCCTATTTCTTCTGATGGCATCTGCTATGAGTTCAACAGCTTCTTCTTGTCCGACTACACGCTTATGAATTTCATCTTCTAATTGAATCAGTTTTTCTCTTTCTGATTGCATCATCCTTTTGACTGGAATTCCAGTCCATTTAGCAACAATGCTAGCAATATCTTCAGCACCAACTTCTTCTTTCACTAATTGACTACCTTCTTCCTGCATGGCAAGGATTTGTTCTTTCATAGCCACTAGTTTGTTTTCGGCCTCAGGGATTTTGCCATATTGGATGACAGCTACCTCAGAAAATTTTCCTTCTCTTTCCAGTTTTTTAGCCTCAAGTTTTAATGCCTCTATCTCATCTTTGGCTTCTTGTAGCCCAAGTACAATTCCTCTTTCTGATTCCCATTGAGATTTGAATTGATTCCTTTCTTCTTCTAGGTTTGCTATGTCTTTGTTTAAATGATTTATTTTTTGTTCATCATTTTCCCGCTTCATGGCTTCGCGTTCTATTTCTAAATGCCTGATTCTTCTTTCGATGGTATCTAGTTCTTCCGGAAGAGAATTCATTTCTAACCTTAATCTTGCAGCAGCTTCGTCAATTAAATCAATAGCTTTGTCTGGAAGAAATCGATCAGTAATGTAACGTTGAGATAACTGTACAGCTGCAATAATAGCTTCATCTTTTATGTTGATTTTATGATGAGATTCGTAACGCTCTTTAAGACCTCTTAATATCGACACTGCATCATCTTCATTAGGCTCTTCTACAGAAACAATTTGAAACCTTCTTTCCAAGGCTTTGTCTTTTTCAAAATATTTTTGATACTCGTTTAAGGTTGTCGCCCCGATCGCTCTCAACTCTCCTCTAGCTAAAGCTGGTTTTAAAATGTTAGCGGCATCCATAGCTCCTTGTCCGCCACCTGCCCCAACTAAAGTATGTATTTCGTCTATGAATAAAATAATGTCCCCATCAGCATCAATCACTTCATTTACAACAGCCTTCAACCGTTCTTCAAATTCTCCCTTATATTTTGCTCCTGCAATGAGGGCTCCCATATCGAGTGCAAAGATTTGTTTGTTTTCTAGGTCGCTTGGTATGTCTCCATTTACGATTCTATGTGCAAGCCCTTCTGCGATAGCAGTTTTTCCAACACCCGGTTGGCCAATTAGAATTGGGTTGTTTTTTGTTCTTCTTGCAAGAATATGTAATAGCCTTCTTATTTCTTCATCTCTTCCAATGACTGGATCAAGTTTTCCTTTCTCAGCTTTGCTGTTTAAGTTTATAGCGTACTTTTCGAGTGCATTGTAGCTATCTTCACTGGAAGAGGAATTAACTTTCTTTCCTTTTCTTAATTCCTGAATGGCAAGTAGTAATTCCTTTTCTTTTAAACCATTGTCCTTTAGCAGTTGTGAAGAATTAGATTTTACCTGTATGGCTCCTAAAAGTATATGCTCCAAAGAGATAAATTCATCTCCCATCTTTGAGGCGTTCTTAGTTGCTTTATGAATGATGGTGCCAGCCGATCTAGAAAAGTAAGGCTCTCCACCTTTTACAATAGGAAAAGCTTTTATGATCTGATCAAGGCCATCCTCAATTTGTTTAATGTTTATAGAGAGCTTTTTAAAGATAAATGGGAATACATTTTTATCTGTATTCAATATACCTTTCAACAAATGTGCAGGTTCTATCGCTTGATGCTCATGATCTTGGGCTATGAACTGTGCTTGCTGCACTGCAGTTTGTGATTTTATAGTTAAGTTGTTTAAATTCATTGTATTATATTTTAATGACAACTAACTAGTATCAATGCTTATTCCAATCTGAATAAGGCCTGGTTTTAAGTCAAAATGGCACGATTCAGTAGAAAAGGTGTGACGAAATGGCTTGTTTCTTAATTATTTAGGTTAATTTTTGACATTATTTAGTGTATTAACCTCCAAATACTCGATCAAAGACTCCCTTTCTTTTTTGTTTTTTCTTCTTCTTGGATTCAAATTTTTCTCTCCGTTTCTTGGCTTTATCATAAGCTTTACTTCGTTCAAGTTCTTTTTTTCGTCTTTTTGTGGACTGGGTTTTTGTAGGGTACTTTTTCTTTTTTGCTGGATAGGTTTCCTTTTGTGTTCTGGTTCTAGTCTCGTGTTCTTTTTTAGCTTTCCCTTTTAATTTTTCAATAAGATCTGATAACTTTTCGTCAAAATCAGTTGCCTCTTCCTCCTCTTCGGCATCTACAAAAACTGGCATTTCATCATAATAATGTTGGCAGTCCATCATGATGCGCATGGAGTCTGGCATCTCCACAAATGAATTATTATTCCAGGCTGCAAATTCTTTATCTTTTAAACTAGCGCCCATAAACTCTGCAAAGATGGGTAAGGCCATGTTCGATCCACCTCCTAGTGATAAAGACTTAAACCTGACCTTAGGAATTTCTCCTCCCACCCAAACACCAGCTACGATGTCAGGAGTGTATCCGATAAAATATCCATCAGAATGGTTTTGAGTTGTTCCTGTTTTACCAGCAATAGGAAGGGTGTAACCATATTTAAACCTCAACCTTCTACCTGTTCCATTATCCACAACACTTTGCAGCATTCGGGTCATCATTTGTGTAGTTAAAGTATCTAGGACATGTGTGTATTTTGATTCAGGACTGTCAAGGTCTTCATAAATAACTTCTCCATTTTTATCTTCAATTTTTTTGATGTAACGCAGGGTAGGACGTTTACCCATATTAGCTAATGTTGCATAGGCATTTACCATTTCATATAAAGTTAATTCAGCCGTACCAAGAGCAATGGAAGGAACCTTTGGAATAGTGTTTTTAATGCCCATCTCTTTTGCCATATCGATGACTGGATCAATACCTGTCCTCATAATTAAATCGACAGAAATGGTGTTGACTGAATTTGTAAGTCCACCTTCTAAAGAGTAAACTCCGTCGTATTTTTCATCTGCATTTTTTGGTTGCCAATCTTCATACTCTGTATAAGTAACCAGTCGATTGTGTATGTATTCACACGGAGGTATGTTTTGTGTTAATGCAGTGGCATAAAGAATAGGTTTAAATGTTGATCCAACAGGCCGCTTTGATTTTACATGATCATATTGCAAATGTTTTTGACTGATGCCACCTACCCATGCACGAATGTCTCCAGTTCTAGGATCTACTGCTAAGAAACCAGCATTTAGAAGATTTACATAATACCTTACCGAATCCATTGGACTCATCTCGACGGCCTTCTCTTCCTCTTTCCAATCGAAAACACGCATTTTTGTTTTCTTTTTAAAATTTTCTAAAATGGCAGCTTCATTTTTACCAGCGTTTTTTAATCTTTTATATCTAGTAGACCTCCTTACAAAGGGTAATAAATCTGAATTAGAAATAGAACTGTTGGTTCCACCCCAGTGTTTTTCATAACTGGCTTGAAGACTTGACATATGAGTGGCAACTGCACGCTCCGCATAATTTTGCAATCTAGAATCTAGACTAGTATATATTTTTAAGCCGTCTGTATATAAGTTGTAATCCAGTTCTTTATCTTTTAAAATTTTGTGGATTTCATGTCTCATGTGCTCTCTAAAATAAGTAGCGGTTCCAGTATGGACTGCTTCTCTTGCATAGCTTGATTTTAGGGGGAGGGCTTTTAATGAATCACATGCTTCTTGTGTGAGGTAGTCATATTTAGCCATTTGATTCAAGACAACATTTCTTCTTTTTTGAGAAGCTTCTGGATTTCTAGATGGGTTGTACCTTGTGTTTGCTTTTAACATACCAATGAGTACAGCTGCATCTTCTTGTTTGATGTCTTTAGGGGTAGTGTCAAAAAATTGTTTAGAAGCTACTTGGACACCAAAAATATCTCCACCAAATGGAACAGTATTTAGGTATAGATTTAGAATTTCTTTTTTGGTGTAAATTTTCTCAATCCTTCTCGCCACGATAAATTCTCTAATTTTGTTGACTGGAATACTAATGACGGAGAATCTTTTTCTCGGGAAAAGATTTTTAGCTAATTGTTGAGTTATAGTTGATCCACCTCCGCTGCTTCTATCGTTCATCAAGACTGTCTTAATGCCAACTCTTGCCCATGCTCTAAGATCAATGCCGGTGTGTTTATAAAATCTTGCATCCTCTGTTGCTACTAATGCATTGGTGAGGTGTGTTGATATGTTTTCGTATTCTATGCTTGTCCTATTTTTGATAAAATATTTGCCTATGATTACTTCATCAGCAGAATATATTCGTGATGCTTCTGGATTTTGCACCGCTTGTAATTCTGCATAAGTAGGTAGTTTTCCAAAAGCTCCTGCTCTGATCGACAAGGTTAAAATTAAGATGGAAATTATACCAAGTACGAACAGACCTATTCCACTATACATGATCTTTTTGAATAAAGTAGCTTCCTTGAAGTGCTTTATCAAAGTGGTTTTGCTGGTTTTTTTATTGTTACTTGCCATAAGAAATACTTTGCTATCCTTTAACGGTATCCATTAAACGTATATTATAAGATAGAATACTGGGAACTAATAATATTCTACCAAAAATGTTTATGCATGTATTTGTTTATACTCATCAAATATTTATAAATGAATAAACAAATAACCCAATAGACAATAATAATACATCTTAAAGTCGACTTTTATAAAGTGGGCCAAACTTTTGCTGTAAATATTAATTGCCTTAATAAATTCAGATGGATACTTAATTAAATACTTCTTGTAAAACTTTATGCGAATTGATATTCCCAAAGTTATCAACATGTAAGGTATAAAATTGTAAAAGATTTGTTAATAACCTATTCCGGATATTATTATTTAATCCAATATTGTGGCATTCCTTTAAACTTAAATGCATAAAATCACTAATGATTTTAGAATCTTGTTCATTTAAAGAATGTTTATCATGCTCTAGGAGTGTAAATGTACCTTCTTGAAGATTAAAATATTTATTTTCATTCATAGCCACACCACCTGGAGCAAAGCCTAAAAAACTAGAAAATTCTAAAAGGAAGTGTAAGTGGATGTTGCCAATTGGATTTTTACTAGTGTCAATGTATTTGAGGACTTTCAAGAGGTAGCTAAAAAGAGCGGGATGAAATTCTTCTTCTTTGATGGTTTTTTGGACTACTTCTATAATAAATAAACCAATAGAGCTTTTAAATACATTGAATGGGATCTCTTCATAGATACTTGAAGCTCGTACCTCTTTGATCCTTTGGATGTTTTTATTCTCTCGGTCATAAACAACTAAGTCCAAAACATTCATCAATTGAAAAAGTCCATAACTTACTTTTGATTTGGATTTCCTTATGCCAGAAATGATGTAGGTTTTCAGGCCTCTCTCTTCAGTAAGTATTTTAACGATTAAACTTGTTTCAGAAAATTTCTGAGTTCTTAAGACGATTCCTCTTGTTTTAAGAAGCATAGAGATTGGGCTAAGATTGCAAATTTATCTGGCAAGAATATACCTGAGTGAGATCCCAAATTCATTTAAAACAAATTCATTGTCCAAAACTCTATAACCTGGCTTATAATCTACAGAAATAGTAAAAGGGATAAAATCAATTATGTATTCTATGCCAACGATAGTTTCCAATTGCCAATAGAATTTATCTTTATTTCCACCTAGTGTCATCCCACCACCTCCATAAAGGTTGGTGCTGTAATTCACAAATAAATGATATTCATAAAGACCTGTTAAGTGCAGGTAACGGCCATTTTGAAAATTGTAACCAAGGATTCCTTCTAATACTCCATTTAGTGGCCACATAAAACGTTTATAGCTGATTCCTAAACTAGGGCCACCTTTAAAACCTGCAGCATGTACGTAGGAGTCTTGCGCTTTGAGGCTAATGCAAGAGATAAGGAAAACAGAAATCAGAATGATTTTTTTCATTTTAATCAGCCATGTCTGAAAGAAACTTAATCCTTACCAGTTGGATTTCCTCTATGGTAAAGTCATCTTCTTTTAGTTCTTGGAATGCTGCTTCAACCGAATCTGTTTCAGACTCTAGAAAGTATTCTAAAATGTCTTCCTTTGAGTTTTCGTCAATGTTGTCATCAATGTAATAATCAAGGTTTACTTTAGTACCTGAAATAACAATGGCGTCAATTTCTTCCATAATTTCTTCCATGGATAAATTATTGGCTCCAGCAATGTCTTCTAAAGGGACTTTTTTGTCAATGCCTTGAATGATATTCACTTTTACTTTAGATCGATTTGCTACTTGTTTAACGACAAAATCTGTAGGTCTTTCTATGTCATTGGTGTCAACGTATTCCTTTATTAGTTCAATAAATGGTTTAGCATAACGTTTGGCTTTTCCAATACTCACACCACTGATGTTGGCCATTTC
>CALDYJ010000029.1 GCA_937941095.1 uncultured Saprospiraceae bacterium | reverse complement strand
GGAGGTCTAGCGCATTTAGAATAGTCTGCCAACTTGTAGTTGTAGAAGGAGCTTTATTGTAGGCATAGGTTTTTACATAAGGTGCTAAGCCTTGGGCATGAGCTACAGTTTGTTTGTCAGAATTTGACCCAGCGTTGTAGTAAATTAAAATTTCTCTTTTATGGGTTTTCATGGTATAATATTTTAAATATCGGCCAAATTGTAGAGATATATCTTACAATGTTTTAAATATATAGAATTATATTTAGAAATGCCATTAATAAAGAGACTTGAGAAGGTTTAACATATTATTTATAAGAAAAACGAGAGCAAAACCACAATATTAAAACAAAATGTTTTAATATTGTGGTTTCTTAAACTTATAAAAATTGAAAAATGACTGTAGAACAAATTGCAAACAGATTGGTAGAGTTATGCAAAAAAGGAGAGTATGAAACATGTTATAAGGAGCTTTATTCTCCAAATGTGGTAAGTGCTGAGCCAGCAGGTGCTCCAATGCAAATCGTTAAAGGTTTTCCAGGACTAAAAATGAAAGGAGCTGCTTGGAATGAAAACATTGAAGAGATGTATGGATCTTCAGTAGGCAAGCCTATTGTTGCAGACGATCATTTTGCTATAACCATGTCAATGGATTATAAAGCAAAAGGTGGTAAAAGAATCAATCACTCTGAGATATGTGTGTACCAAGTTCAAGATGGTAAGATAGTAAGAGAAGAATTCTTTTATCAACCAATGCCTATGCCTTCTCAAGGTTAATAAGGCTCTGTTTAAGTCAAGGTATCACGAAAAATGAAAATTTGTCAAGGTACTTTGACTTAAATTAAAATTACATTAGCACACCAGCTTCCTTTTTAATAGCTTCTAAGGCTTTGTCATACGTCATTACTTTCTTTTCATCTAACACAGTTAATAATGCAGTGGATAATTCTTTCGCTTGAGCATTTGGATCAATCGTATCTGCAATTAGATTGATGGTATTTATAGTGTCATCTTTTGTGTATTTGATAATTTCCCATAGCTTATTCGATACATAAACCTGTTGGGTTATGTTGTGTTCAAATTCTTTTTGAATGGCGATCATCATCGAATACCTTAATGCTGAGGCATCCATATCCTTGGTTCTAAGTCTTAAAAGAAGCGCAGGAATAGATATCCTTTCACAAAAGAGGGATAATCTTTCATAAGCAGTTAATCTCAATGGCAAGGTAGTAGCTTGATTTTTGTCCTTTGTATCTAGTAATCTTATCTGATATTGCCTATCTAAAAATTTACCCATAATTTTATAGACGGTAAAAAATACGATTAATGCAGGGACAGAAATCTTGACGATTTCGAGAATAACAGCAATAGTTGTTTCCATGAATATTATTTAAATCCAAAAATAGCTTATAAATTGAATTTCGACCTCACAATCTCTTACATTTTAAAAAATGCCTAATTTGAGCTATCCTAGTTCAACCATTTGGATCACAGCTTTATTGTATAATGCTAAAATGAATAAAAGTACCATCCTTTTGATCTTATTAATGTATTCAGGATTACTCTGCTCTGCACAGACTGATAGTAAAGAGTATTATTCAAGTGGTGAATTATGGGCAAAAGGAGAAAAAATCAATGATAAACGTCAAGGAATCTGGGAAATCTTTTTGAGAAACGGTGAGCTTTGGGCTCTTGAAAATTATGATGAAGGATTAAGAAGTGGTAAATGCATACAGTATTGGGATAAAGAAGCTTTAAAAAGTTCAGGTATAGACTTTGAAAACGGTCCACATAAAGAAGAAGGCAAAGATTTGTATATAATGGGTATTTTTACTTATAAAGATGATGCTAAAAATGGCTCAGCGAGCTTATATTCACATTCAGGCGAATTGACAAAAACTGAATTTAAGAATAATAGTATTCATGGGCCTTATAAAGTGTTTCACCCAGATGGAGCCTTGAAAGAAGAAGGTCTTATACATGGTGTAACAAGGATAGGAACGTATAAAACTTATTATCCATCAAAACAACTCAAACGAATTCAGTCCTTTGAAAAGGGTATGCAGCATGGCCAAGATGTAATGTTCCATGAAAATGGACAAATAGAAACTACTGTACAATATGTAAAAGGTTCTAGAGAAGGAAGACAGGTTTGGTTTAGGGCAGATGGTTCGATGGCTAGCATTCGGAATTATTCTGAGGCAAAACTTCATGGAGATTATATTTTTTACCATTTTAATGGTAAAATTAAATCACTCACGGTTTATGAAAAAGGAGAGGTAATTAGCATTAAAACCTATAATGAAGAGGGAGAATTGATTAAAAATTAAAACATGTTAATAATGTCTATATATTTATTTGACATTAATAAATTAAAGTGGACAAAAATAGGAACCTCAGGTTCTTTAATATTGTTTAGATATTGAATAAATTTGAATTAAATTAGTGATATGGCTGAAGTAAAAGATATAAAGGTGGCACCTATTAGTTTGACTGAAGGAGCAATAAACGCTTTGAAAAGGATAATGGGAGAGCAAAACATCCCTGAAGGGCATGGCTTAAGAGTCGGAGTGAAAGGTGGAGGTTGCTCTGGATTTTCATATATTTTAGGATTTGATGTCAAAAAAGACAAAGATGATGAGTTTGAGATTGCAGGCATGAAAGTGCTAATGGAAAAATCTCATGCTATTTATCTTTTAGGAATGGAGATTGATTGGGTGGAAGGCTTAGAGAATAGAGGATTCTCATTTAACAATCCTAATGCAAAAGAATCTTGTGGATGTGGAAGTTCTTTTTCTGCCTAGAACATGCAAGTGAAATAAAAAAAGGTCTTTCGAAATTTTCGAAAGACCTTTTTTTATTTTATTCTATTGCGTTGTCAATAAGATCTATACTTTCTGCAGGATTGGAAACTTCTAATATAAGTTGTTCAAAACTTTCATCTGCCAGATCTATGATCACAGTATTCTTGATGTTTTTAGCAGCCCAAAAGTATTGCATGTTGTTTCTCTTGAAAGTACCTGCTCTTAATTCACCAGGGACATGAGTTCCAAGAACTTTTGATCCTTCCCAAGCATTCAAATATTTTTCATTCTGATAAGCTGACTTTACATTTCTTATCGGAATAGACATTTTCTTTTTGGAAGATAAAACTTCTGCAAAGCCTGTTAAGTCAAAAACAATCTTATCCTTTTCTTTTTCAATAATTACCATTATTTCGTTTTCCTGGTTTATATAATTTACTTAAATATAAGCATACATTTGGCAGTACTGCATTATATATGGATAAGTTGGTCTTTTTTCAAGTTTAACTTAATAGAATAAGAATATAATTTGTCCTATGGTAAAAGGACATACCTTAAATTTTGGGAATTGCCATCTTCAAATTGAACTCTAATGATATAAGCACCACTTGCAAAGCTTTCTAAATTCAAACTTGCTTGAAGTTTTTGACTTAGACTTAAGATTTCTTTGCTCAGTACATTTCCATTTATATCCATTACTGAGTAACTAACAGGATTTACCGGCGCATCAATTAAGAGCGTGCAAATTCCTTTACCTGGATTTGGAAAAACATCTATCTTATAACTAGTCTCGATTTGATTTATTGAAGTTGCTAATTCAATTTCTACGGTATCAACTTTTATGCAATCATTTGCATCGGTAACCGTAATTTGATATTCTCCTGGTAATAAGTTGGTAACTTCTGGAATTTGAACTCCGAAATTCCAGAGATATTGATAAGGTGGAGTACCACCCATTACTTCTGTGCTGATTGATCCTGTAGGGCTACCATTCGTTTGAGGAGGAGTAATGTTAAAGTTAATTTCTAATTCAGCAGGACTATTTACAGCATAATTATAAATGCTTGAACATTCTTCTGCGTCCACTACGGTAACAAAATAAGAATCAGAACTTAGATCAAATATGTCTTCGGTAGTTGCACCATTAGACCACAGATAAGTAAATGGAGGAGTGCCATTGTTTACTGCTATATCGATAAAACCATCTTCATAACCATAGCAACTCACATTTTGGACATTGCTCAAAAGTTGTAATTGTAGGTTTTCTAATTGCAATATAATCTCACCATCATATCTACAGCCTTTAGCATCAAATATGGTTAAGCCATAAGTTCCCGTAGTCGCATTAAAAATTTCCATTTCTTGAGATCCATTGCTCCAAAAATATTCATATGGAGGAGTTCCACCAGAAACTAAAGCTTTTATGTAGGCTTCATCAGAACATGTTCCTGTAATCGTGGTTTCAAAGTTTATAGATATAGAAGTTGGTTCTATGATAGTTTCTCTTGCATGAAAGACACAATTATTCGCATCTGTTATTGTTGCATGATAAGTGCCTGCATTTAAGTTTGTTAAATCTGGCCTAGTCTCACCACTGCTCCATAAATATTCAAAAGGTGCTTGCCCTTGTTGTGGAATAAGTACGATCACACCATCATTACCACCTGCACAGCTAGCATTCAAAATACTAGCGACTACATAAAAATCCTCACAATCATCTTTTTCAGAATCAATGTGAACTTCTTCGCTTGTAGAACAGCCATTCAAATCAGTAACAGTTACAGTATAGAAACCAGGATTTAAATTATTTATGTATGAATTTGTGTTTCCATTACTCCATAGGTAAGTATATGGGACAGTTCCTCCTGTTACATTTACTGATACATTTCCATCAGAACTAACATCGTCTGTTGCATTGGACACATTAAAGAAGATTGAAATTATGTTTGGAGAAGTGATGTTAAAAGCTCTTTCAATCTGACAATCAACAGCATCTACAATAGTCAATTTGTAATTTCCAACTGGAAGATTATTTATTGATGCAGTATTTTCTCCTGTCGACCAAGTGTACGAGTAAGGTGTAACTCCTCCAGTAGGATTAGCTGCAACAAAGCCATTGTTCTGGCCAAAGCAAGAATTGTTCACAATGGTGATGTCCGTTTTGAAATTTTCGCATCCTTCAAAAGGAGTATCGATAATGATATCATCAACAATGCTACACCCATTTGCATCAGTCAGCGTCACTGTGTATAGTCCACTTGCTAGATTTTCAAGTGTGAAATTAGCTGATCCATTATTCCACATAATGTTGTAAGGAGGAACTCCGCCTGTTGGAATAGATATGATGGAGCCATCATTACTATTTGCTCCAGTTAAATTTGTGCCATTTAAGAAAATATCTAATTGGCTAGGTTGGCTTATTGTAATGTCTCTTTCTATTTGACAATCATCAGCGTCACTGACGGTAATTGAATAAATTCCTGCAGGCAAGAACTGAAGATTAGCTGTGTTTTGTCCGGTATTCCAAGAAAATTGATACGGAGCAGTTCCGTTGAGTGGGTTTATAGTCAAACTACCATCAGGAAGACCAAAACAAGAAACATTTTGCTGATTAATTGAAATGTTGAAATCTCCACATCCTTGAGAAGCACCAGGTTCTATAACTATGGTTCTTTCAACTTGGCAATCATTTGCATCACTTAATGTAATGGAATAATTACCGGGACTAAGGTTACCCACATAAGGGCCAAAAACACCATTGCTCCAAGTATAAGTATATGGTGGTGTCCCTCCACCAGCAAAAGCAGTAACACTTCCATCATTTGTATTTGCCATGCTCTCATTTGTAGGAGAAACAGTCAAATTTAATGAAAATGGTTCATTTATGTTTATACTTTGGATGATTTCACAGCCTTTAGAATCTACTACTGTCACAGTATATAAGCCTGAAGACAAGCCATCAATTAAAGAAGCAGATTGTCCTGTACTCCAATTGTAAGTATAAGGTGCAGTGCCATTCACAGGAAATACAGAAGCTGAGCCATTATTAAAACCACTACAACTTACACCATTAGAATTTATGTTTAATGATAGACCATTGCAATCAGAAACATCTGGACTTATTGATAAGAAAATTGGTGTGCCTGTTAATGCAATGTTTTGGTGGCCTATAGTTGTTGTTTGTTGTGTAACGTTATGATCCCATTCTTTTTTTGTTAAAGTAGCGGAAGCATTTGACGTCCAAGAAACACTATTAGGAAAGGAATAAAGTGCTTGAGAATTTTCACTTTTGTCGGTGTGAGTTTTTGCCCAAAGGACATATAAAAAATCACCATCACTATTTTTAAATGCTCCACCTCTAATACTAGGACTTAAATTTAAGCTTGCTGTATGACCTGCATCATACCAATAGCCGTCCATAATATCAGAAGCAGATTTATAACCGATTCCTAGATTAGTTCGTTCTACATTAGTTATGTTAGTACCTTCTAGGTTCTTAAACAAGCCCATAAAATAGAAAAGGTCAGGGGCTGACCATAACTGATCACAGTTTCTTGTTTCTCCTAGATGAAATAAGTGCAAATGCCTTATTTTTTGTTGATTGCAAAATACTGCCAACTTAATGGCGTAATTAACTTGAATTTGCTCCCCACCGAATCTGTATTCAAATTCTTTTCGAGGCATATTGGTTTCTGTGCAAATGTATTCTTTAGTCGGGTAGGTAGTTCCATCGTAACCATATTTATGAACTACACCTTTAAAGAGTTCGAAACGTTCTTGAAAAGCATCAATCCCTGCATCAGTATGTCTAAAGTAAGTCCAATCTGTGATATCTTGGGTCCAAGTCCTAAATGCATTTGATACGTGTGGATAATAATGGAAGCTACATACATCGAAATAGGCTCCACCTTTCAAGGGATAATTCGAATTTACTGTACCTCCGTTAGGATTATCTGTATTCCTCATTACAGCGTCTAAAAAACTAGGGTAACCTAAGCCACCTACACAAACGTAAGCATCAGGATCTAATGTCTTTACGATGTCATAGGTAATTCTTAACATTCTAACATAATATTGGACTGGGGCATTGAACCATAAGAGGTCACAAGGATCGGGATCTTTATCCCACCAACTGTCTGGAGTACCAGGAGGACTTTGTGCATTAGAGGTGCTAGAAAAATCTGGTTCATTCCAGACTTCATAAAACTTTATATGATCGCCATACCTCTCAACTATTTTATAGACGTAAGCAGCATAGTAATTATCATCATTATATGGGGTTCCATTTTCACCATTGTCCCATATTGGCTGATACAAATTAGCAAAAACCGTTGGTTGGATGTCAGGACAATGTATAGCAGGATCAGTATGTGCTACACTAGGATGGTTTAGAAAAAGAGTTAAATCAGTCATGCCAATGGCTTCATAATGGTCGAAGGCATCATCTCTTATTCCGTACCCAAATTGTTCTACAAACCAGCCTGGTAGAGATGGCCTGAATGTTTGGACGCCTGCTCCTGGAAGATTTTGGCTTGGGTCACCAACAGCAATATCAGCTAATTCTATATCTGTCCAAGGTATTGGCCCACCATTTTGATAAATATCCGTTTGATATGCTCCAGGATTTACGCCAAAATGAAATTTTCCTTGATATGGTTTGACAATATCATTGGCTGTATAAGTAACTTGAGCGATTGAAAAGCTAGTACATATTAGAACTAAACTAAATATGGAAGCAATTAGATTTATTAGTTTACAATTTCTCATGGAGCTTTAACTCTTTAATCGGTTGAAAATAAAAGGTTTGTAGTACCTGTTGGTAAAATAGGGAGTAAAGTATTATCAGCAATGGGGAGTAAAAAATAATCTCGATTATAAAGTGCAAATATAATGGAAAATAGGTGAAATATAAAATGTAAAAAATTGTAATATGAGAGTGTTGAAGGAAGGTATTTGACGCTTGTGAAATAGATAAAAAGTGCTTTTACGCGACTAAATAATAGTACTTCTTCATCATTGACTTTATGATGTTTAATAAAGTATAATTTAATTTCACTGATGCAGAACTGAGTGTAAAAGTGAAAAGCCTTATCCTAAGTGATTTATGCTTCTTATTTTCGTTTTTCAAGAAAATTTTTGCGTCAGCTGTATTTTCAAATTGTTTTTTAAGAATGGCCAATTCAATTTGATTGTTTATTAAAAACTTGTCATTTAAGGCAATCAACTTTTTATCATTTAGCATTGTTCTGAATCTGCCCCTAACTTCAATCATACTATTAATCATTGTAGATCGATTTTTGGTCATTGATGAAGCATGGATTCTAACTAGACTTCTTGTTTTAGGTAAATTCAAGTATTGGAATTTAAAATTTTCGTTGGCACATCTGAACCAAAAATCCCAATCTTCGCATGATCTTAGATTTTCAACAAATCCATTTATAGAACGGACAGAGCTAGTTTTTAATATGGGCATTGGAACTAGAATAGGAGTAGAAATGATAAAATACTTTAATAGTTTTTTACCATTACCAGACTTCTTTAAGGTCCAAGGCGCATTTAGCCAATCCATTGAATAGAGAAGTTTATCTAAATGACCATCGTTAAAATACATCAAGTCAGAATACACAAGATCAAGTTCCTCGTTTTTCTCAAGGTAATCCGTTTGAATTTTTAGTTTGTCTTTTTCGAGGAGATCATCGGAATCAAGAAATTGTATAAACTTTCCTTTTGCATTTTTAATTCCAGTATTTCTAGCCCCAGGTAGTCCTTTGTTTTCTTGGTAGATGTAAATGAATCTTGCATCTTCTTTTACAAAATTTGCGACTACTTCTTTGGAATTGTCAGTAGAGCCATCATCAACTATAATGCATTCCCAATGGTCAAAAGATTGTGATCGAATACTATCTAATGTTTCAGCAATGTATCCACCATAATTGTAACAAGGAACTATTATTGAAATTAAAGGTGTAGGCATAAAGCAAATTAATAGAATGATTTAAATAAATTCAATTATATCATGTAAAAAAAATGGCATTGAATCAATGTGTTTTTGATAATTTGATTGTTTGGAAGCAATTCGCTCAGCTATAGAGTAGACTTTATTTCCAGATACATTGGCATAAATAGCTAGGCTACTTATAACAATATAAAAATCAACTTTATTTTCAAAAGCATACTTTTCTAGTATAAAATGATCTTCAAGAATGTTGAAGTTAATTTTATTCTTGTAAGATGAAAATAAATCCAGAATTGGATTGATTGAAATGGATTCATCTTGAGCAGGGTGGAATTTAATGTTTAGGGCATCAATTTTTATTTGAAACATCCAATCAAAAAGTTCACCGAGTGCTTCTAATAATATTTCTTTTTTTATTTCACCAAACTCAATGTATGGTCCAAGTATTAAAATGTTTTCTGCTTCAGCTTTAGTGTTTAATTTATTATTCTTAAATGGCTTTTCAATTATTTGTTTTTTCTTTAAGTCAGGAAAGCTTAATTCTGACAGACCATAAGAATCTAATAATTTCGGATGGTCCAAATCAAAGAAATGTTTTACACTCTTAGATCGGCCTTTGAAGTTTATGTAATAGAGTAGGTCCCTAAGTTTTGAATTAGCTTTAGGGTTTTTAATTTGCTTAAATCGTTTATAAGATGCCAATCCTTCTTCGATGTAAGAAAAACCTTTACATAATGGATGGCTGGTAATCAAATAAAAGACATTCATTCCAGATTGAGGAGTGTAAAAATGGAAAGCTTGTTTAGCTGTAAGCTCATTTATCCAATTATCTATATTTTTTAATTTTCTCCAATTCTTCCAAAAAAAGAAAGATACTTTAAAACTATCGATTGGGAAATGAGAGTAAGGAAATTTGATTTTATTTTTAAAATTTGAATGCTGATTTCTTGCTAATAAGAAAATCACATCTTCCACTGGTAGCTCGTATTGTTTTACAATTTGTTGAGCTACAATATCTGTTATGTTGCTGTGTACTAAAAATAGATGTTTCATTTACAAGTTGTCTGAATTGTTTTCATCTTGATCTTTAAATAGGAGGGATACCTTTCCACCAAAAAGAATTAGAAACAAAATTATAAATACGACTATTTTTACCGATAATGATTGAATACTTTCTTCCATTCTTTCAGAGATAAAGTATTGGCATCCCAAAATGATAAAAAGATATAATGTACACACCACAATGTTATAAAGAGGTGGTGGAGTATTCTTCAATAAAGTAATGGAACAAAAGGCACCTAATAATGCTAAAAACAAATACGAAACTACGGTCGTATATGCTGCCGCTTCATAGCCATATATTGGAATGTAAATACTGTTCAAAACTATATTTAAGATTCCAGCAAGGATAGTAATGATTGAGATGTAAATTGTTTTCTTCGAATAAAAAATAGACCTAGAAAAGAAACTGTATATACTATTAAAGAACAAACCTAAAACAATGATTGGGATAAGGGATAATGATGCTTTATAAGCTTCTTTTTGTGCTAAAATATTGCCTAAATCACTTGCAAATAAAATTAGAAAAGAAGCACCAATGGTTACAAATTTTATAATGCTTTTTTCTTGTCCTTTAATTAATCCTTTTTCCCCTTTGTTTCTCCATTTATAGAAATTTGGACTTGCAGCATTGTGTAAAGCTTGGTTCAACCCAATTAGAAGCAATCCAATTTTGTATGCAAATGCATAAAGCCCTGCGTTAGCATTACTTTCTGAATTGATCATAAATAAATCAAAAAAGTTTAAAATAAACCCCGACAATGAAAATGGGATTAAGGGTAAGGTGAATTTTAAAATATAGGCAATGTGTTTTTTTAAAATCTTCCATTTGATGTTTGGATAAATTTTTACAAAAGCTGTGAGAGCAATAAATATGTAAATGAGAGAATCACCAGCAATTTTCCCAAAGTAAGCTGGTGCAATAAGTAAAATTCCTAACCAAGCAAAAATAAATCGGCTATAAGATTGTAAAACTTGATAAATTGAAAAGGTTAGACTTTCTTTTTTTGCTACATAGAGGTGATTGAATATGGTAAAAATTATTAGTCCAAGAGTAGCTGGAAAAAGAAAATAGAACAATTCAGCTGGTATATTAATTAGACTTAGGATTTTATCCTTTAAGAAATAGCAAAGCATTGAAAACATTAAAAAAAGACCAATGGAAAGGGTAAAGGAAGTTCCTAAAAACTCTTTCCAGTCATTTTTTTCTTCATAGTAATACCTACCAACAGCTTGATGAGTATTAAAGGTCATTAATACAGCAAGGACTTTTATGGAGTGATTGAATATTTCAACAATCCCAAATTCTGAAGTTTCTAAATAAAGCGTAAAAATAGGAATAGAAATTATTCCTAGCAAGTTCACTAGAAGGGTAGCAGAAAAATATACGGAAGTATTTTTTAAAGTATCAAAAAATTCTAGTTGTTGTAATCGGCCAATTGAATTTTTGTATATGTTTCTTAAAAAGCTCAAAAATTAGCATTGTGTTTTAAGATGATTTCTGCGAATGCTCTAAGCGCTCCATCCCCACCTTTTACCTCAAGGTTTATTATGTTTGGGATTGACTTGATTTTGTTTATGGCATTGGAAGGGCAAGCAGCTAAACCAACAGATGATAATAACTCAAAACAATTTACATCATCACCTATATAAGCTACTTCGTCAAGACCAATGTTCTCCTGTTTTGCAATTGCCATTGCCGTTTCTAGTTTTCCTTGGTGGGCCATACCTTGCTTTAAATAATCCAATTTTAATTTCTCAGCTCTTCTCTTAACTAGTTTAGTGTTCTCTGATGTTATTATTCCAGTAATGACCCCTGTATTTCTTAAAAGCTCGAATCCTTTGCCATCATGTGTATTAAATTTTTTCAATTCATCACCATGTTCTGAATAATACATCCCACAGTCTGTTAAAACACCATCAACATCTGAGAGGACCATTTTGATTTTTGGAATATCCTTTTGTTTATTTAGAATATAATTTCTCATTAGGATTTCACCAATCAACCAGTCATGTGGTTCATCCAATTCCAAGCCTGTAAATTCAGGCATTTCATATATTACTATTTTACCGGAAATTCTGTTTTTAGAATTAACAATGCTCTTGATTTGACTTAAATAAAAGGCTCCATTTTCCATAAACTCTCCTTTGAAATCCTGTCTCCTTGGGCGGTTGAAATGATCATAATTAATGGGGCTTCCGTTTTCATTCCAATAAAATCTTTTCTGATTTACGCAAGAAAGTAAGGAGTCACCTTCTTTTATTTTAGCTATGGCATTTGAAAAATCTTTTGCCTGAGTGAATGGAGAAGTGGCTTGGACAAGAAATAAAAAGTCATCAGGATTTGGTTTGTTTTCATCAATAAATTCTAATAGAACTGATTCTGTGCTAGAAGTATCTTTAGCATTTTTTTCATCTCTTCGGTACACCCTTAGCTTATCGAAACCGAAATCATTTACAGTAGATTCTATTTGATCGCAATCAGTAGCTACATAAATAGTATCAATTTCTTCCGTCTTTTGTAATGCTGCAACAGTCCAATAGATTAATGGTTTACCACAAAATGATTTTATATTTTTAAGACGAATTGATTTACTTCCACATCGGGCTGGAATCAGTGCTATGTAAGACATTTTGTGATTAAGAGTTTATTTTTCTTTTAATTAGTTTTGGTAAATGCTTGAGATTGTATGGAGTAAAAGGATACCAAGAATGATATTTTTCTGCTAACTTCAAATAATCCATCATTTGCTTATAATTATTAACGACCTGATAATTATTGTCAGCACTATATTGATAAACAGCTTGAACTTTGTCGTTTCCTGCCAGACAATTAAATCCATTAGAGCATATTGCATTATTTAAGGTAGAATTGTTAAATGCATAGGTGTGTGCATTTTGATGAAACTTTAAAAAATCACCTTTATAACCCATGTTGAAACTTTCAGAATTCATGAGGCCAGGTACTTCAATGTATAAAATACCATTTGGGTTTAATAAATTTTTGATTTGCTTCAGCTCTGCTTTAAGATCTAAAAGATGTTCGAAAACATGGGAATAAATAATTAAGTCATACTTAATAGATGGATCTAAATGAACTAATTTGGTTACTTCTAAATTTAAACCATGGTTAGCTTTACCATAAGCAATGAATTCTTCTCCTAAATCTATTCCTTTAGTTTTATATCCTTGATCTTTAAAGAATTTTATAATTCCACCTATACCACAACCTACATCTAAGACCTTGAATTCAGTTTTGTTTTCTAATTTTGGTAAATAATTCTTAAGGTAATTAAAGATTTTTTCACCTGCTTTATACCTAGATTCAAAATATTCAACTTTATCTAAAACTGTACCCATGTAGAGATCCCTATATTCGTTTTTGTAAAACTTGTCATAAGAATTTTGAGTCATTCTAGGCGTAATTTGAATCAGCCCACAATCTTTACAGATTTGTAAAGGACAATACAAACCATATCGATCTTTTTCAGCTAAGAGTTCAAAATTTGTTGTATCACAAATGGCACATTTTTTCTCTTCAAAAACATAAGTACCATTTAATACTTTTGATTGTACTATTTTCTTAGTCTTTTCTTGAAGATCAGTTAAGGTTAGTATTGATTTATTGTCATTTATGTACCTTGAAGAAATCATACTTTCCTATATTTTAATTTGTCTCTTTGCACTTTTTCTATTTCAAGAATTTCTGATTTTTTGAAAGTCATTGATTTAAAAGTTGCATCAAGGTTTCTACATAATTTACCTAAACCAGCTTCTTCTAAGGAAGCAGCATGATCTGTACCTTTCCAAGTTCTATCTTTTGTAAAATGCCTTTCAATCCAGTTTGCACCCAAAGCATAAGCGGCAATGTCAATAGCAATTCCTAAATGATGGCCAGAAAATCCTATTTCTTTTATTTTTGATAGATATAATTCTTTTATTCTTTCAATTTCTAAAAGACAAACGTCTTTAAAAGGTACTGGATAGCCAGAAGTACATGAATACACAACAAGACGTTCTTGCGCGGAATCATTTTTATTTAAGAAATTTATAATTTCATCAATTTCTTTTAAGGTAGTCATACCGAAAGAAATATGAATTCCGCCTTTATAATCATCCCGTAGTATTTTTAATAAATCAAAGTTGTTATTACAAGCTGACGGAATTTTTATGTAATCAGGATTTATAGATATAATTTCATTTGCAGAAGTTATGTCCCAAACAGAAGTGGCATACCCAATTCCATTTTCCTCACTAAATTTTTTCAATTCTTGATGTTGGGCAACATCAAATTCTAAAAACTCTCTGTGTTCACCGTACGTATTTCCATAAGAATTATAAGGCACAGGATGTGGAGCATTATATTGTGACTCTGTCAATAGTTCCTTAGAATTTCTTTTTTGAAATTTAGCATAGTGTGCATTGCATTTTTTTGCAGAAAGGATTAGTTCTTTTGCAATATCCATTTGACCCATATGGTTACATCCTATTTCAGCGATGACCTTTGGTTCTGCGTATTTTATATTTCGCATATTTTTTTCTTTAATTCTTTTATTTGAGAATGGGTGAAATGATTTTTTATTAGGCTCCAATGGGGCTCGAGATTTACTTTTTTTAAGAATTCAACATGATGTTGTTTCTTCTTGTTTTGAAGATACTCAACACATCGAACTAAGATTTCAAATTTTTCGATTAATACATAATACCCTTTTGATTTAATTCTGTGCTGAGTAGATTTAAATAAGTCTATGTTTAAATCTCCTGGAAATTTACTTATTAGATCTATCTGATAACATAAAAAATCATTTAATTCAAATCTAACCCTGTATCTATTGTCTTCATTAAATTTTTTAATGGTATATTTTTCTGAATACTTATTGCAAAAAGAATTTAACTTCGAACTAATTTTTGCAAAGTCTTTTTTAGAACTTAATATATCTAAATCCTTTCCTAAGGGATAGGTGCTTGGAAAATTTTTAGGCATATACGGGGTCTCAGTTTTAAGTATCGCATATTCGAGCAAATCTATGGAGTCTAAAAACTCCTTAATGTTTAGATCTTTTTGAGTAATACCTTGCATATGTATGGTATGCTCAGTATTGTCACCAATGTGAATTAGTACATCATGAAAATAGTTTGCAACTTTCGGCTTAAATTCAGTTCTTATTTTATTCTTAATTGCTTCAATATTCACTTCAATCAATTTCTCGTTTAGTTTTTTCTTTCTATAAGTCGGGTGTTCCACTATAAATAGAATTTCAAAAATTGTTTTATGGTAAGTTTCCATAAACTTCAATTTTTTATTGATTTTCCAATCATCAATGTCATCAATTGAATACATACCTCGAACATATTTTTCGAATGCTATGTTATTTTCAAACTGAATTTCTTTTTTAGATTGTATTTCATATAAATCCGAAATTGAGCTTAAAATTTCTTTATTATATTTCACACCGCAAGGCCAAATTATAGCCATGAAAGGTGTTCTTGTTTTTTTAGAGATAGAAGCTAATCTATCTGTTATAATTTTTATTTCGGAAGACGTAAAATTGTTTTCACGAAACCAATCAATGGAAAAATCTACATTTTTTTTATTTAAAATATCTCTCTTTAAAAAAACTTTATCAAGATTGAAATATATCGCACAAGCAAGTCTATGTGAGCCATCAGCAAGATGA
The DNA here is from genome assembly GCA_937941095.1 of uncultured Saprospiraceae bacterium. GTDB lineage: Bacteria > Bacteroidota > Bacteroidia > Chitinophagales > Saprospiraceae > JALZVN01. The sequence goes on along the minus strand of CALDYJ010000029.1, from coordinate 22,905 downwards.
TTATTGTTGTTTATTTTAATCGGATGATTACTATCAAAACCATTTGCTTCAAAACTTTTTATAAGTTTGATGAAATCAAGTTTAAAATCTTCTAAACTTTTAATTTCTTTGTTTTGTTGTCTTTGAAACTGCATCTTAAGATACAAATTCCAACCACTGTCATTTTTTCCGAAAAAATTTTCAATTGCTAATAATCTAACAATGGTATCGTAACGAAATATTTTTTCATTTCTTCTATGTTGAAATAAAAAATTTATTGGGTTAAGTTCAAAATACAATTTTGGACTAATGTATTTACTCCCAAAAATTCTTTTATAGATTTTAGTATTAAGTACGAAATCTAATGCCTTTATCACTTATTCTTTTTATTCTTTTTTGATTTTCTTGCAACAAGCTTTTTCTTTTCATTAACAGTCACTGTTTTCTTTTCTTCCAATTTATTATCCTCTAGCAATGTAACCTCTGGTAGAGAATTGTTTTTAAAGTATAAAATAATACCCCCTACAAAAAAGAGTAGGATTAATATTGATGAAATTTTTGAAATTAGTTCTCCTATTTTAAATGATTTAGGTTCAAATTTCATTACTAATTTCCCCTTATCAGATGCAGGCAAAATAGATCCACGTAATAAAAAGTTCGTTTTGAAAAAGGGTGCAATTTTTTGATCGTTCAAATATAAATTCCAACCTTTAGATGGAGGATAGTATATTTCTGAGAATACTGCAAATTGATCCGTCTTACAGGAATACTCGTATGTCAATTCATCTGGATGATAATCAACTAATTTTATTGATGCATTTTCATCAGGAGTAATGTTGAAATTTGCTAAGGATTCAGAAAAATCTTTTTGAACAATAGCTTTGTTTTTTGGATCTAAATTTGCCAATGCGGCTAGTTCTTCATCGCCATTATTAACGATTGAAAATTCATTCACAAACCAAGCGTTACCGAGTGGATCAGGAATCTTTTTAGCATTCGAATTCGCACCATTCCCTTCAATAATATATTTAGTGTTAAGCATTCTAAATAGATGCATAGATTTTGATGGGGCACTTAAATACTTTTCAATGAAATCTTGATACCTCATTAATTTGGCAGCATGATACCCACCTACACTTTTATGGAAATAAGAAGTCCTTGCATTTTCAAAAGGATTACCGTCAGCAAGATCTAGCACTCGATAATGTAAATCTTTGTCTTTTAGAATCTCAAGGTCTGCTTTATAAGGTTCAACTTCGTTATTAGCTTTTATTGTCTCGTACTTTTCACTAAAGAAAACTCTTTTATTTACCATCCACACTTCTCCAATTGAAACTACTGCTAGGATCAGGATTAAAATGGTGGATTTTATCTTTCCACTTAAATACGCCCACAAAAGGGAACCAGCAATGAAAACGAGAATTAATGATCTTATTACATCATTGTATAAAAGTGATTTTCTATCTTCTTGTAATAGGCTTACTAATTGCTCACCTACACGACTATCATTTTTACCAACCATTGTCGATAGACTACCCAAGATCATAGCTAAAAGACATAAACCTATTGTTATGCCAAGAGAAATAAAAAGTGCATTTTTCTTTTTAGCAATTGGAATGGTAGAATCTGTAATTCCTTTGAGCCCTAGCATGGCAAGTGCAATCACAGATAAATGAGAAATACCAAGAGCCATAGAAACAGCTCTGAATTTATTAAAAAGAGGTAAATAATCGACGAAGAATTCATTTAAGAAAAAATTGTTCCCCCAAGCTAAACTCAAAGCAAATACTGCTGAAGCTAGTAGCCATACTTTTAAATCTCCTTTTACGAGAAATATTGCTAAAAAGAAGAGAAAACATAGGACTATTCCAAAGTAAATGGCAACTCCTACAAAGGGCTGTTTTCCCCAATAAAATAAAAGAGAAACTTGCTGCTCTGCAGATTTTTGAGCGAGTTCAAGAGATGCACCATTTTTTAAAGCTTGATTTTTAATTTGATTGTATAATCGATCATGCGTTTTGGTTCCTCGCATTGTATGAGAAGTACCTCCACCATAAAAATTTGGAATCATAAGCGTGAATGTCTCTTTAATTCCATAACTCCATGCAAAAATATAGTTCTTGTCTAAGCCATCGCCTTTTTTTGCTTTTGAAGAAAGCTCAGATTTTCCTCTAATCGTCTCTTTTGAGTATTCTTGAGTAGTCCAAATTCTGGATAAATTGGCACCTAAACCTAATAAGCCAGCTAAGGTTAAAATTCCAACCGCTTTACTAAATGATGGGAGCGTATTGCTTTTTAAAGCATAAACAAACTTTACTATTCCCATAATAACCAACATGAGAAATAGATAAAAAGTAATTTGAAAGTGATTTGCGTATAAATTTATTGAAAAACATAAAGCAAAAAGTGCTCCCCCTAAGAGGTATTTTTTATCAAAGGCAAGTATGGCTCCAGCATATACCCCAGGAACCCATGCCATCGTGAGAATTTTAGAATTATGACCAGCTTCTGCTAAATCGATAAAATAGGTCGACAATCCATAACCTATGGATCCGATTAAAGCTATCCTCCAATCCACTTTTAAACAGATCAATAAGAGATAGCAGAGAAACATGGCAACCAACAATACAAATTGAGGTTCGTTAGCTCCTTGAAAAAGCATCGTTGCTCTATGTACTATTTTAGTGTAATTGCTTTTCCCTGGATTTAATATTTGATAGCTTGGCATTCCGCTGAAAGTAGCATTTGTCCACAAGCTTGATTTTCCATCAATGCCTTTGAAGGTTTTGATTTCTGTTTGTAAAGCTTTTGCTCTAAATTCATCACCCGCAGATATCGTTTTGTTCTGAAAAAGAGGGAGAAAAAAGAGAAATGAGGCTGCCATCATAATGATGTAAGCTCCTAAATGAGGTAAGATCTTTTTTAATATTGAATTATCCATTTAATGTACGTTAATTTTCAAACGAAATTAGATGAATAAAGTTAGTATTTATAAAGTATTTTAATCGTAATATATAGTAATGGAATAAATACTTTTTCAATGTATTTATCGTTTAGGTTTAGCCCAGAAACACTATGTTTAATAGGCTTTAAAGGACAAATATTTAAAGGTAGTTCTTACTTAATCTTCCATCTTAAGCCTGTATAAACATTTCTCCCAAATATAGGTCCCCATATTAAACTACTATCAAAATATTCCCCAAATGGATTTTCAACGGATATTATAGGGTCATCTTGCCGATAATCGAATAAATTTTCGGCACCTAAATAAATTTCAAATTCTCCTAAATGTTTGCTAATCTGAGTGTTAGCAACAAAAAAAGCAGGAGATTGTGAATCAATTTGATATTCAACAGGATTTGATTCTGTACCGGGGATTCTTTTAGTATCCTGCCAATTTAAAGTAAAATCAAAATTCCAAGACTTTGGAATCTCGTAAGCAAGGTTTAAAAAAGCTCTTTGTTTTGAAATTAGAGGCTTTTGAAGTAAACCTTCTACGTATTTTGTTTTAACATTATTGTTTCTATAAGCCAAGCGAATGTCGAAATTTGTAAATAACTCATAATCTAATTGCGCTTGAAAACTACCAGAGTATGATTTACCATCTAAATTATAAATAGAAACTGAGGTAGCATTGAGGTCGTAATCAACAATAACTTGGTCTATAAAATAGGTGTAGTAGTAATCCAAACCAAATATCGCATCTCGATCTGCGATTTTTATGCTAGTACTCATATTTAAACCAAAATTCCAGGCCACTTCAGGATTTAGATAATAAGGATTGTCCATATTTGGTCCAGGGGTTAAGCTAATTCTTCGATTGGAAGCAAACATTCCAGTATTTTCCGAAAATACAGAAGCTGTTCTTTGCGCTCGACCAGCTCCAAGTCTGAATACTAATGTTTCTATCGGTGCATATCGCATGTGCAGTCTTGGTGTATAAAAGAATCCATAATTATTATGATGATCTGCTCTTATACCTAATATTGCATTGAACTTATCTAAGAATGAATAACTGTATTCAAAGAAGGCACCAGGAATAATTTCTTTTCTATTAAACGGTGTGACTAATACTAATTCTTCAAATTTATCGTATTGAAAACTTAATCCTGTTTTGTATTTATGCGAAGAATCATTTATTATATTTTGGAAGATGAAATTACTATAAAAAGATTCTTGATCTACATTATAGGTTTTAAGACCGTAAATCCCATCTTGTGTATGATAGCTTCCAGATAATTGGACAGCGATACTTTTAAAAGGATTGTCTTCAAATATTTTTCCAAGCTTTGTCCAGCCTTCTATTCTTTTTGTTAATACATTCGCTCCCCACAAGGATATCGTTTCATCGTCTAAAACATCTTTAAAACCTAATTGACCAGCTATGTTATCAATGTAAGTTCCTTTGAGACCGAATTGGATTCTTAATCCATTATCTCCAAAATATTTCCATCTATGTAATCCAATGAATTGAGTTGATAATGCGCCATCTAAAAAATTATCATTATTTCTATCTCTTTCTATTCGATTGTATTTAGTATGTAATAAAGTTCCAGCATGCCACTTCTCTGAGACCTCATGTTTTAAATTTAAATTAGCTTCTACACGACCTCCTTCGTTTGCATATAAATTTGCATAAAGTTTTTCCATATTTTCTGGCTTCTTTAGTTCCAGATTGATTTGACCAGTAAAACTTTCAAATCCATTTACAACAGAACCAGCTCCTAAATTCAATTGGATCCCTTGTAAATAAGTACCTGGAGTATAAGTCAATCCATATGCCGCTGCTGCCCCTCGAATGTAAGGCATGTTTTCCCTCATTACCTGAATATAAGGTCCTTCTAGCCCTAACATTTGAATTTTTCGGGTCCCAGTAACTGCATCAGTAAAAGTTACGTCTACTGCAGGCGTGGTTTCAAAACTTTCTGCAACACTACAACAAGCAGCTTTAAGTAATTCTTTTTCTCCAATGTTTTGAAGCTTGATGGGATTGAGGTATGAAACTTCAGTTGTTTTTCGTCTGTGCACTACTTTTACTTCTTCAAGATCTATGGCATTTGAAAGTACAACAGAGACCATTTGCTTATCTTTCATTGATAAGGTATCTGCTTGATAGCTTACGTAACTGATGACAACTTCTGAAATGACAGGATGTTTTTTTAATTCAAAGTGTCCATCTAAATCTGTGCTCGTTCCATTTGCTGTTCCTTTCCAACTGACGGTTGCACCAATTAAAGGTTCGAGATTGCCAAGTTCATCTTCTTCATAAATCATCCCACAAACCATATCCTCTCCATGTTGATGATCCTTGGGATTTATGCCACTACCACCTACTTCGGGAAAATCATAAGGAGATGTAATCGCTTCTTCTTCCTTAGGTTTCCTGTCTCTATATTTACAGCAAGCTGGCAATGCATTGTAAACTTTTCTTTTGGATTTTGCTAAATTTGTATCATGCCCAACTGCTGCTATATTTTCGTGCAATCCCACTTCATTATAGGTAGGCACGTGAACTCTTACTGTTAATTTTTCCAGTTCTGTAGCATAAGAAGCTTTCATTACGCCATCTGAAAAAATGGCAGCTGCTTCAATCCTAGCTTTGCAAGAACCGCAATTGCCTTTAACATCATAGATTAATGTATCGACTAAATTGTCCTGGGCGCTGATGCTTGCAGTTATAAACATGCACAGCATCACAACAAACATTTTGTTTGAATATTTCATAAAAATTGATTGTGGTAAAAGAATTAAAAAAAAGATGTTTAAATAATTCTTTTTGGCGGTTGCCAAATTCCAGAGGAGAATAATGAAAAGTGAACAGTTTCTTTAAAATCGGATTTAAGCATGACAAAATCGGATTCAAAATTATTATCCAGTTTTATATCCTTAACACAAATTTGTAATAGAAAACAACAAGCACATGAGCAGTTATCTCCACAATGACTTTCTTTGTTTGATTCTTTGTCATCAGTACTTGTTGATTTTTCACAACAACTAATTTCGGTTGATTGTGACGAATGGCAGCCTATACTGTTTATTAAGCCATATCCAAGACTTGGAAAAGCAATTTGAAGAGATAATATGACAATAAGGATTTTCATTATATTATAATAAACAAATATAATGCAAACAATGTTGAGATGCTTAGATTTTACATGTTTATAACACCAATTTCTTCTAGAATTAGAGTTTTTTAGCTGTTTTAGAATGAATAACTGCTAATAATACTCATCCCAAAAGTTTTAAAGCCCTGCTCCAAGGGATTAATTGAAGAATTTATATCGTTTTTCTGAAAATTAAAATAAGGCTTTAGGCCAATATTGAAGCTTTCTTTTAATTGATAATTAATCCCTAAACCAATGTGGTAGGAGAGGGAAGTCCTGCTGTCAAACCAATCTGAATCCTCCAAATCAAATTTGGAGTTAATGTTGTTGCCTGAGAATTGAATACCATTTGCATTATGAACAAGATTAAAATTTATCCCAATAAGCGGACTAAGACTTAAGCTTTTCTTTTTAAATTCATAGCCTAACATAATGGGAACAGAAATAAATTCATGAAAGTTATAATGCGTTAATTTATATAATCTTTCAACTGTTTCACTTCCTAAACCTAAAATAGGAATCACTTCTCCGTTACTATTTGTGTACAATTCTACTATTGCATTCTCAGTTTGAACTGTTCCAGGTATTACTTGATCCAATTTAATTCTTTGATTAAATCTTGAATAATTTATCCCTGTTTGTAAGAAAAAATTAGACCTGTGTTTGACTTCAAAAGTCATTCCTGCTCCAGTACTTTCTAAAGGAGATTCTATTCTTTTCATGAAATTGATCAAGTCCATATTTTCAGTATCTTCACTATAATCTTTAATCGAATATCCTAAACCTATTTCAAAACCAAGGCTGAAAGAAAATAATCTTTTTGATGGAAGTATAATTTTTTCGATTTCTAGTACTGGTATAGTATAGTCTGTATTAAGTTTTTCTTGTTTGAATATTGTAGGTCTGATGATTGCTAACTTAGAAATACTTTCTTTTTGGATAAATGAATTACCTTTTTCAGAAAAATCTGTTTCAAGACTGTTTGATTTGTTTTGTTTTAATGTCCTACTTTCACTTAGATTACTCTTAGTACTTATTGTACTATTTTGAGTATTTAAATTTTGTAAAGTTTTTTGAAGTGCTAAGTTCTGCAATTGTTTCTTATAACTTGTACTATTTTTTTCAGGAAGATCTTTTTTCTCAGTGAAAAAAGATGGGGCAGAGGAAAGAGCTTTTTTAACAGTGCTTATTTCATTTGTCTTAGTAGGAATCAAAGGAACATGCTTTGCTTCTTGGACTACCATATTATTCAGGGAAGTACTCACCATTGAAGGTTCTTCTTCTTCTTCAAGTTCAGTATTTGTTGTGTAAAATGCTAAGTATGAAAATGCGCCTAGGCATAAAAGTGGGAATAAAAACCATAATCCATGCCGATCTTTTTTAGCTTGAATCTGTGGTTCTATTGCTTGCCAAAGCTCTTCAGCATTAACCTCTGAAGAATATTCCTTCAATTTTCTGGCGTGATAATTTTCAAAAAAATTCCAATTCATGCTGTTTGTTTTTTAGCACTAATGAGTTGATTTTGCAAAATCTTTCTTGCACGAGCTAATTGAGACCTAGAAGTACTTTCCCCAATGTTTAAGATTTCCCCAATTTCTTTATGACTATAACCTTCTATCACGAACAAGTTGAAAACTTGTTTATAACCATCAGGTAATTGATTTATATAATTCATAATTTCTTCCTCATTAAATTTCAAAAAGACTTTTGGAACGTCTTGGCTTAACTCATAATTTTCTAAACCGTGGTGTTCTTTTTTAAAACTACTCTTGTCAAAGTATTTTAATGCCGTATGAATAACTATTCTACGCATCCAAGCTTCAAATGCTCCTTGTTCTTCATACCTGTCTAGACTCTTAAAAATCTTAACAAAGGCTTCTTGCAAAATATCTTTTGCATAAGACTTATCATAAGAATACCTTCTAGCCACCGTCATTAACATGCCAGAGTATTTTAGGACAAGTGCTTTTTGATATTTAGCAATTCCTTTTTTACAACCTACTATGATGGTTTTTTCGTCCAAATAGTTATATCAGGTTTGTTATTAGTTTTGTTTAAAAAACAAGTGAAAAGGTACAACTTACATTGATCGATTCACTTTCAATTATATTACCAGGATATGAAACTTCAAAGTCTATATCTCCAATTAAATTACCTTGTATACTTCTTTCATCTTTGTAAGAAATGTTTAAAGTAGTAAAACATTTTACATCATCATCAACACAAACAGCTCCATAAAATAAAGGGTCTTTTGAAGAACTATTATTAGGAGTATTGTCAAGAGAAAGTAGTTGAATAAATTCTGTATCATAATAAGTTCCTTCTCCGGATGGAATTCGCATTAAAAATTGCAAGTTTGAAGGATTATTTTCAAATGGGATACCTACAATAATATCTCCGTTGATCGCATCGACATCTACTTTCGCATTATTGTATTTAAAGATATCATCACCCACTAACAATGTTATATAATTAGTGATGTCTTGATCACATAAAATCAGATTGTCTAATGAAATGTACTTTTCTTCGGAACTAAACGAATAATTGAGTTCCACTTTATTGTCAATATCGAAAATAGAAATGTCTATTCCTTGTTCAAAACAAGAAATGAGATGAATTTTGAAATCTTCTGTCTCATCTAATCTAAAGAAATCAACATTTTTTCCTGAATTGATTTTTATAAAAGCATTTCTGACTGAAAAACCTAAACAATCGAATAAAGATCCAACAATTGTGTAATACTCATTTTCCATGTTTAAATCCAACTCTCCAATATTTGAATCTTCAAAGCGGCCATCTAATGGGAAAGTCCTTGCTATTTCATCACAGGCATCATAAACATTTACTTGTAAGTTTTCATTAATAGGAATTAAGCCTGCAAAGTTTCCTTCGTTATCTGTTTTGTCATGAGCAACAATAAGTCCATCTTGATTTGTAATACTAATTTGTAAAGAAGAAGTATTTAAAGTAATGCCATTTGAATTATTTATCAACTTACCTTCAATGTGTACTTGGTCAAATTGAGTTGCAATACATACTTCAACAGATTTGTTAATCTTGACACTTACTGAATTTTGATTTATTTCGTAATTAGCCTCCTCCACCCATTTCTGGACAGCATTACTCCAGGCAAAGGCAGCTAATTCTGAATCACTATCCTGCAAATACTGACTCTTTGGAACGACAAGTTCTATCTCTAGGCCTGGTTTTAATTCCAAAAGCTGACCCTCGGGAGAGCTTATTTCAATAATTAAAAATCCTTCGCTGACAAGACCTACTTGTTTTTGATTATTGTTTAGTGCTGTATAATTTCCTGGAAAAGATTCTATGTAATTTTCATCTCCATGGTGAATCCATTTTGTAAAAATATTAATTACTCCTACATATTCATTGCCATCTACATCTTGAAACCCGTTTGCTGGTATCATTAATGTACTTCCATCAGAAAGTGTTATTAATTCTGAATTTGATGATTCAAAGGTGGATGGGTTTTCCTTTTCAATTAAAACTAGGGTGATGTTATCAAAAGTATTTCCTGTACTTTGGATTAATTTTTTTGTGGTAAAATAGCCATCTTTTTTAGCTTCAATCAGCAGGCCTTGTTGATAAAATTTTTGATCAATTAATTCGAATGTTCCATTTTCATCACTTAAGAAAAAATGATCACTAGTATTTATGCGTACACCTGAAAGAGCTTCTAAATTTTGATCTAGGATTATCCCAAAAAGAGAACCGTTTGTAGTAATCTGAGGCTTATCTGGCTCTGTACTTATGACTACAAATTCTTCACTGTTGTCTCTATTACAAGCAAAGCATAGAGACAAACAAATAAACATTAGTAGGTGTTTAATATCAGGCATTTCAATTAAATTAGTAAAAAAGAAGCATTTCTTGTTAATTTTCTAGATAATACCTCCATTTTGTATGTAAAATTACCTATTAATAGGAGTGAAGCTCAAATACGCTGCATCAAGCAAAAAAAAATCCCTAATCTTTTAAAAAAGATTAGGGAAAAATAATCAATGATTTAGTGCTTTAATTATTTATTTTCTTAGCTGGATTGTAGGTTTTAAGTTTTATGTCTTTATTATTTCCTACTCTACTAAATACGTTACCTTCTACGCAAAACTCAACTTGATCATAATATCCAAAATTGCCATTCGATTTTGCTATTACATTATTGTCTTTATCAAACAATTTCAAAAAGCCATCGCCATAATCACAACAAATCCCATCGCCATAGGCATCATCTAGGTATAAGGTGTAACAGCCGTCTGCTAAACAAAGGTCCTTTTTGATGATTTTACCATTTTGGCCATCTTGATATGGTCCTCCTGAAGCAATGACATTGCCATTTTGTTCTTTTACAAGTTCCCAACTAGTTTCCGATCCGTACTCATCCAATCTCAATTTGACACGAACTTCGTTTTGAGTACATCCAGTACCGCCTGTTGCTAAAGTTTTAAATTGTTTTTTACTTGTAAAACTTGTCCAACCAAAAGGGCATCTTACTCTCGCTTGGTATTCATAAGTTGTATTCGCGCTCAAACCGACGATGTTAAATGGTAGAGTACTTGAAGTTTTTACATTCCAACTGCTTGTGCCAAGCTTTCTAAATCGAATTCTATTGTAAATAGCGTCCACTTGTTCATCAAATCCAATCGTGACCTTACTAGTTGTAATATTTTTAGCGAAAAGGCTAGTTGGTTTTTCACAGGCTTCTTCTTCTTCTTCTTCTTCTTCTTCTTCTTCTTCTTCTTCTTCTTCTTCTTCATTTCCACCATTGTTATTGCCAGAAATTACATTGGAAGCTTTTGAGATCACATTTTGCAAATTTGCATTTACGTAATTATCCATTCTGTTTGCCTGGCCTGCACTAAACATATACATACAATCATCATTCACATAATCCATATAGTTCATGAACATATCATTTGAACCACAAGTTTTAATGCCTAAAGATGGACAATCATAATGGCTATCAGCAGAATTTGGTGTATCGTTCACCCCGTCATCTTGTCCACATCCATTACCCCAAATGTGATCTAATAACAAATAATGACCCAATTCATGGGTTAAAGTCCTTCCTAGATTGTATGGAGCTCCTGGAGAAACACTTCCACAACCAGCACCAGTACCAAATGCTTTTGAATCAATAACTACTCCGTCACCATTACCTGATCCTCCTAAAGGTGAATACCCAAGGACACCAGTATTGGCTTGTACAAATATGTTTATGTATCCGGAAAATGCAGATGCTTGGTCACCGCTTGTTTTGTTTAAAGTTACGGCAACTTGACCTTCAGTTAATCCAAAGCCATTTGGATGGTTTTGATCAGCCAATACAAATTTGACACATGATTCTCCATTGTTTACACCCGGAAAACTAGAAGCTGCAATATTGTTCCATCTACTAATGTCAGCATTTGTTCCACGATAGTCATTGTTTAGAACATCTATTTGGGCTTTAGCCAAATTTACAAGACAATTGTAATCAACTCCATTGACTCCTTGAAAATGTACTGCCATTGGTAAAATTATTGTACCAGTACATGCACTGCTACGGCTTTTTGTAGCGTCAAATTTTTCAAATTTTTTAATTCTCTGTTGGTATGCTGCTCTATATGTAGGATCTTCTAAGAGTTGATCCATGTGGTGATCCATGCCACATGTTCTATGATCGTGTGCACTAACCTTTTCGGGTGTATTGTTTTCTACTTCTTCTTGACTTGGGATGTCTGCTAAATCATCATTACATGACGAAAATATTGCAATGGATGTGAAGATGACTACTACTAATTTCAAATAACTATTCATCTGTTTAAATTTAAAAGGGTGAAAAAATGGTTTAAGAGTAGATGCTAGAATCATATTTTTTTCTTCCAATCTAAAGGCATCTTTTCGCTTTTTTCACCCATTTTATAGGAAGCTTAGCTTTTTTTTATACGAAGCAAACCTTTTTTTATACTTCGGATTTAGGCATCTTATTGATTTAGGCTAATTTGCAGTATTATAAACAACAATGGACAACAAAAGCTTTTTATATAAATTCTTTTTTGAAAGGAAGTTCAGAATTCTACGACATTTGATTTTTTGGACATTTATTTACTTGGATGAAGTATTCTCTTTGATAGGCCTAACTCCTCCATTAGATGATTATCAACCATTCCTCTTTGGTTTGGTAGCTCTTGTAGGATCTACATTAATCAATCTTTATCTCTTAGTGCCTAAATTATTGATCAAAGGAAAAACCTTGCTTTATATCACAGCGACATTCCTTCTTGTAACTCTTTTAGTTTGGGTTGATTATAAGATAGACGCAAAATTGATAGATACAGAATGGAGTTTTTTTGATTATTATATACCACAGATAGGTTACAATACAGCTATAGTCGCCTTTGCTGTCGCTATAAAAATGTCTAAATATTTTTTCTTGGATCGTGTTAAGGTTGAAGAATTGAAACAAGTTAACCTCGAATCAGAATTGACCTTGCTTAAAAATCAAGTGAACCCACATTTTATGTTTAATACCATGAATTCTCTTTATGTCATGTCGAGAAAGAATGATAAGAATTTGTCTGAGAGTATTATGATGCTTTCGGATTTAATGAGGTATCAAATATATGATGCAGATCATAAAAAAGTTTCTTTAAAGAAAGAATTGGAATACATTCAAAACTATATTGATCTCGAAAAAATGCGTAGATCTGATCTTGATGTTTTTTATGATGTAAAAGGTGATCCACTTAACAAAGAAATCTCTCCCTTATTGTTATTACCTTTTGTTGAAAATGGTTTTAAACATAGCTTTACGATTGAGGAAGTGAAGAATTTAATGGAGATTAAAGTGGAAATATTTGAACAAAAATTAACATTTCAATGTAAAAATAATAAAGGCATTTCTGAAACTGGCCAAGGAGGCATTGGATTAAAAAACGTAAAAAGGAGATTGGAGTTATTATATCCTGATACACATACCTTAGAGATAAAAGAAAACAATGATTTTTACACAGTGGTATTAGGAATTGGATTGTAAATTTTGGCTTTATTTAAATGATATGATTAGATACATAATTATTGATGACGAACCGTTTGCAAGACAAGGCATAGAACTAAACGCAAATGAAATTCCTTTTCTCAGTAAAGTAGGTGAATTCCAAAATGCCATTTTAGCAAAAGAGTGGATTAAAAAGAATCAGTGTGACTTGATTTTTCTTGACATTGAAATGCCGGGCCTTAATGGCATTGAGTTTCTTAAATCCATCTCGACACAGCACCAAGTTATCCTAACAACCGCTTACCCTCAATACGCATTAGAAGCTTTTGAATTAGACGTTATTGATTATTTAGTAAAACCTGTAAAGTTTGATCGATTTTTTAAAGCTGTACAGAAGGCTAAGGAATTAATAGAAGCAAGAAATGCCCCACCTTCTGAAATCGAATCGTATGAGGATACTTATATGTACATAAAATGTGATAGAAAATACATTAAATTATACTACGAGAATGTATTATACATTAAAGGATTGAAAGATTATGTGATGATCCATACTACTAAAGACAAGTACATGACAGCACTTAACGTCAAGACCATATATGCACAATTACCTAAAAAATATTTTGCAAGAGTCAGTAGATCATACATCGTTCAAGTAAGACAAATTACTTCTATTGATGTTGATGAAATCCAATTAGGTAAAACTGAAATTCCTTTAGGGCCATCTTACAAAGAAGCCTTTATTAAAGATTATGTCAAAAAGAATTTAATTAGTAGAAAGTAACTTGTTTTTATTGAAATACTCTAATGTAATCAACAAACATCCTTTGTGGAAATTGTGTGCTAGCATCTGGGTAACCAGGCCATTCTCCACCAACTGCAATGTTGAAAATAAAAAAGAAATCATTGTTGAACGGATAATCTCCATTGACAATGTCTTTTGTGATAATGTAATACCTGTTATCGTCAACTAAAAACTCAATTCGGTTTGGTTCCCATACAATCGAGAATACATGATACTCATCTGAAAATTTTTCACCGGTTAAATTATATGGACCTCCCTTATTAAAGCTCCACGATTGGCCTTGTGGGCCCCAATGAGCAGTACCGTGAACAGTAGAAGGTTGATGACCTAATAACTCCATAACGTCAATTTCCCCACAAGCTGGCCATCCGACCGTTGATATGTTTGCGCCCAACATCCATAAAGCTGGCCAAATGCCTTGTCCTTCAGGTAAAATAGCTCGTATATCAACACGTCCAAATCTGAATTCTCTTTTTCCTTTAGTGATCATTCTAGCAGAGGTATAACTCCCACCATTGTTTCTTGCTTCAATGACAAGATTCCCATCAGCGACAAAAGAGTTATTAGAACTTGCTGTATAATTTTGTAGTTCTTCATTGCCCCAACCGCCAGCACCAGTTTCATGGGTCCAGTTTTGAGCGTTAATCTCATTGCCATCAAATTCATCACGCCATACAAGATCATAACCTACATAAGATTTTGGGCTAATGTAACCATCGTCAGGAATGTCCACAAATGTATCGTCATTTCTAATGGTGCCTATTCCTTCTCCTGTTGAAATTGTGGCGTTAACTGGATTTGAAAGAACCACTTTAAACTGCTCATCATCTTCTTTGATTTCATCGGTCACAATATCAATGCTAATGATTGTTTCACGTTCACCAGCAGGGATTACCGCTGTCCCAGAATTATTTATAAAATCAATGTCAAATCCTGCATTTATTTCTTCTGCAGCATAATCAACGCTTATATTATTTGTGGATGCTACATTACTACGAATTTCAAAATCGAAACTAGTGCTTTCATTTCCTTCAAACATGCTGACGTTTGAAATTGAAATTTTTGGTAAATCGACAATCGGATTGCCTCCATCTCCTGTTCCATCGTCTTCACTGCATGTCGCTAAAAATAAAAACAGAATACTTAAAAAAGCTAATTTTTTCATTTTATAGGTATTTTTCTGAATTCAAGAATAATTAAAAATTTACTCTTGATTTTTCAAAGATACTAATTCATTAAATTATACAGAGTGATTTATTTATCTCATTAAAGTTACGTCGCCTTTGTATAGTTTAATGCTTCCATCTAGAAACATAATTTCTGCAAAGTAAACATATACATCAGGGGCTTGTTTGATTTCTTTATATTCTCCATCCCAACCAATGTTGTCACTTGGTAAAAATTCCTTTTCCAAATAGACCATTTCGCCCCATCTATTGTATACTTGCAAAGAGATTATACCTGAAACATTTTCACCAGCGTAGATCGTAAATATGTCGTTTTTACCATCCTCATTAGGTGAAAAAACTGAAGGGATATAAATATTTTGATCTTTGTCTACGCGGATCGTAATTTCATCAGTATCCATACAACCATTTTCGTCTATAATCTGAACGCTATAAGTACTTGTATAGCTTGGTGAAAGCCATGGTGTCAAACAGTCACTGCATGATATCTGATTATTAGTAGTCCAAATTATTGTATCGATTTCACTTGATGAGATATTTATCATTGGATTTATTAACACACTATCTCCCAATACAATTTCTAAATCTTCGCCTAACTCAAGCTCTAAGTCAGTATTTTCTAAAATAAATAAAGTGGTATCTAATAAACAACCATTTGCGTCTTCAACAATTAAATTGTAAGTAGAAGGATCAAGATTATTAAATTGATTATTCGAACTTAAATCACCACCTTCCAGAGTGTATAGATAAGGAGATGTACCTCCAAAAACATCTGTAAATGTAATGCTGCCCGCTGCATTAAAACAATCTGGTTGCACAACATCAATACTAGCACCATCAGGCATGTCTGGAACATCAACAAAAACAGAATCGATTGATGAACAGCCATTCTCTAAATCAGTAATCATCAAATAATACCAATCTGCAGCGTTTACAATCACATCTAATTGATCAGAACTAGAGCTAATGTTTTGGTTTGGACTCCAAATTATTTCAGAATTCAGATTTGAACTAGAACCGTTTAAATTAGCCTCTAAACTTATACAATCTAAAACGGTGTCATCTCCTGCATCGACTGTTGGAGTCGTAATATCTTCTAAAATGATAATTGTATCTCGAGAGATACATCCGTTATCTGTATTGCTTGCCACAAACACATAAGTACCTGGGTCATCTATGCTTATCAAGGCAGTGTTTTCTAAAACGTTTCCAGTTTCATCCAGCCACTGGTAATCTATATTCATAGTGTTTTGTGCAACAATTACTTCGATTTCCGAATTTGTATTGTTGCAGTCAAGATTATTAAAGTTAGGAATTTCAAAAAGAGGGTAGTCTATGTTTGAGAGGATCTCTAGCTGGTCAATTTCACTACAGCCAGTGACAGTATCTAAAACAGTTAAATTGTATATCCCGGCTTCATTAGCTTCTAAACTTGGCCCTTCGGTCATGAGCCCATTTAATTCCCAGTTGTATATAACATTGCTCGAATTGTTTTGGTCTACACTTAACTGAACGATTGAATTAATGCAATCAAGTATATTGTTCTTAGGATCTACAATAATTAAAGCAAGAGGTGGGTTTCTTTCGTCTAAAATTTCGACCATTGAGCTTTCGGAGGCACAGCCGTTACTAGCATCATTAACTATTAAGGTGTAGATGCCTGCTTGATCCACGATTGGATTTAGTTCTGTAGAGCTATAATTATTTGGCCCAGTCCATTGGTAGCTTATTTGATCTCCGGTACTGGTGTTTACTCCTCCGATTGATATTTGAGTTTCAATGCAAGTAATGCTTTCTGTAGCGCCAGCATCTGCAGTAGGGGTGTTTTGATTTGAAAAAATTTCAACCACATCTGATTCTACACAGCCATTATCAAAAAATACAGTAAGCGTGTAAAGACCTGGAACATCTATAATAGGATTAGGATTGTCTGAACTAATAAAACCATTTGGTCCCGTCCATTCGAATTGGCCAGGTCCTGAACCAAGGCCTTGTAAAGTATAAGTTGGGTTATCACAATCTAATTCAAATCCTGGTCCTGCTTCTGCACTTTCTTCACAGGTAGAACAAGGCACTGGAGGAGAAATCAAAAATTGATTTAATGTACAATTTGTATTTGCATCATCAATTATGTTTATACTTAAATCACCATCTAGAATTAAAAATGGGCCAAAAGGTCCTTGACTATTATCGTATAAAAGAGCTGATTGAGTATCGTCTCCTGCTATTGAAAAGGTATTCCCTAATCCAATGCTTTCAATTTCAATGGTATAAGTAAATAAGTCATCTTGATCATTTTCTGGTGTCCCATTGTCATCGCAAAATGTTTCAAAGATTGCTTGACCAAAAGTTGGACACTCACAATTTGGTGGATTTATCATGAAACTATTAGTACATGAACTTATAGAATTTGTAAGGTTAAGATTCAAGTCACTTCCTATTGGGATTTCCATAACGGTAAAAGTTCCATCCATGTTATCGGTTAAAATTCCTGCGTTATTGACCACTTGATCAGCATCACTTTCAAAAGTGAATGCATAAGTATTCAAATCGTTACTACATTCATTTGAAACTTCAAGGATGTTAGGAAGTGGGTTTGAACTCAAATTGATTTCAGTAAAAGTGCTAACACATGAGCTGCTTATTTCTATAGCTTGTACATAATATGTTCCAGCGTTAGTAGGTGTGTAGTCTAAAGAATTTTCTAAAAGTAGATTGTTTCCATTCGCATCATTATACCAATTAACTTGTACTCCTAAATCTGCATTTACGGTTAATGTTGGGATAGCATCTCCTTCACAATAAGAAGCATCCTCGCCTTGAGGAGCAGTTACAGTTGGGCAATCACAATCAGGTGCGTTTATATTAAAATCATCACTGCAATTTGTCAAAGAATTAGTAATATTTATACTTACATCCGTACTTGCGGGCACATCATTTATCGAAAAGCTACCATCCAAATTATCTACTAAGTCACCTACATTAGTTGTTACCAAATCTCCATCACTTTGAAATACATAATTGTATGTACTCAAATCATCACTGCATTCTTTTGTTATTTCGGTTAAGGTTGGGAGTGGGTCTATAGAAACTTCAATGGGTGTTAAAGTACTTAAGCAAGAACTGTTAACATCGAAAGCTTGTACATAATATGTACCTGGCATAGTAGGGGTATAAACGACTGAATTTTGCAAAACCAAATTGCTTCCATTTGCATCACTGTACCAATTTGCTTCTAATCCTGGATCTACACTTATTGATATTTCAGGAAAATCATCACCAGTGCAAATCGAGACATTCATACCAAAAGGAGCATTAATTATTGGACAGTCGCAATCTGGCGCAGAAAAATTAAACTCATCTTCACAATTTGTAGTGCTATTTCTTGCATTGATAATGAGTGCAGCATTGGAAGGAATATTTGATATGGTGAAGGTGCCATCCATATTGTCAATTAAAGAACCTTCATTTGTTGTTAGATCATCCGCATCACTTTGAAAAGTGAAAGTGTACATGGTCAAATCGCTGCTGCATTCTTTTGTTAATTCAAGAAGGGTAGGAAGTGAGTTTATTGATAAGTCTATTGGAATTAAAGTACTGACGCAATTGCTGCTGGTTTCAATTGCTTGCGCATAATAAGTTCCAGCCATAGATGGAGTAAAATTTGACGAATTTTGTAAAATTAAATCGGACCCACTTGCATCACTAAACCAATTGACGTCTAATCCCACATCAGCAGTTACGCTTAAAGCTGGAATGCTTTCTCCTTCACAAATTGAAACATCTATTCCTTGAGGAGGATTAATCGCTGGACAACCACAATCAGGAGCGGTAACAATAAAATCATCACTACATGTTGTTGCGTTGTTTGTAATGTTGATGCTTACATTCATCCCTGTGGGGATACTACTTATGGTGAATGTACCATCCATATTATCATTTACAATTCCTCCACTTACCGTTAATTCATCACCACTTGTGCTAATGGTAACGGAATAAGTACTTAAGTCATTGCTACATTCTTTTGAAGTTTCTAAGAAGCTTGGTAGTTCATAAATGTTGATTAAAATTTCATCCGATGCCATACAATTATTTTGCTCAACATTTACTTGGGCTGTAGTTTGAATTGGCCCATCGCTTATGTTTATACTTTGGCTTGTAGCACCATTATTTCCATCGTTAGGACTGATGGTCCATAAATAATTTGCCCCTGAATTACCTGCATTTAAACTAATGATGCCATCACCTACACATTGGGAAATGTCTTGGCCTAAATCAACAATAGGAACTGGATCTATGATCACCTGAATTTCTGTGTCTGAAGAAACACATGGAGCATTTCCCAGAAGGGAATAAACAAAAGAATAAGTGCCAGCGATTTGATTGCTTGGATCAAAGCTCGCACCAGTCGTATTAAAAGCTGTACCAGTAGATGGAACATTGGAAGTTTCAGACCAAGATCCACTGGGATCTTCACCATCAATAATACTAAAAAGGTCAATTATGTCCATGCTTGATTCACAAATGCGAATAGGGCCATTTGAAATACCACTATTTGGTGATGATTCTATAGTCATCGTTAAAGTTGATGAGCCACCTGGACAATCTGTTGATCCAAGTATAGAATAAGTAAAAGAGTAAGTCCCGTCAATTAAGCTTGAAGGGTCAATATTATTTAGGTCGTTCAAATTTAAACCTGATGCATTATCATCTGACCAAGTTCCGTTTGGATTGTTTTCTGCACCAAGTAAATTGAAGAAATTTAAACTAGCTGCATCACCTTCACATACATTTATAGAGTTGTTCATTCCAACATTTGGTATGGCATCAACAATTATACTTAGAACAGCACTAGAAGATGGACAAATTAAACCTCCATCCACTGTGTAAGTAAAATCATAAGTTCCTGGGCTTACATTATCAAAATTCACATTGCTCAGATCGCTTAAATCAACTCCAGAATTGTCATCATCTGACCACAGTCCGTTGCCATCTGGGTTCCCTAGAAGACTTGAATTAAAATCAATGGCTGAGCTATTACCGATGCAATAATTTAAATTTGCATTTTGACCAGCATCTACAGCATCTTCAATGGTAATAATTATGATAGCTGAAGCGGCAGGACAATCTCCATCAGCAGGAATCGCATATGTAAAAGTATAATCTCCTGCAGATACAGTACTAAAATCAACTGTGGTAGGATTAGAAATGTCTACACCTGAAGCATCGTCGTCTGACCAACTACCACCAAGGTCAGGGCTTCCTCCGAGGATTGAATTCAAATCTATTTCTTCATTATCATTACAGATACTAAGCGTTCCGTTTTCTCCAGCACTTGGAGGGGCACCGATGTTAACGGTTATTGTTGCAGAAGCGCTTGGACATTCTGTGCCCATGGTAGCATAAATAAATTCATATTGCCCAGCACTCAAGCCATTAAAATCTACATTGGTAGGATCATTTAAATCGACACCTGAACTGTTTTCATCTGACCAAATTCCTCCGATATCTGGATTACCATTGAGGGCATCAACTAAATCTACTATCGTACTTCCTCCTTCACAAATGGATGCTGAACCATCCATCCCAGGATCTATGAAAGATTCAATGGAGAGCGTAAGTATGGCTTCTGAATTATTACAGCTTCCTACAGCAGTTATGGTATAAGTAAAGTTATAAGTACCTTCTGCTAAATTAGAAATGTCCACATCTGCAGGATTGTTAATGTTTAGCCCACTATTGTCATCATCACTCCAAACACCTCCAGCATTTGGTGTGCCATCAAGTGAAGATGTAAAATCGATGCTTGAAGCAGTTGTGTTGCAAAAACTTAAGCTTGTATCCATACCTGCATCAACAGGATTACCAATTTCTATCGTAAGTGTAGCACTTACTTCTGGGCATCCATCAGCAGCTGGTATAGTGTAAGTGAAATTATAAGTACCAGAATTTAAAGGCGATAATTCTACAGAAGTGGGATCCGAAAGATCTACACCACTCGAATCATCGTCTGACCAAATGCCTCCGCTTTCTGGAGTTCCTTCTAATGAAGAAATTAAATCCAATGTTGGATCATCTTCAGTACATAATTCTAAGCTGTTGTTTAATCCAGGATCTGCACCATCGGATAGTGTAATGGTTACCATTGTCGCTGCACTTTCACAAGAACCTGAGCCTTCTGTAACCCAGATTTCCGTTGTTGTTCCTCCATTTGGATTTGGATCGTAAGTAGTTCCGGAAGCCAATAAATTGGCTAAAATTGGGTCGTCATAAAAATTAAAGTTTGTTCCATTTCCGGAAGGAACAATTTCCGTATCTCCACCTTCACAGGTACTTATATCATCAACTGTTGGTGCAACTGTTGGCGCTTCAACGGTTATGGTAACACAATTGTCAGCAAGGTCAATGCAGGCTCCATTTACATTTGGTGCATTTTCTAATGGGTTTCCATCCTCATCTTCCAAAACATTAGCATCATTTAAATTAATAGAGGTTGTGCCATTTATGATTGAACCTATGCCTGGATAAAGTTTGTATGACAAACCATAAATGCAATAGTCAATGGGCATGTTTGAATTGTTTGGAGGGAAATTTATATTGTTTATATCATTATCACTGTCTATGATTATTCCGTTTGGATCAACAAGTAAAAAAAGGTAACCATTTTCAAGTGATATGTTATCAGGCACAATTGGAATTAGTTCACCATTAAACCTTAAGTCTTGAAAATTACCCCCACTGCTACAAATACTTTGCGCATCGTCAGGTTCCAAATCTCCGCCTTCAGCAGAGCAACATTTTTCAACTTCTATTTCAAGGCTAACTGGTGTAGTAGAACATTCTCCTGGACTTGGAGTAAAGATTGCTGTGATGGTTGTTCCTCCAGCTGCAGATACGTCCAAGAAAGTTGAAGGAGTCCAAGAACCTGCCACTCCTTCCAATGAAGTAAATGGCAATGCAACAATGCCATCTGTATCACAAACATCTGTAATTGGATTGAAATTGAGTGACCTACAATCTGTGTCTAAGTCATTTGAACAAAACAAGTATTCATAAGTAACGTTAAAATCTATGCTAATGTAGCCTTGTGAGATTGCATCTTGTGGACAATTATTACAACCACCTGCTGCAGCAGCTTCAAAAATAAAATTTGGAAATATATCGATTCCTAAAACCGAATTTTCAGCAAAAGCACTACTCAAGCAAGTTACAGTTCCAGTATAGGGTAGGCCTAAAGGAAAGGTACCAGAGCCAGGATTATAATTTAAATTATCTCCAGAGGGCGAACAATCTCCAGAACCTGGATTACTAATATTTGTTAAGCCATCACCAATGACATCACATATTTGACCATAATTACAATTAGCATATAAATTAGCATGAACTCCATTGATGTAACTTTCGCAACAAGCTAGAGCTGGTGGAAAGTTTATGGTCATGTTTGTAACGGTTATGGTTACAATGACATCTTCTACATCTACACCATTTACGCAAGGGTATACTGAGGCAATATCTGGAAAATTGTAAGTGTAAGCTTCACTTGGCATTGCACCAGCAGGAGCTGCTGAAGATTGAAACCAAGCGTTTCTATCTAAGTCTAAGACTGCATCATTTGGCTCAAAACAAAGTGAAAAGCCTCCAATTTCAGTATTGGTGTTTCCATTACAAGCAATTGAGGGTGTTTGAGCTTCTAGTAAACCATTTGTAAGTAATAAAGCAACTATTAACTTAAATATTGCAGATTTCATAAGTGCTTGTTTTTAAGGTTAAAAGTTTGGAAAGCATTTTCAATTAAAAGGAAAAAGCTTAGTGTTGTAAATACCCTATTTATGG
>CALDYJ010000028.1 GCA_937941095.1 uncultured Saprospiraceae bacterium | reverse complement strand
CTTTGGTTCCATGTGTTGATTCACCTAAGCCTAAAATTTTGAGTTCTCCATATTCGTCCAGCCAGGACAATTCCTCATCAGACCATTCCATTGGATTGGGTCTTAGGGGATCAAACTGGTCGATAACATGTTGTGAAAGTGCACCGATAACATTCTCTGACTCTATTTCATTCTGATTCAGGTCTTCTCCTATATCATCATTATTACAATGAAATAAACAACTTGCAGCTAAGATTAGAATTAAATATAGATTTTTCACTTTTCTAATTTTTGTTCATTTAAATATGCTAAAAAAAGTGCAGAATTCATATTTGTTCAATACTTATAAGAGGTCCTGACAAGTAGTATCTTAATATTCAACCTAATTGAATATTTTTCCATAATAGTTTAAATCAACCAAATCCCCCTTAGTTGTTTTATAATCTCTTCGGATGGTACCTTCCAATTCAAAGCCTATCCGTTCTACCACGCGAACGCTTCTAACATTCTTTTCAGCTACTCGACAAAGTAATTTTTTGAATTTATGCTCGGAAACGATTTGTTCAATCAAATCCTTACCCAATGCAGTAACCAATCCTTTTCCTTCGAAATCAGAATCAATAAATGCTCCTAATTCTCCTTTAGGAATATTCCAATCAATATTTTTAAGGTCAATTAGGCCTACTGGCTTATCGGAATCTATGTCTATAATCAGGTAAGGGTAATACTCTTTCTTTTGAATTTTTTGGCCTAATTCTATGCAGTATTCTTGAGTGGCCTTTAAGGTTAAAGTCCGAGCGATGGTGCCAGCATAAAAATCTTCTAATCTTGATCTGTTATTTTGAATTAATGAATAGAAAGATTGGCCGTCATCTTTAGAAAGTAATTTGAGTTTAAATTTATCCATATGTCATTTGATCTTGATGCTAAAACCAAAGTTATATGATTCTATATTTATAAAGCTTGATTAGCATCAAGATTTATAAATTCTAGAAAGACTTTCTGCGCTCATTCGCAAGTATGAAGCTATGTATTTATGTGGTACTTTCTGAAACAAAAGAGGCTGCCTCAATAGCGCCCTTTGCAGTCTTTTTTTAGGAGAAGAATACATTAAATCTTTCTGCCTTTCTATGTGCCATAAAGACAATTCACAGAGGACCTCCCTCCAAAGTTTAGATGCCTCCGGATCATCTGCTAAAAAGCTATTAAATTTTGTTTTTGAAATAATTTTTGCGCTGGTCTTTTTAATGCATCGTATGTTCAAGATAGAAGGCTCTTCATTTAGAAAAGAAGATAAATCTGAAATTATAGAACCTTCAAAACCGAAGTACATAGAATGCTCGATGTCTTCTTCTAAAAAGTATACATGTACACAGCCTGTCTCAATAAAATACAAATTAGTATTTATTGAATTTTCTACTTTTATAAAGTCCCATCTATTTAAAGAAAGTTGATTTTCCCAAACATCGTTTTCCGATAGTTTTTTTTTCAAAATTTCCATTGCTGAAATTTCATGCGGGTTTAGAAGGTCTGTTTTATTATGTTTAAAAT
The DNA here is from genome assembly GCA_937941095.1 of uncultured Saprospiraceae bacterium. Taxonomy (GTDB): domain Bacteria; phylum Bacteroidota; class Bacteroidia; order Chitinophagales; family Saprospiraceae; genus JALZVN01. The sequence goes on along the minus strand of CALDYJ010000028.1, from coordinate 5,533 downwards.
TTTTATTCGCCATTTTTTAATTGCAAATTGATAGAATCAGCATTCACGCTAATATTTATTTAAGCACTTGCTTCCAATCATCGGATTCTGCAAAAGCCTTAATCACCCTATTCCTCTCTTCAATAAATTTTCTCATGTAATTTACAAGAAATAGCTTATCTGCCATTCTTCCTAAGATCCCAAAGGGAGATGAAAATTCAAATCGATCCGTCATTAATGTTCCTTCTTCAATGTTCTCAAACTTATGCGTATGCTTCATACTTTTGAAACTACCTTCAAGCATTTCATCTACAAAATAATTTGGCTTTTCATAAGCAGTGATTTTAACTTTCATGATGTGCCAAATACCAAGATGTTTTGCTTTCCAAGTGACTGTTTCGTTCAGCTTAATTAAACCCTGTGTTCTTCCTGCAATTGCCTTCTCTTTAGTTTTAGAGGCTGATATTTTATGCAAATCAATTGAGGTAGAAAGTTCAAAACATCTTTCAAGTGGTGCATTAATAATGGTATGTAGTAAAATACTATTCAAAATTTTGTTTTAATGACAGTCCTCATTCCAAAAAACAAAAGGCTTGCTAAACATTAAAATCTAGCAAGCCTCTATGATTATTTTCTATTTTATTTTACAACAGGTCTTTAAAATATTTGGCAAAAGCTTCTATCTCCATTGCTCCAAGATCACCTTCACCTTGCTTTCTAACAGAAACATTTTTAGCAGCTTCTTCTTTTTCTCCGACGATCAACATAAAAGGGACTTTCTTTACTTCAGTGTCTCTAATCTTTTTACCAATTGATTCAGTCCGGTCATCAATGTATCCTCTGATGTCATGTTCAGCTAGCGTAGCCTTTAACTTATTTGCATAGTCTAAGTACTTGTCACTGACAGGTAAAATAGCAAACTGATCAGTCGTCAACCAAAGTGGAAATCTTCCAGCACAATGTTCTGTCAATACACCAATAAATCTTTCCATAGAACCAAAAGGTGCACGATGGATCATCACTGGACGATGAGTTTGATTATCTGCTCCAATGTACTCCAGCTCAAACCTATTCGGCAAAGTATAATCCACCTGTATGGTTCCTAATTGCCATGATCTGCCTAAGGCATCTTTAACCATAAAATCCAACTTAGGTCCATAAAAGGCTGCCTCCCCTAATTCTGTAATCGTTTTTAAACCTACTTCCTTTGTAGCTTCAATAATAGCAGATTCTGCCTTATCCCACAGTTCGTCCGAACCAATGTACTTTTCCTTATTGTTTGGATCTCTTAATGAAATTTGAGCAGTAAATTCCTCAAAGCCCATTTTAGACAAAACATGTTGAGTCAGTTCTAAAACATTCAAAAACTCTTCCTTTACTTGATCCGGCGTACAAAATATATGTGCATCATCCTGCGTAAATCCACGCACCCTTGTTAGACCATGTAATTCTCCACTCTGCTCATATCGATAGACTGTTCCGAATTCTGCTATCCTCACTGGTAGTTCTTTGTATGACCTTGGTCTGTGTCCATAAATTTCACAGTGATGCGGGCAGTTCATCGGCTTAAGCAAAAAGACTTCTCCTTCTCTTGGAGTTTTAATGGGTTGGAATGAATCCTCACCGTATTTTTCCCAGTGACCTGAGGTTACGTATAATTCTTTATTTGCAATGTGTGGAGTGATAACTGGTTGATACCCTCTCTTGATTTGTTCTGCCTTCAAAAAATCTTCTAATCGACTTCTTAGTGCAGTACCATTGGGCAACCAGATCGGTAAACCTTGGCCAACTTTTTCTGAAAACATAAACAAGCCTAATTCCTTGCCTAATTTTCGATGATCCCTCTTCTTAGCTTCTTCAAGCATATGAAGGTATTGAGTCAATTCTTTTTGCTTTTGAAAACTCACACCGTATACCCTTGTCATCTGCTGACGACTGTCATCCCCTTGCCAGAAAGCTCCAGCGACATTCATTAATTTGACTGCTTTAATCTTTGCTGTACTTGGTAAGTGTGGTCCTCTACATAGGTCTACAAAGTTACCTTGCTTGTATAAAGTCAGCGCTTCGTCTTCACCTCGCTTTTCAATCAATTCAATTTTATACTCATCTCCCTTCTCTGTAAAATATTTTAAGGCTTCTTCTTTTGTGATCGGGCTTCTATCAAAAGTGTTTTTCTGACGCGCCAGTTCAAGCATCTTATCTTCTATCTTCTTAAAGTCATCAGAAGAGATTTTGTGTTCTCCCGGATCGACGTCATAATAAAAGCCATTACTAGTCGCAGGACCCGTTCCAAATTTAATTCCCGGGTAGACAGCTTCTAATGCTTCTGCTAATAAGTGAGCACTTGAATGCCAAAACGTTGCTTTACCATCTTTATCATCCCAGGTCAATAGCTGAACACTTGAATCTCCATCTATTGGCCGATTAGCATCCCATACCTCGCCATTTACCTTAGCAGAAAGTACATTTCTTGCCAATCCTGAACTGATAGACTCTGCTATTTGCATGGCAGAAGTTCCTTTTTCATATTGCCTTACCGAACCATCTGGTAAGGTGATATTGATTTGTGCATCCACTTTGACTTCCATCGAATTTTTATTTATTGCTTTAAAATACGTTTAAGGCCCTACAATAGTTCCTTGGTAATGTGCAAAAATAAGCCTTTTTTGGGACTAAGTATGCTTAGCTCTAAAAACAAAAACGCCTTCAGAAATCATCCTGAAGGCGTTTATTTTAAGTCAATATGCTTACTTAACTTCAAATGAAATTTTAAGATTTACTCTGTAAGAATCAACTTTTCCATTCTTTACTGTAACACTTTGACTCTGAACAAATGCAGATCTGATGTTATTAATGGATTTACTTGCTTTTTTTACTGCTGTCGCCGTAGCGTCTTCCCAGCTTTTTTTTGAATCTGATAAGATTTCAACAACTTTTACGATTGCCATCTTTATACCGTTTTATTGATTAAATAATGAGTTTTATACTCTTTGATTAATACTGTACGGCTGTGGAATAATTTTGTTTGATGCTTTGAAGTAAATGTTAAACAGTAGCTTCAGGAACTTTTCTATCCTCAATTTTGAGATACTTCTCTATCTCTTGCTCTAAGTATTTAGCTTTTGACAGCGAGCTTACCAACAACAATTTCTTATGCTGCTGACCATCCAATCCGTTTACTATAATGTGAAGGGTAAAAAACCCCGCTCGATCAGTTGCATGTTTTAAATAGACCTGATCAATATCACTTGAAGCATATTGCTGATCCTTTTTAAAATTATTGGGTCGAGATTTAATGCTTAAAAATTTATCATTAATTTCTAGATAAGTCTTGTATTTAGAATAATTAAATCCTTTGTAAAGAAAATACAATGCAGGTAAAGAAAATAGAATAGGTATGAATGGAGAAATATCAACTTTATCAGAAAAGAAATAGATGGCGACAGAAAATAAAGCAAAGATTGGAAAAAGCACAATGCCCCAGGCATCTACTCCTTGTACATATTGGTCTACCGTTATGTCTAGGTCGTCTTCAAAGTAAAATAAATCAATTCCTTCTGGACGAAGTAAAGTTTGCTTAACTTCTTTTTTAGTTCTGAGATCTTTGAGTTCTTCTTCAATGGAGAAGACAACATCACAATCCCCACATTTAGCAAGCTTATTTTGAAGATTTAGATTAGCCGCTTTGATGTTTTTTTCACAAGAAGGACAAGTTACTTTTTTAAACACCTTAGGCTCTGTAGCATCGAGCTCATTTAACTCAAGTCGATCTTTGTGTTTATATTTTTCTATCGGTTCCTTCATAGATAAATAGAGCCTTATGCAACATTTTATTTCAAGGCTAGCGCTTTCACTTTTTCATACAGTTTATCTTCGTCTCCTGAGCTATACTTTCTTTTATGATAGACTATTTCTCCATTTTTATCAATGATGAAAGTTTGTGGCAATCCGTTTAATTCTCCTGGCATGACATATCGAAACTCTCTGTTGAAATCGTGGTAAGTTTCCCAACCCCACTCATTGGTCTTAACCATTTCTTGAAATTTGCCGTAATTCTTTTCAAAATCCGTAGAAATCGCAACTAGGTTGAAATCGGTTTCTTTCTGCCACTCTGGAAATTTGGCTTTGATGGCCTTCATTTCTATTTTACACGGATAACAAGTAGTCAACCAAAACAACAGAATCGTCGGTTTTCCATTTTTCTTAAGCATCTCTGCAGAATTAGTTTCTGAACCATCCGCTCTTCTTAAAGCAATGTCGTATGGAAAATTTTGCTCTATCTCCGTCTTCTTTCTTGAGGTAGAAACGATGTAGTTTGAATTATTGGTTCTAGGCTTGTAAGCTACTTTCGCTTTAGGTGGAATGGTATCCTTTTTTACTTGGCTTACTTTTTTTGCTACCGCTTTGCTTTCTTTTTTAGCTTGAGCATTATCAACATTGAGGCTGTTTCCACCACAATTGAAAAAGGCTGTGCAGATGAAGAGTAAAAATAAAAGTCTTAAATAGTTCATGATCATAATTTTAAAATTGAACAAATCTGCTCAATAATGCAATCTTGGGTAAGTAAATTATACCAATTTGACGAGCTTTGCCTTTTCTGCAACTTTTGAATCCTTAGAAATGAAGAAAATTTGGCGGTAAGCATTACCCATGCTGTCAAAATATTCTATTTCTAAATTAAATCCATTGTCTGCCCTTCCTTTGCCATCCACTTCACAAAAGACCATATACAACTTATTTTTTTCTAAAATAAAGTCTTTATAAGCCTGTGTTAACCTCATGTCTTTTCTGCCAATTATTTTGGCACCTTTTACATTAGCTACCTCACCTAGGTTTTCAATCTTAATTTGGGCTCCTTTACCTAATGGTGCAATCTGTATTTGGTTTAAGTGTAAATGAGGTGCAATCTTTCTTGCTCGTCCTTTTTTAGCACTTTTATTAAAAGCAGAAATAATTATGCCTAAAAAAATAAGCCCAACAATAGCAGTTATTCCAAGGTAAATTGGATCCATTTCCTGCATTTTTTCTAGATATGTCTCTAAATACTCTTGATACATACCCGAAATTACAACACCTTTTTTCTTTTACCTAGTACCTAATGGCTTAAATTCTTTATTTTTACATTATAAATTTTCGTCAATCGATGAGTAAGAGTAAAAAGAGTAATGAGCAGAGCCAAAATGGCAATGGAGTTGTCATCCCTTTAAAAGGAATGTATGAAGATTATTTTCTGGATTATGCCTCCTATGTAATCCTGGAAAGAGCTGTTCCCTCCATAGAAGATGGTTTAAAACCTGTACAAAGAAGGCTACTTCATGCCTTAAAACAAATTGATGATGGCAGATTTCATAAGGTAGCCAATGTCATTGGCCAAACCATGCAATATCATCCTCATGGCGATCAAGCCATTGGAGGAGCTCTGGTAAACCTAGGCCAAAAGGACCTACTAATTGATACCCAAGGAAACTGGGGTGACATTAGAACGGGGGACAAATCAGCTGCCCCAAGGTATATCGAAGCAAGATTGACCAAATTTGCCTTAGAGGTCGCCTTC
>CALDYJ010000027.1 GCA_937941095.1 uncultured Saprospiraceae bacterium | reverse complement strand
ATCTCAGCATCTAATGGGCTTTCTTCATTACTAAGTTTAAGGTCGCAATCATCATCTTCCGTAAATAAGCTTCTAAAAACTTCTTTAAAGTACTCTCTTACTTTTACAAAAGCTTCCATAAATTGCTTAGAAGCAGATTCTTCTATTTCTTGAATGGTTTCCAGCAATGAATCTCTTGCATTCAGGATATCGTTTCTTTGACTATTGATGTTGTCAAAGCGTTCTTTCATTTCATCAAAAGCGGTCAAAGCCATCGGATTGATTTCACCGAAATTAGCGATCTTATTTTTAATTTTTAAGACCTTTTCTTCTAATTCTTCTTCATTGATATTTTCTTCAATTTTTATATCCTGCAGGTCTTTAGTTTCTATTTCAAATTCAGCTTTTAGTCTTTCTGTAATGGTCGTGAGTTCAATTTTTACGTTGACTCTTTTTTCCTTCATGGTACCAATCAGTTCTTTAGATTGATTTATTTTTTGCTCAAAGTTTCTCAATTTGTTTTCTTTCTCAGAAACTAAAGATCTTTTAGAGAAGTATGTTTTTTCAACATCTGTAAGTGCTAATGAGCCAACTTTTTTGACCTCATATAAACCAACTAACTCTTGTTTGATGCTTCCAACTTGCGCTTCACTTGTCACTAGTTCCTGCTCAAGATTCTGGATGTTAGAATTTGAACTGGAATATATATCAATGTTTTCTTTAAGTAATTCAGAAGTGTATTGCAGTTCTTTTTCTAATAGTTCAATTTTGTTTTGCTGCCTGATTAAGTCAATGTTTCTACTGTTGACCTTTGCTGATAAATCAGCCAATTGTGTTGATATATCTGAGAAGTTAGAATCCTTAGATTCGATTTGTTCATTGTATGCACCAATCTCTCCTTCTTTGCTTACAATGTTAGTATTAATTAGCCCAAGTTTTTGAGCCATTTCATTTAGATCTCTTACTATTTCAACGTCTCTATTGTTTAAAGCTTTGAATTGGTTTTCTTCGTTTTCGAGGTGAAGATCTGTTGACAGTTTTGATTGTTCTTCTTTTTGAAGTAATTGTTTTAGCGCTTCTATGTCATACTTTGCTTCTTCTGTTTCAATTTGATTGATCTTCTCTTCGATGACAACTTTTTGCTTTTCAAGACCTGCTATTTCAGACTTTAGGTTTATGATGTCCTTGCTCAGTTTGTCAAGGTTCTTTTTACGACCCATTCTCTTGCCTTCAAAGAGTCCAACTGATCCACCCGATATTTCAAATTTTTGCTGTTTAAAATTTCCTTTTAAAGAAAGCAATACTTCTCCATCATTCAAATTTTGATTTTCATCAATTTGAACTGAGTCACTTAAGTACACATTACCCAATAGGCTTTTGAATAAATTCTTATACTTTTCGTCGTATTCTAAGATGCTCAATGCTGGAGTTCCCAAATGAGCTTTCGTGGTGAGTAAGATATTCTTGCTGTTAATTTCATCCAATAAGAAGAAATTTGCTTTCCCTTTTTGGGACTCACCAAGTATGTTTATTGCTTTAATGGCATCAGCAGCCTGATCAACGACAAAGTATTTTAAATAAGGTTCTAAATAACTCTCTATCGCAACCTTGTATTCGTCTTCACAATAAATCAAATCAGTTAATAGAATAGCCTCAGAAGACCAAGTCTTAAGATTAGATAAAAACTTAACGGAATCAGGAAATCCTTCCATCTTTTCTACCAAATTTCTGACAAGGTTGTATTCGTTTTGCTTAGCATCTAAAGTTCTGTTGTTATCAATTAACTGTTGTACTACCTCTTCTCGCTCAGTTATCAGTGCTTGCTTTTCACCAGCAAACTTTGATAAAAGTTCTTCTGTTTCTTTTAAGTCTTTTTTTGCTTTAGCAAGATTTTCGTTGGTTTGAGTAGCTGTTTCTTTGAGCCTATTTATTTTTTCTTCTAGCTCTTTTAAAGTCTCTTTATGTTTGCCTTTTTCAAGATTAAGTGCTTGTTGTTGAGATTTTAAGATTGCTTTTTGTTTTTCAAGATCTATGATTGTGTCTTGAAAAGATTTTTGATGAGAATAGATAGAATCAAGTTCTTGCTTGATCGTATCATGATCTCCTTTAATTTTTTCAAGGTTAGTTTTTTCAGATAAGTAGTCTTGTTCTAACTGCTTGAATAAATCAGATTCTGTATTTAAAGAGTTTTTATAAACGCCTTCTTTTTCTTTAAGTTCCTTTATTTTATCATCAGCATCAACGATAGCGTTCCTTAATTTTACACGATCATTAGTCAAAAATTCAAGTTTCTGTTCAATGATTTTCAGTCGATTTTCTTTTTCATCGGTTTTTTTAACCAAAGAATTAAACTCTTGCTGTTTTGAACTTAAAGCTGTTTCTGAGTCTAAAATATCCTTTTTGAAACTTTCCAATTCGGATTCAAATAAATTTCTATCACTTATGTAAGCACCAAGAGCCTCTTCTTCTTTATATATTCTTTCGTTGATCTCAGCTTCTCTTCCTTCAAAAGAAGATAACTTCTGTTTGGCAAGAATAATGCTGTTTTCTTTATACTGTTCTTTGAATTTGAAGTAGCGTTCGGTTCTTTTGGCTTGCTTTTCTAGTTGTTTTAAATTTCCTTCAATTTCATGAAGTAGATCATCAACTCGATCTAAATCTGCTTTAGTAGCGGCTAGTTTTCCAAGCGTATCTTTTTTCCTCTTTTTATATTTGGAAATTCCTGAGGCTTGCTCAAACATCTTACGTCTAGCATTATCTTTATTCTGAAGGATCTTATCGACCATTCCTAATTCGATGATAGCGTATGAATTAGAACCAATTCCTGTGTCCAGGAATAATGATGTGATGTCCTTTAATCTGCAGGACACTCCGTTCAGTTTATACTCACTTTCACCAGTTCTATAGAGGGTTCTACTAATGGTAACGGTGGTATACTCCGTAGGTAGAATGTTTTTGGTATTGTCAAAACTTAAAGAAACTTCAGCTACTCCTGCCTTTTTCTTATGTTTTGTACCATTAAAAATGACTGAACTCATCTTGTCCAGTCTCAGTTCTTTACTTTTCTGTTCTCCTAATACCCATCTTATGGAATCAACCACATTGGACTTACCACAACCATTTGGACCTACAATGCCGATCACATCGGTATTGAAGTTTATAGTGGTATCATTAGCAAAACTTTTGAATCCTTTTATCCTTAAGCTACTTAGACGCATAGAGAACAAAATTACGGATAAATAGTGTTTATATGATCGAAATGGGCAAAACTATTTTTTCACATTTTGAAAGAATACTTTAAGCAAAAAACTTATATCATTGACAATTAAAGTCTATTCCATTAAACAAATCAATAATTTGTTGTTCACTTATGTCTTCTTTGCCAGTAAAATGGAACATCAGGTGTCTGCCATAAATATTGATGAGGTATTGTTTTTCAAAGATTTTGGTCTGATCAAGGGTAATTTCGTAAGCATAATGTTTGTACTCTTGACCATTTAAGCTGACCCATTCATCTTTTATAAGCTTTATATCTCCCGATATATTAGCTTTATTATTCATATTTTGAATTTTCTTGATGAAAAAGGCCTTGGTTTTGTCATTTCCTGCATGCCCCATTAATTCCGGATTGATCAAAGACAGATTAATGTCAAATACATCTTTAATAAGCAAAATACTTGCAGATTCACTTATTTCATCAAGTTTAATTGTTTCCAATGGATTTGAAACAAAAGAAAAAGTACTGGCATTTTCTCCTGTTGAATGAATAGTCGCATAAATCGCTGGTTCAATGCAAAGATTGAGGTCTTTATTTTTATATATGCCATTCTCCATTAGACCTATGCTAAGTTCTTTATAATCAGCTTTATTACATGAGCACAAGCAGAATATAAAGTAAATCACAGCTGCAAGATTTAGGCGATACCAATTTGTTGAGGTCATTAATTTGCTGATTGAAAGTAAAAGTCTTTAAACTTAATTATGTCAACATGTTGGTTTATAAGGTATTGGGCACCTGGAGATTCAATGTTTCCACTCCCTACAGGTAAAAAGTCAAAACTTGAATGTAAGCCATTATAAGGTTCCACATCAATTTTATTTTGGAATTGTGTACCATGTTTGTCTAGCATTCTTCCAAAATAAAGTAATAAGTCATAACCAAAGTAAGCGTCATCTGAAGGAAGTTCACCAAATTTATAAAAGAATGAGCTCTTAAAAGATTTTGCATCCATCCCGGTCGGATCAACAAATCCATCTGAGCTGATGTGAAGATTTAGAGACTCGTAATATTCAAAATCAACTTTTTCATAAGTTTTCCATCTGGGCATACCATATACATAAACGTCATGATGTTGTTTAGCGATTCTAATTAAACGCAAGGCGCTATTGACGAAAGCTTCGCTTGACCAAGACGGTATTATAAAAACTCTACTAACTTTTTCTGAAATCACCCCATTGTCATCCGGTAAAGGAAAATAACTTGAAAAATCCATGTTTGTGAAATTGTTACCATAATCTGAGACAACATACTCTCTAAATTTTTCATTGTCTTGTCCTTTAAAAAAAGCTCTTCTAGCTGTGTTGAAAAAAGCAAAACGTGCCGTTTCGGCAGATTTATTTCTACACACAAGCACTATTTCATCCGGTGAAAATAAATTTAATGCATGTTCTGTAATCGCTTTACAATGATTCTCCAAACTAGGTTTTACTTGTACAAAATATGGGTTACCACTTGCTAAGTCATCCGAAGGATTCATTGGTGAAACAAAAGGTATTTTTTTATTAGCGCACCAATCTGCTGCAGCTTTTACATTTCTTTTTTTGAAAGGCCCTATGACAAGGTCAGCATTTTGAAATTCTGTTGAACTTAAGCTTGATTTAACGTTTTCTTCTGCCCCATTAGAATCTAAGACATTGATGTTCAAATTTATATTCTCTGAACTCAATTTATCGGCAGCCATTTTCATTCCTGCAAATAAACTAATTGCTCTTTGAGATTTTTCTTTGCTTTTTGCATTTCCCGGACTAAACTGTGCAGCGTAAAATGGAAAAAGACACTGGATGTTATAAGAGTTTAACCTTTCTGAAGTAGGTATTTCATTTCTTGAATCATCGTTTTCTTTTTCTTTTTGCTCTTCTTCATAAACAATACCATCTGAAGTAATAGGTGGTGCTCCATAATCATCTTCGACCCATTTAATCGTATCCACTTTAGTGGCAATGGGTACCGTGGTTTGAGTTTGCTTTGCTTTTTTTGCTGATCCGCAAGATGAAAGTAGACACAGTAAAGCAATTACAAATACAAAGCCTTTATTCCCATTCAATTGTCGAAGGCGGTTTGGTACTAATGTCATAAACTACTCTATTTATTCCTTTTACATTATTAATTATGGCTGTTGAGATTTCTGCTAGTAATTCATAAGGGAGCTTACTCCACTCTGCAGTCATTCCATCAGATGAATTTACAGCTCTTAGTGCTACTACATTTTCATAGCTTCGCTCATCCCCCATTACTCCTACGGACTTTATTGGTAAAAGTACTACTCCAGCTTGCCAGACTTTACTATAGTATCCACTTTCTTTTAATTTTGAAATGAATACATTGTCCGCTTCTTGTAGTATCCTTACTTTTTCAGCAGTGATATCTCCTAAGATTCGAATGGCCAAGCCAGGCCCGGGAAAAGGGTGTCTTGCAATAAATATTTCTGCAATCCCCATTTCTCTTCCTACCTTCCTTACTTCGTCTTTAAACAACATTCTGAGTGGTTCAACGATCTTGAGGCTCATGTTTTCTGGCAGACCTCCAACATTATGATGGGATTTTATGGTAACAGCAGGTCCTTTTACACTAACAGATTCAATGACATCAGGATAGATCGTCCCTTGCGCTAACCACTTTATGTTATCCTTATTTTTTGCTACCTCTTCAAACAATTCGATGAAGACACGTCCTATGATCTTTCGCTTTTTCTCAGGATCAGACGCACCGGCTAACTCCTTTAAAAATCGATCTTTAGCATCAATTCCTTCAATATTTAACCCTAATTGTTCGTAGGTCTCAAGTACTTGAGTAAATTCATCTTTTCTTAGTAAGCCGTTGTCAATGAAATAGCATTCTAAGTTTTTCCCAATTGCTTTATGCAACAGCATAGCTGAAACTGTTGAATCTACTCCACCGCTTAAGGCTAGCAATACCTTATCATCTCCGAGTTGTTCTTTAAGTTCTTTGACTTTTGTATCTATGAATGAGGAAGCGTCCCAGTTGCAGCTACAGCCAGCGATGTTTACAAGAAAATTTTCAAAAATATCTTTTCCTTGTAAGGTATGGGTAACTTCAGGATGGAATTGAATCCCATAAACTGGATTCTTAAAAGCAGAATCATTTCCTTTAAATACAGCTACTTCAACGTCTTGTGTCCCTGCAACAAGTTCAAATGTTTTTGGAATCTTGAAAATGGTATCGCCATGGGACATCCATACTTGAGATCCTTCGGCTATTTTATTGATGAAAGGGTCATCTGTTTTGTAGATTCTCTCTAAACTTGCTTTTCCGTATTCTCTTTTTGAAGACCTTTGGACTTCTCCTCCAAAGAAATGTGCTAAATATTGAGCACCATAACAAATTCCTAATAGTGGTTTTTCATTGATAAAATCATTCAAATCAATTTTCAGGGCATCTTCTTCTAATACAGAATATGGGCTTCCTGACAAAATTATTGCTTTGATGTTATCGGCTTTTAGGTCAATGTCAGTGTTGTAAGGATAAACTTCACTGCATATGTTTAACTCTCTGACTCTTCGAGCAATCAATTGAGTATACTGAGAACCAAAATCAAGAATAATTACTTTTTCAACCATTCACAAAGATATATTTTAATACGCAATATTTAATTACGCCTTAGTAGGTATATAATTGCCTTTAACTATATTGTGGCTTAATCAAATCTAAACGCTTTATGAAAATCATAGATGGTAGAGAACTCGCTAAAACCATCAAGTCTGAGATTGCAGATGAAGTTAAAAAATATACAAGTACAGGCAAAAGAAGACCGCATTTAGCTGCTATTTTAGTTGGCGAAGATCCAGCAAGTAGAGTTTATGTAAGAAACAAAACAAGATCTTGCGATAAAGTTGGCTTTGATTCTACCTTAATCCGAAAAGGTGCAGACATTCAACAAGATGAATTATTGGAAGCAGTTGAACAATTAAACAATGACAGTAACATAGATGGGTTCATTGTACAATTGCCTTTACCTGCTCACTTAAATGAGAAGGAAATTACCTTAGCCATCGATGCGGAAAAAGATGTAGATGGATTTCATCCTGAAAATTTTGGTAAAATGGCCCAAGGAATGGACACTTTCCTGCCGGCAACACCTTTTGGAATTCTAACCATGCTAGATCGTTACAACATAAACGTAAGTGGTAAAAATTGTGTGGTGCTTGGCAGAAGTAACATAGTTGGCACTCCAATCAGTATCCTACTGTCCAGAAAGGCCAATCCGGGAAATGCTACCGTTACCCTTTGCCACAGCAGAACACAAAACTTAGTTAATTATACAAAAGCCGCTGATATCATTGTCATTGCTTTAGGTAAGGCAAATTTTCTAAAAAAAGAAATGATCAAAGAAGGTGCGGTTGTCATTGACGTTGGAATTAATAGAATTGATGCTCCTGAACTTGAAAAAGGGTATAAATTAGTTGGAGATGCCGATTTTGATGACCTTGCTGAAAAGTGCAGTTACATCACTCCAGTTCCTGGAGGGGTTGGACCCATGACCGTCACTTCCTTATTGATGAATACCTTACAAGCATATAAAAAAAACATAAGCGAGTAGTATGGATGCAATCCAAGGCACTAAAAGTATCCTGACTGATTTATCACAATTGTTAGATAAGCTCAGTAATGAAAATTACAATCAAAAACTTAGCGTCTTTAATGGTGCTAGCCTCGGAATGCATTTTAGACACATC
>CALDYJ010000026.1 GCA_937941095.1 uncultured Saprospiraceae bacterium | reverse complement strand
CCTAACTTCCATTAATGCAAATCCAAGCAAGTTTGGGCCTTTCCAGTTTGTTGGATTATATATTTTTGGATTATCCTCTGCCATTCCAACTCCCCAAACTCTATCTACAGGACTTGCTTCTACAATTATACTTGAACCAGTATTTTTTAGAAATTCAGATAAGGCTTGATTTTGATTGAATTTTAGTAAGTTTCCTTTTAACACTATTTGATACTTCTTGTCATTCCATTTATCTTCATTAAAATTTTTCACTTTCCTTCCAAGAGCTTTAACTTCTTTAGGATTACTACTTGAAATAATTGAATTCATAATTTCAAAATCTTCAAATAACAAGGCTTTTTGCGCCATCATAAAGTGCTCAGCAGTATGGTATAATCTCCCTTCATCTTTAAACTTAGACGACCACCATTGACTTAAACATGACTTGGTAATGTTACCTGTCTTACTGGCTTGATGTCCCCAGAAAAATAGATAATCGGCTAGATCTCCTTTTTCTATAAATTGAATCGTTGTCTCTATGTTATACTTCATAATTGATAATCTCTTTAATAGATATGAAATTCAATACATCTGAATCAGTATCAATATTCTTAATGGAATCTGTAGTGAAAACTGTTTTGAAACTTTCTAGTAATTCGTTCGTACCTTTACTGAATATACCATGACTAACGGCTAAATAAAGATCTCCTGCATTGCACTTTTTTAGTTCTTTAGCTAGCCCTAAAAAGGTGCCACCACCATCACAAATGTCATCGACAATTAAGCAATTACGATTGTCTAAATCTTTTACTGGCACTTTAAATCCGGACAGAGCTCCAGTTTTTACATCACGAGATTTTCCGCATTCCAGAACTTCGTAGTCAATTAAATGTCCGGCCAGTTTGTGTATCTTTTTTAGTGCACCTGCATCTGGAGAAATAAGAATTAATTCTTTAGGTAATTGTTGGGTTACTTTAGAAATGAAAGAATGGTTATTAATAACATAACAATCGTTTAGTAACGCGGATGTAACTTCGGAGTGCGGGTCAAAAATCGTCACCTTGCTGAGCTTTAATTCATTGATGATATTAGCATATACTTTTACGGTCAAGGCCTCACCACTCACCATCACTCTATCTTGTCTTGCTGCTGGAAAGTAAGGGATAATTAACTCTATATTTTTTACGCCTAGTCTCTTTATAGCATCAACAGCAACAAGTAAAATTCCAAGATCATTAAAAGAATTTAATCTATGCGTGATGATTACCTTATCTGAGTCAATGGTTTGATTTATTCTTATATGTGGCTCCCCGCCACTAAAGGTGAAAGTCTCATGTTGGATTTCTATGCCGGTAATAGGATTGAAGTTTTTGTCAAGATTTAAAATCATCATAAGTTTTATTTTAGTTGCTTCAAGGTTGTCAGCTGTCTAAGCCAATCGATTGAACTATTTTAGGATTAGAAGGTGCATAAATGCTTTCTTGTGCAACTATCAATTGATGGTAAGGTGGAGTTTGTGCAAATCTTCGTTGCTCGTTTACAAAATCAGTAAGGTCTATAATTTCACAGATCATTTCCTTTCCAAATTCTTCAAGCATTTCTCCTTTTATACCCAATTGAATAGCTTTTCTTGTGTGTTTATCTCCATTAGGTTCATGGTCAGGATCCCATTGCAGTCTAATTGGATGGCTGTCTAATGTAGCTCTCCACTCTGACTCTGTTTCATGATTTGATTGAGCATATGAAGTAAAGGTGCTTTTGCTTAATATCTTTTCGAAATCAGCTTTGGAAATCCAAATTCCAAGTATTTTTTCTTGTCCTAGCTTAGCCGCCCAACCACTACGGTACATCATCCATAGAAAGTTAGGTTTGATCCATGACATTCTAGAATAATTATAATCAGACCCTCCGAAAACTTGGTTTTTGATTGCATAATTACCTATTGAAGGTCTAAACGCCTGATAAACCAATATGTGATCGGTAGTTTGTTGTGCTAAAATATGTTTGCCTTTAGAAGGAAACTGAGATTGGTATTCTGGATATGGTATTGTTTTAAAGTTCATACAAAATAATTTGTGTATTATATACGCAAATATATATTATAAACATTTAGAAATCAAATAATATGCGTACTATTTACGCAAACTTAATCTCAAAGGATATTCCTTGCTTTAATAAGTCATTGTATCTTTTGTTTTTAAACACATAAAGCTTCCCTGGTCTACCGCTTCCGACCTTTCTATATTCATCTGTTTCTGCTATAAAGTCGAAGCTTAATATCTTTTTTCTGAAATTTCTACGATCAATGGGTTTCTGTAGAATCGTAGTATAAAGGTTTTCGAGATCTGAAAAAGGAAACTTTGAATCCAATAAGTCGAATCCAATGGGTTGATAGTTTAGCTTAGCCTTTAATCGTTCAAATGCTTTTTGGATTATCTTTTTATGATCAAAAGCTAGTTTAGGGATGTTTTCTAATGGAAACCACTTTGCTTCTTCAGCATCAGTCCCCGCATTAAGTTTTAGTTCTTTGGGATTAACAGTGCCAAAGTATGCAACAGATATAACTCTTAATCTTGGATCCCTTTTTAAGTCATCCCCAAACGTATAGAGTTGCTCCATTGTTGTTACTTTTACACCAGTTTCTTCTTTGAGTTCTCTTACTACTGCTTTTTTAAGCGGTTCATCGTCTTTAACAAAGCCTCCAGGAAGTGCCCATTGATTTTTTAGGTCACCATACTTTTGTTTTATAAGTAAAACAAATAGCTGATTTTCTTGGTAGCCAAAGACTATCGCATCTACTGCAATTTTAATGTTTTGTTTAATCTTCATATTGTGTAATATATACGCAATATATGGGAAATGCTAGATTTTTTATTCATGTTCATGTACGTTAAGGCACTTGCTTCACACTAGTAAAGAGACCTGCTTTAC
>CALDYJ010000025.1 GCA_937941095.1 uncultured Saprospiraceae bacterium | reverse complement strand
TTATCCTACAATCACTCACAATTTCTTTGGTCCATCATCTGGTTCAGGCTCGATGATGACAGGATCAGGTTC
Source organism: uncultured Saprospiraceae bacterium (assembly GCA_937941095.1). Classification (GTDB taxonomy): domain Bacteria; phylum Bacteroidota; class Bacteroidia; order Chitinophagales; family Saprospiraceae; genus JALZVN01. Next base: position 47,206 of record CALDYJ010000025.1, on the reverse strand, counting down.
TGTTATTACAGGATCAGGTTCAACAACAGGAACTTCTTGCGTGACATTTACTGCAACTGATTGCTCAGGTAACTCTTCAGTTTGCTCATTTAATGTAACGGTTAATGATGATGAGGCACCAACAATAGTTGGATGTCCAACATTACCAACAGTATTAAATACACCAGATTGTGAAGCTGTGTGTATTGACTTACCAAGACCTTCTGATGTTGAAGACAATTGTCAAGTGATGAACTTTAACCAAATGGTACCATTTAATAGCATGACTTTTACAGCTCATCCTAACATAACTGGTTTCATATTGGATACTACAACAGTTAACTTTAATTTGGCTGGAAGTCCTCCACCATCAAGTGCAGCGACAGTTAGCATAGAATTTAAAGGCGATATAGATGGTACGGTGCCAGGTACAACTCCTCAAGAAATGATGGAAGTTTACATGGGATCAACATTAATTGGTACAACAGGTTCTGGACCACACTGTGGTACATCACTTACCAATATTGGAACATTTACTGTACCATTATCAACACTGCTGACTCAGTACAATACAACTGGTAGTTTAGACATAACGGTGGCACCTGTATTCCAAACCTTATTAGGATTTGGTAACGATAATGATGCTAACAATGATGACTTCGGTATCAACCCTTGTGTTGCACCAGGAACATTTGCTGATGACATTAGCATAACAAATGTTACAGACAATGGAAATACAATGATGAATGTAAGCATCGAATTTGAGTCTAGTGCATTTATGTATTGCATAGATACTCAGTTTGATGATTTCGATATGGTAAATGTACCATTCCCAGCAGATGGATCTAATCCTGAAATTTGCTTACCTCCAGGTATGAATACTGTGGTTGTAAAAGCAATGGATGCAAATGGTAATGTAGATTCAACTTCATGTGTACAAACAGTCTTAGTTACTGCTCCTTCATTAGGTAGTGCAGCAATAACTGCGGCGCAGACAAACTTTAATTGTCCAGGTGAATTAGTAATACTAGATGAAACTTCTGGTTATACTGGTGGTAGTGGTAATGCGATGTGGAACTGGTATCAAGATATTGCTCCTGCAGGTCAGGGTGCAGAAGACTTGTTAGTAGGAACAACAGCAACACCACAGATTGCTTTCCCTGCATTAAGTGGATCAAATAATTATTATGTAGTAATCACAGATAACTTATGTGTATCTGATGCTTCTGCACCAATAACTATTACTACTAATCAAGTAGCTGTTAACCCAGTAATTTTTGCTAATCCAAATCCAATTTGTGACGGTGAGTCATTCGGATTATTTATTGCTAATCCACAGATGACATGGACTAGTTATCAATGGACTGGACCAAACGGTTATTTCTCAACCTTACAACAGCCACCAGCAATTACAAATGCATCTAATTTATTTAGTGCAGGTGCTTATGAGTTATGTGTTACTGATATTAATGGATGTACAGTATGTGGATCTGTATTCGTAACTGTAAATGCTGATCCAGGTACTCCTACTATAACTAGTAATTCACCAGTTTGTGATGGAGATCCAATTATTCTTAGTACAAGTACTGATTGTGATACTTACATATGGATAGGTCCTGATGGAGATAGTCCATCTACTTTAATGAATCCATTATTGACAACTACTTCTAATTCGACAACAATACCTTCTACAGATGAAGCTTATGATGCTGGTTTGTGGACATTGATTTGTCAAAATGCAAATGGTTGTGGTGGTGAATCTGATCCAATTGAAGTTGTGATTAGTCCTCCATTAGCAGTCGCTCCAACAGCTAGTCCAAGTCCTGCATGCGCAGGTGATGACATACAATTGAGTGCTGGTAACATTAATGGTGCAATTACTTACGAATGGTCTGGACCAGATAACTATAGCTCAGCTGCACAAAATCCTGTTATAGGAAATGTTGATGCAAATAATGATGGAACATACACTTTACTAGTTACTGATGCAAATGGTTGTACAGGAGTAGGTGATGTCGTGGTAAGTATAGGAGCTGGTGTTAATATCACAGCAATAAGTTATACTCCAGGCCCTGGTTCATGTGTAACTCCTGCCGATGATTTACAGTTTGCAGTTTCTGAATTCCCAATGGATCCGGGTTGTTACACCTATGAGTGGAGCGGACCAAATGGATTCTCATCCATTTCTAAAGATGCGATTATACCTAATGTATCATCTGCAGCTAGTGGAAATTATATACTTGTAATTTATGACTGTGATGGTTGTGCTTCTGCTCCTTTTGAAGTAATTGTAGATCTTAATGATCAACCATCAACACCATTGATAAATATCGATAACGCTAGCGTATGTGAAGGAGATGATTTCACTATAACCGTTGATAGTGATGCTTCTTGCATAAGCACGGTTTATACTTGGAATACACCAATTGGATCCATGACAACGACTGCACCATCTCTTACTATTGAAGATGCAAGTTTAGTGTACACTGGAGAATATACAGTTGTAACGAATTGTGATGGTTGTGATTCTGAAAGTTCAAATACAATAGCAGTAACAGTAACAACACAACCTGCTCAGCCAGTTGTTTCAGCTCCGGCTGTAGTTTGTGAAGGTTCTGCTTTAGAATTAATGACTGACTTTGTGATGGGTGCTGAATACTGCTGGAGTGGGCCAAACGGTTTCACAGCAAGTGTGCAAAATCCTGTTGTATTCCCAGTTAACGCTTCAAATGCAGGAGCATACACAGTAATAGTTAAATTAAACGGATGTGCATCTGATGCTTCAGATCCATTCTTAGTAACAATTACAGAATCACCTGACGCTCCTTCAATCGTGAGTAATGGCCCTATTTGTATAGATGACCCAAGTGCTGAATTGACCTTGTCAATTGATGGAGCTTCTACCCCTGGTGCCACTTATGAATGGTTCGATCAGTTTGATAATTCAATAGGAAATTCTGGTCTTGCACCAAGCATAACAATAACTGACTTTAGTGCTTACGGACCTGGCGACTTCAACTTCTATGTAATATGCGACATCAATGGATGTAGTACTGCTCCTTCAGTACCAGCGATAGTTACTTTCGATCAAATTCCTGCAGGTCAAACTGCTGATGCTGGTCCTGACTTAGCAGTATGTGATGGAGATAATACAACATTAGAAGCCGTATTGCCAACAGTTGGAACAGGAACATGGACTCAAATAGGAGGTGCACCTGCTACAATCATTAATGAAAATGATCCTAATGCTATTGTAAGTGGTTTATCTGCTGGTTCATATACTTTCAGATGGTCATTATCAAATGGTGCATGTGAAGATTATAGTTCTGATGATATGATTGTTGTGGTTAATACTACTGATGCAGTTATAGAAGACGGAGGACCATACAGTGTTTGTGAAGATGATTCAGCATTCTTAAGTGCTGTTAACCCAGGAACAGGCAACTCAGGAACTTGGTCGCAATCTACTACTCAAGCTGGCTTGGGTGTGGTGATAGTTGATCCTACTGATGCAAATACTGAAGTTACAGGATTAGTAGTAGGTAATACATATGAGTTTGTTTGGACAGTAAGTAATCCTGGTTGTGGAGACGTTGGATCTTCTACAGCACTTGTTACAGTTTCTGCTAATAACAACCAACCATTTGCAGGACCTAACTCTACAGAATGTGGCGATGAAATTACATTAAATGCAGTTACTCCTAACGGATGTAGCGGACTTTGGACTTCAACTGATGCAAACGTAACATTTGCTGATGCTACAGATCCTAATACATTAGTATTTGGTTTGGCAGCCGGTGATAACGTCTTAACATGGACGATAGAATGTGGAAGCTGTCCAAGTGCTAGCGCAGATGTAACCATTAACTTTGAAGCAGCAGCAACAGCAGCAAATGATGTGTTAAATGTGCCTTATGGATTGAATGGTACAATCGATGTTACTGCTAATGATGGATTGCCTTCAGGTGGATGGATAATAAACGTAGTAAGCGAACCTAGTTCAGGTACTGTCGTTCAAACTTCACCAGGCATATTTGAATATACTCCTGATGCAACAATGTACAATCCGTCAGACCAATTCACTTACGAATTGTGTAGTGCGTCTTGTCCTGATATTTGTGTAACGGCAATAGTTGCGATTGGAACTGATATTGGAGATACTTGTACACCTCCAACAATCTTTACTCCAAATATGGATAATTACAATGATGCATTTGTTGTACCATGTTTATTCGAATTGTCTAAATACCCTAATAATGAAGTTGTAATCTTCAACCAATGGGGTGATGAAGTATACAGAGCTCAACCTTATCTAAATGATTGGATGGGTACTTATAATGGAGAAGATCTTCCGGTTGGAACATACTTCTACATAATTAACTTGAATGATGGAAGTGATCCAATAACTGGATTCTTAGTACTAGAAAGATAGAATAACTAATCTGCAAGAGGGCTTTTGCCCTCTTGCTTATTAAATAAATAGAAAATCTCTTTTAAAATGAAGAATATATTCGCTACACTTTTGTTGGTTTTTGGATTTGCTTTAGTAGCAAATGCACAACAAGAGCACCAATTCACTCAGTGGATGTACAATAAGTTGGCTTATAATCCAGCTTATGCAGGTTCTAGTTTTTCTCCTTGTATTTCTGGTTTATATAGAAATCAATGGATTGGCTTAGAAGGATCTCCTGAAACACAATTGCTTAGTTTTGACATGCCACTTGAAAATGATAGAGTAGGTATTGGAGCTAATTTATACAGAAATGCTGTAGGTATTACTGAAGTCATAACCTTAGATGGTGCTTATGCATACAGAATTCCTTTAGGTAGAGGATTCTTAGGATTAGGTGTACAAGCTTCGATAAGATATTGGAGTCAAGATTATTCAGATTCTAGATTGGTTTCGAGTTTACCAATAGGACCTGATGGTAGTATTCCTACAGGTGAAGTAAATAAATATGTTCCTGATTTTGGAGCAGGCTTTTACTACAATACCCAAAATTTCTATGTTGGAGGTTCTGTAAATAGAATCATAAATAACAGCATTGATTTGAATGATTCAGATTTAGAAATAGGTCGTGAAGCACAACACGTTTTCTTAATGGCTGGTTATAAAGTTAGGTTGAATGATAACCTTGATTTACTGCCTCAGCTGTTATTAAAATATGCTGATAACTCTCCATTTGATGTAGATTTAAATGCTAACTTATTAATTAAAGATAAATTTACTGCTGGCTTATCCTATAGATTAGGAGGTTCTAATCCTGACAGTGTAGGAGAATCTTTAGATTTATTGTTTGGAGCTCAATTTACTGATAATGTATTTGCAGGGATTTCTTGGGATTTTACTTTGTCAGAATTGAAAGATTTCAATGATGGAACTTTAGAAATAGCATTGAGATATTGTCTTCAGCAGTCTGAAGGTGAAGAGTTTCAGAATCCTAGATTCTTTTAAAGAAGTCAAAATTCTTTAAAAGAAACGCGAGGATTAGTTCTATAAACCATAACGATTTATGAAAAACCTAACTTACTATCTATTCAGTTTGGTGGCACTGATGTGTATTAGTGTATCAGCATTCGGGCAAGATGCCAATATTATAACAGGTAACTATTCTAATGTAAAAGTTGAAAATTGTGTAGGTATAAATACTGAGCACTTAGAATTTTCACCAACTTTCTATCAAAACGGAATCATTTTTACTTCTGCTAGATATGCCAATGGGCCTCAAGATGACAAAATCGGAGAAACCTTTTTTGAATTATTTTTTGCAGAATTTGATGGAAGTGGAATGCCTTTTCAAGCAGAAGATTTTTCTGTTCTAATGAATACTCGTGTACATGAAGGTCCTGTAACTTTTAACAGAACTGGGGACATGATTTATTTCACTAGAAATAATTTAAAGCAAAACGCTACTAAAGCGGATAGTGAAGGTCTTATTAGAATGCAAGTCTATGAAGCTAAGAAAGGCTATTTCGATTGGGAGAAAGCAGCCCCATTGCCTTTCAACAGTGATGAATATGACGTAATGCATCCAACCTTATCTCCAGATGGTAAGACTATGTATTTTACATCTAATATGCCAGGATCTAAAGGAGGAACAGATATATGGATGGTCTCCAAAAGCGATGATTTATGGGGAACACCCGTTAATATGGGACCTGAGATAAATACTGCTAAGAATGAAGCTTTTCCTTTTATTCATGAAAGTGGAACATTGTTTTTTGCTTCGATGGGACAACCTGGTAAAGGAGGTTATGACATTTATAAAACTTCCGTATCTGGTTCCAGTGTTTCTGGCAAAATTGAAAACTTAGGGGAACCATTTAATACACCTCAAGATGACTTTGGATTAATTTTAAATGCCGAAGGAAACAGAGGTTACTTTACTTCTGCGAGAGAAACGGGCTCAGGTAAAGATGATATTTATAAATTTGATGGCTTTATTGCAGCTCCTACTATGTTATCGGGACTTATAAAAGTCTACGATGCTAAAACTGGTGCACCAATAGAAGGTGCAGGTGTAAGAATATTTGAAAGAACAGCAGATGGTTTAGTAGCAGGTGGTGAACTATACGATGCAATTTTATTGCCTTCAGCACCCGGTTCAAGTGATTTAGTCTTAAAACTTGTTCGTAAAGGAGAAGGCGACCTAGGTGATCCAGATTTATTCACAGATATTGAAGGTTTATCTCCTTACGACATGCAAGTTGGTAAGCAATATATTTTCCTTGTTTCAAAGGATGGATATCAAAGTAATGAATTGGTTTATTCAACTGTTGGAAAATCTGGCGAGATCATGGTTGAAATTCCTTTAGATAAATATTCTTGTATAAACCTTGCAGGAGATGTTAAAACTCCAGGAGGAAGTCCAATTGGGAATGCAACAGTGAGAATGGTTAGTAGTTGTGGAAGTAAAGACATTACTACAGATGCAAATGGTAAATTCAATGAATGTTTAGAGCCAGGTTGCACATACGACTTTATTGGATCTAAATCAGGATATACTTCTGGCACTTCCAGTGTAGGTGTTCCAATGGATGGAGGAGGATCTATGTCTACCACAATAGTATTAAGTCCGGCAGGCGGAAATACTGGTACACCTGGAGGAACAATCATAAATACAGGAACCGTGATTGTATTGGAAAAAATCTATTACGATTTCGATAAATCATTTATAAGAAAAGGAGCTGCTAGAGAACTTGACGAATTAATTGGAATCATGAAAGCATATCCTTCTATGACAGTAGAATTGGCTTCTCATACAGATTCAAGAGGAACTACTATTTATAATCAAAGATTATCAGAGAAAAGAGCAGAATCTGCTAAAAGATATTTGGTTGCAAGAGGAATTTCCCCTTCAAGGGTGACTACAGTAGGGAGAGGAGAATCAACACCTAGAAACCAGTGTGCTGACGGTGTTAAGTGTTCTGAAGAAGAGCATCAATATAATAGAAGAACTGAGGTTAGGGTAACGAGCATTAGAGAAGCAGTTAGAGTAGAATATGGTAATAGAGGGCCTGAAATTATTGATAGAATGAGATAATATTTATATATCGCTTAATATATAAAAAGGGCTGCACAGCAATGTGCAGCCCTTTTTTTTATTTTGATGCAACTATTCAAAAAATATAGGGTCTATAAAAATGAACAAACAATCAAGTGAATTACATAGACACACATAGAGAAATAGTCGAATCTTGTAAAAAAGGTAGCCATAAAGCTCAAGTTGCTTTATATGGACATTATTCAAAAGCCATGTATAACACTTGTTTAAGAATGGTTAAGAATGAGCATGATGCTCAAGATTTATTGCAAAGTTCATTTACAGATGTATTCTTGAATATTTCAAAATTCAAATTTGAATCTTCAATAGGTGCATACATCAAAAGAATAGTAATAAACAATTGCATCAATTTTTTAAAGAAACGAAAACTTGATATAGAAGAGCTAAACCAAAACATTAAGATACCAGTGGCAGTCAAAGAAGAAAAAGTAGAAGTAAATTATACAGTAGAAGCCATAAAAAATTGTATGGAATCACTTTCAGATGGTTATAGAACTGTATTTTCTTTATACATGTTTGAAGGATATGATCATAAAGAGATCGGAACAATATTAAATATTTCAGAAGCTACCTCGAAGTCTCAATTAAGCAGAGCTAAACAAAAAATTAGGCTAATGGTTACCGAAGAATCAGCCTCTAATAAATATTAAAAAAATGGACAGAAAAGATAATCTTGAAGAGTTTATAAAAAAGAATAGAGAAGCGTTTGATTCAGAAAAGGCACCTGAATTTGACTGGGAGGTTCTTAAAAAACCAAAAGCTAAAAAAGCAAAATTTAGGACATTAAAGTTTATAGCCCTAGCTGCTAGTCTTTCGCTCCTTGTTGGTATTTTCTTTTTTTCCAAGCAATACCAAAACACTTCAGGAAATGATTTTGCAGATAGTGAATTAAGTAAAGAACTACCTGAATTAAAAAATTACTATAGTAGTCAAGTAGCAAATAAATTTGCAGAACTTGAAAAATACAACACCGATCCAAGCCTTGCTGAAGATATCAAGCAAATGGATGACTTTTTAAAAGATTTAGAAGAAGAATTGAAAGCAGTACCACCCTCTAAAAGAGATGAAGTCATTGAAGCGATGATAAAGAACTATCAGTACAAAGTATTCATGTTAGATAAAGTCTTAAATCAAATTAAAAAAACTAGTAAAGAACATAGTGATGATACAATCAATATATAAAATAGGCATAGCATTAAGCTTATGTTTTGTTTGCTTGAGCGCACAAGCCAAGCTTCATGTAAAAAAAGAAAAGTTTACAGAAGTCATTGAAAAATCGTTTAACATTAATAATGACGCCAATGTGGTTTTGTTCAATAAATATGGCAAAATGGACATTAAGACTTGGGATAAATCTGTCGTAAGTATTCAAGTGACAATTACGGTCAAAGCAAAAAGCAGAGATGCAGCAGATGCTGAATTCGATCGCATAAATATTGATTTTGAAAACAGTCCTAGCAGAGTTTCTGCAACCACGAGTTTGGAAGAAAAGAAATCTTCTTGGTGGGGTGGTGGGTCATGGAATAGCTCTTCAGACTTCACAATTGATTATTTAGTCAACCTTCCTTCAACAGTACACTTAGATGCGTCCAATAAATATGGAAACATGTATGTAGAGACAATGGATGAAGCATTAAAGATCACTCAAAAGTATGGAGATTTTGAAGTTGCAGGGGTAAATGATAATTTTGAGTTTTCTCTAGGGTATGGAAATGGACACATTGGATTTGCAAATGATGTGAAAGGTTACGTCAAGTATTCAAACCTAAACATTGATAAATCTGAAAATATGAATTTAGAAAGTAAGTATAGTAAAATGAGATTTGAAAAGGTAAAAGCGCTTAAATCTATTTCAAAGTATGATAAATTTACAATAGGAGATGTGGAGTCCTTAGAAAATGAAGGTAAGTATGACAATTTCATAATTGAAAAAGTAAAAAACATAGACGTCTACACAAAATATACTGATTGCAGAATTAGTTATTTGTATGATACTGGTGAATTTGATTTTTCTTACGGAGGGATAAGAATCGAAAATTTAGATTCAAGTTTTAACGAAATAGACATAGATGGAAGTTACACATCTTGCAAAATTGAAAGAGACGGAGATTGTGATATGGATTTTGATGTTAAAACTAGTTATGCAGATATAGATATTCCAGATGATGCTCAACTACATTATAAAGAAAAGGATGGCAGCAGAAGACACTATAAAGGACATTTTGGTTCGCCTAATGTAGGCAGAAAATTAAAAGTAGCGCTCAGTTATGGCTCATTCGAGCTCAGATAGAAAGACTTATATACTAATCCAATTTTAAAAATCACTTTGACATATAATTTGTCAGAGTGGTTTTTTGTACTAGCTTAGTGTAAAATTAAAGATACATGAAGATCAGATTTTGCGGCGCAGCTAGAGAAGTAACAGGAAGTTCTCATTTAATCATATTAGAGAATAATTATAAAATTTTACTGGATTGTGGCTTGTTTCAAGGACGCCATGAAGAAAGAGATGACATAAACAAAAATTGGTATTTTAAACCAGAAGAAATTGATTGTGTTATTCTATCTCATGCCCACATTGATCATGCAGGCAGATTACCTAAACTGGTTAGAGATGGATTTAAAGGTAGTATTTTTAGCACCCATGCAACAAGGAGTCTATGCTCAGTCATGCTATTAGATAGTGCAAAAATTCAAGAGAGAGACGCAGAATATTACAATAAACGGTTGCTTAAGAAAAAGAAGAACCCTAAGAATGAAGAGTTTGCGATTCCTTTATATGAAACGGATGATGTCGCTCCAACAATCGGACAGTTTGTAAGTTATAGTTATGAAAGGTGGTTTAAAATTCATGAAAATGTTGAAGTCTTATTTCGAGATGCAGGTCACATATTAGGATCAGCAAATGTGACCTTGAGAATTCGAGAGAATGGTAAGATTACAACCATCGGATTTACAGGAGACATCGGCAGGCCAGACAGGCCTATTTTGAAAGATCCTAAACAAATGCCTGAAGTTGATTACCTCCTCTGCGAATCTACTTATGGAGACAAAGATCATATAGGCAAGCCAAATGAAAGAGAAGAATTGCTTAAAGTAATAAAAAGCGCTTGCTTGGAGAAAAAAGGAAAATTAATCATTCCTGCTTTCAGTGTTGGTAGAACACAAGAAATAGTCTATATGTTAGACAAAATGTCTACTGAAGGAATTTTGCCAAGAATTCCTGTTTACGTAGATAGTCCATTAGCCATAAATGCAACACAAGTTTTTGGTGGACATCCAGAATGTTATGATAATGAACTTTATGAATACCTATTAGTAGATGACAATCCATTCGGTTTTAGTGATTTAACTTATGTTAGAGATGTTGCTTTGTCCAAAGAATTGAATACTACTGAAGACGCTTGCATCATCATTAGCTCTTCCGGTATGATGAATGCAGGTCGAGTCAAACATCACCTTTATCACAGCATAGATCAAGAAAAAAATACCTTACTCATAGTCGGCTATTGTTCACCTAATACTCCAGGTGGAAAGTTGAGAGCTGGAGCTGAAGAATTGAGATTGTTTGGTGAGATGAAAGATGTCAAAATGGAGGTCAAAATAATGGATTCTTTTTCTGCTCATGCAGACAGAACCGAGATCATTGACTACATCAGTAATCAAAAGAAATTACAGAAAATGTTTTTGGTGCATGGAGATTATGAAAGGCAACAAGCTTTTAAATACCTACTTCATCAACATGATCATAAAGATGTTTTAATCCCTAATCTAGGCAATGAAATTACAATCAATTAGCATAAGCTAATAATTTTGTGGTAGATAATGTTAAAAGACTTATCTTAAGGACTACAATTATAGTGAAACGCTCGTTTCTCTATTTAGACAAGTAATTATTATGAAATTAAGCTTTTGGGTTCTTCTCTTAACACTTTGCATTTTTTCTTCATGTAAGGTAGATCCTAGTGATTTAAACGAATTGGAAGTAGGTGATTATTCCGCAGAATTTGCCATTCCTTTATTTGAAGCAAACGTCAGTTTAGATCAGATATTAGAAGATGTGCAAGAAAATACAAGTATGTCTATAGATCCTGATGGGACAATTAGATTGCTCTATCAAGGAGATGTTCTTGGTAGAAGCTCTCAAGATATATTCGATATCGTCGCCGCAATTGTTCCCATTCAAGTTCTTGATACCATAGTTCATGAAACATATGATATTCCTGGAAGCATAAACATTGATTTTATTAACCTAAGCCAAGGTCAGATTTCAGTAACTTTTGAATCACCACATCCAGAAGATTTGGAAGTCAAAATGTTCATTCCTCAACTTACTAAAGATGGAGAAATTTGGTCAAAAACATTTGACATAGATTACGAAGGCAGTGTGCCAATACAGAATGCGATAATTGGACAAAACATTGCAGGCTATACTTTGTCTAGTATGGGAGATACACTAATTACAGTAAGGTACGAAGCCTACAACATGGCTGGCGAAAGAGTAAAAATGGATGACTACATCGTCCTTTTTACAAATTTAGAATATGACTATGCAGAAGGATTTTTAGGCACTGATGTTTATACGGTAGCTGCTGATACAGTACAAATTGATTTTTTTAATGCTTGGGCAAATGGAAGTGTTTACTTTGAAGACCCAACCATTAGATTAACGGTGTTCAATTCTTTTGGTTTTCCAATCGATGCTAAATTTCTTTATGTTGACATTGAGACTGTGAATGATGGTATCTTAGCATTAGAAAGTCCTTTCATTGAAGATGGCATTGAAATTCAATATCCAGCAATAAACGAAGTCGGAGAAACTAAACAAACCATTTTTGATTTCACAAAAGATAATTCAAACATAAGAGAAGTTTTAGGCGCAGGACCATTAGGTGTTTATTATGACATGGAAGCAGAACCAAATCCAGAAGTTGATATGTCAGTTCGAGGATTTATGACAGACTCAAGCGAACTACGGGTACAAATGGAAGTGGAACTTCCAATAAATGGTTATGCAGATAACTTTTTAGTTTTTGATACTTTTGATGTCAATTTGCAAACTTATGAAACCGAGAATGTCGACTATGTTGAATTTAAATTAATCACAGAAAACGAATCACCACTCGGCGTTAAACTTCAATTATATTTCGCTGATATGGATAATAATGTTTTAGACTCTTTACTAACACCAGAACAATTTGTGCTGGAAGGAGCCGAAGTAGATAATAATGGAGTGAGCACGAGCCTTGCAAAAAAAGTTATCTTTCAAGAATATCTGATAGAACGATTTGATAAAATTAAAAATGCTGATAAGGTTATTTTAAAAACTGCATTTTCTACAACTAATCAAATGAATGAGCAATCTGTCAAAATATTAGCAGGACAAAATGTAGCAGTAAGGATGGGAATAAAAATTGGAGTTACAAATTAAATAAATGAATAAGTTTTTTTTTAAAACTGTTTTGTATAAAGCAGCGATTATAATAGGATCTAGTTTGTATTTTTTTTCAGGCTTAAATGCCCAAAGTGATTTAGGATCTTTTTTTATAAACGATTCTTGGGCAGCAAATCAAATAAATCCATCAATTGCCGATTCTTCAAAAATTCAAATAAGTTTACCAATTCTTCAATACGGCTTTTATCATAGTCCTGAAGTAAATATAAAAGACATCATTTTTGAATCCGAAAATAGAAACATTATAAGTTTAGATAATGTACTGGATGATTTAGATCCGCTCAATACTTTTGAATCAAATCTGGATCTACAAACGATTGGAATAGGAGTAAAATTTGGAGCATTAGGATTGAATATTTCTCATAGGATTAGATTTAATTCTAGTTTAACTTATCCTGAGGAATTAGCAAGATTGATTTTTGATGGGAATAGTCAATACATAGGTGAGACCGTTCGATTTGAACCTTTGTTAGCATTGAATTCATTTCATGAATTTGGGCTTGGTGCAAATTATGATTTGACAAAAAAATTAAAAGCTGGAATTAAGCTCAAGTTTCTTTCAGGCGTCGGAGCCATTCAATCTCCAAGAGGCAAGGCATCACTGTTTACAAGTGATGACATTTACCAGCTAAGGTTTGACGTTGATTACACTTTTCAGAGTGCTTCTTTTGTAGACATCTCAGGGGTTTCAGATTTTAATTTTGACATTAATGCCATCACCTTTGATAATTTGGCTTTTGAAAATGCAGGACTAGGTATTGATTTAGGCTTAAGTTATAAAGTCTCAGAAAAAATATTTCTAGCAGCAAGTATAGTTGATCTAGGAAAAATCAATTGGGAGAATAATGCAAATGAATTTAGGTCAAATGGCCAATATGATTATACTGGGACTGATTTAAGTGGATTCTTCGCAGATGAAAACATTGACTTCGATGTCAAGATTGACACACTAGAAGAAATATTCGCTTTTCAAAAAACAGAAAATATTTCCTTTGAAACTAAATTGAATAGTTCTTTCTATATAGGTGGCCAATATTTTGTAAATGATAAAATTGTTCTTGGCTTGCTATATAGAAACACTTTTGGAAATGATCTAAATCGTTCCGCAATAGCAGTAAACGGACAATACAGCTTAACTAAAAATATTATTTTAGGACTTAATTACTCTTACCAAAACGAAAGAAATAGTAATTTCGGTATCATGGGAAGTTTCAAAATTGGACCTTTCCAATTGTATGGAAGTACGGATACCTTATTGGGTTTGATTGGCAACTCAAACGAATTGACCGGGAGAATAGGTATGGCTTTATCTTTCTAATTAAAAACATCAACAATGCAAAAACTCTACACCTTTCTATGTTTAATTTTCATTATTCCTAATCTATTACACTCACAGGGTAGTGATCTTTGTGATGGGACTCGTTTTATTGAGTCGACTTTCGAAGAAGTTTCTGTTACAAAAGCTGTAAAATACGGAGTTGGAGTCGATGTATTAGGACGTGAATTTGATTTACTTATGGATGTCTATGAACCTGCAGGAGATACTGCCGAAGATAGACCCCTTGTCATCATGGCTCATGGAGGTAGCTTTATCTTTGGAACAAGAGAGAATCCTTACATGGTGGAAAGCTGTACTGAGTTTGCTAAAAGAGGATATGTAGCAGCTTCAATATCCTATTCATTATGGCCTTTACTTGCTGGAATTCCAGATTCTATTGAATTGTTAGGTGTTGTTGTGAATGCAGTTGGAGATATGAAAACTTCTATTAGATACTTTAGACAAGATGCTACAACTATGACTAATGAATTTCGTGTTGACCCAAATTTAATCATGACAGGTGGTTTATCAGCTGGAGCAATTATGGCTGCACAAGTTGGTTTCATGGATGAGGATGATGCAAAACCTGATTTTCTTCAAGATTTAATAGATGCTAATGGAGGAATAGACGGAGATGGTGATCATCAAGGATTTAATTCTGATCCCATAGGAATCATTAATTTGTCCGGTGGGGTATACCTTACAGATTGGGTAGATAGCGACGACATTCCTGTTTTCAGTATGCATGGCACAGCTGATGAAACAGTTCCGTTTTTAAGTGGTCTTGCTGCTGATATAATGTCCATAAATGGTTCAGGGCTTATTCACCCTAAATGTGAAGAAGTTGGATTATTAAATCAAATCATTATTGTTGAAGGAGGAGGACATACGGATATTTACACAGAACCAATGTTTGCTGATCAACAAGCCTTGTTAGCAGATCAATTGTATCCTTTCTTAGAAGATATTCTTTGTAATTATGTTGTCTCTTCTCAAGATTTGATAGGCGTCCAAACAGATGTATTTCCAAACCCTTCTTCTGACTTTATACAAATTGAGTTGGGAATAGAACATACAGAAGCCTATGATTTCTTAGTGTTTGACAGGGCGGGAAAAGTGATATATAGATTAGATAATGCTTCTGGAAATAAGATCAGCATAAATAAAGATCAAATTGGTAGTGGATATTTTTATGCACACATTAGATTTAAATCACATTATGCACCTATAACAAAAGCAATTGTATTTGAATAGTGTACGACACTGATTTAAAGTAAAAAGGCTCCAATGAATTTTCATTGGAGCCTTTTTACTTTAAATCAATTTTGTGACCTTTGTATCTCGTCGTAAAAACAATTCCAATGGTTCGCCTTCTTTGACTTCAACATTAAGAAGATTAAGGCCAGGACTTTTACCAACTTCTAAACTCCCTAATTCGTCATCCATGCCCAATGCTTTTGCCCCGTTTATGGTTGCCCATTTTAATAGAGTTAGCAAGTCAACGTAAGATTGATACTTATGAATGGTTTTCATTTCTTCAAGAATACTTAGCTGCCAATTTGAAGTTAAGCTGTCTGTGCCTATAGTCATGTTTGCTTTTGAATCTATAAAGTATTGGTAATTAGGTAAACTATTTTCAATAAATAAATTAGCATTTGCACAGGTAGCCCAGTAGGTGTTTTTATTCCACCTTAGAGCTTTCTCAATGTCTTTTTTAGTAGTCAATGTATTATGGACAAATAATGTTTTTTGTTTCGCATCCATATTTGATATAGCATAGGCAATAGAATTTTCTCCAGTTTTAGAAAAATTATCTAAAGGAATATTAAAGCCTTTGTAAAAGTCAATAAAATCTCCTTTCTTTTCTAAAAACAATTCATTCTCTGGCAGAGTTTCTTGATTATGGATACTAACGGTAACTGAATTTATGTTTAAGGTATTAATCTTTTTAAATAAAGTTTTAGAGCAGGTATATGGAGCATGAGGAACGGCTGATTTTTTATTTTTCTCGTCATTCTTATGTGCATCAAAAACAAGTTTATACTTGTCATACTCCTTTTGAGCCCAATCATCTTGCAGAAAATCAAACATTTCAATAAAAGTGTAATACCTAATCGGACTCTTGGTTTTTTGATTTACCGTATCTGCCTTATTAGAAATGTCGCCGACAGCTACAATACCTTCGTTTTGCATCTCTTCATCTCCTTTTCTTATGGCCTCTAAAATTTCTTCTTGCGGAATATCCCGATGTTTTACCACATTTGATATAAAAGGAATCAGACCAGTGCCAGTGTCTACTTTGCCTTTCATATGAGAAAGCTCTAAATGACAATGAGTGTTTATAAATCCAGGGACTATAACACCTTTGTGTTTTTCAATGCTAGTTGAATCATGATTAGCTGATGAAGAGATGCCAGTGATAACACCTTTTTCGTTTATTTCTACCACACCGTTTTTTATTGGGGATCCAATAATAGGAATGATGTAATCTGCGCTAATCTTTTTATTCATCTTTTTTGGGGAATTTAATGCTCTTGAACCAAAAGGCCATTTTTCATTCTTGGCTCGAACCAAGTTGACTTTGGAGGCATGATTTTATTTTTATCCGCAATGGCGATAAGGTCTTCCATCATGACAGGATAGAGGACGAAACCTAATTGACCTTCATTTTTCTCAATTCTATTTATAAAATCATCTATACCTTTAATGCCTTCGCAATACTTTATTCTTGTATCTGTTCTAACATCTTTAATTCCTATGATGTCTTCTAAAACATATTCATTTAGCAAAGTGGCATCTAATACTACTTTAGTTTTTCCCTGCTTTTTTAAAATTTCTTTTTTCCAACTCATACTATACCATTCATTGTTGAGGTACATGCTCATGTGGAATTTCTTTTTTGGTTTTTCAGGCTTGAACATAAATTCGATGTCAAATAACTTTGACATTTTTGCTAAAAACCTAGTCGGAGAGAAATCTTTCGATAAATTTAATATCCTGTTGAAATCCCATATTTCTAATTCAGGGGCAGGAAAATAGGCTGTCATTAAATATTCAAATGGATTGTATTCTGATTTTTCAGCTTTATGTTGTTTATACATTAATGCATTAGCAGCAGATCTATGGTGCCCATCAGCAATATAAGCTTCTGGTATCAATTCCTTAAATAGTTTTTGAAAGAGCTCTATTTCATCACCTTCTTTGATTTCCCAGATGGTATGAATTTCATTGTTTTCTTCTAATTCAATTTCAAAAAAAAGATCATTGTCATTTATGTGATTTTGAATGGCAATATTTATTTTTTTCACTTCTTCATAAAATACAAGTATTGGTTTCACTACTGCGGATCTTAGAAGCATCAAATCAATTTGTTGTTGCTCCTTAGCTTTTAAGGTGTTTTCATGTTTCTTAATCTTATTAGAAATAAACTCTTTGGTATGAGTACAAGTAATTAAACCGGTATGGGTCTTGTTGTTTCTGTTAATCTGATAAAGATATATGGCTTCTTGAGATGCTTTTTTAAAAAAGTTTCCTTCTTTGTATTCTGGGTACTTTTGTCTAACGGATGAAAAAAAAGTTTGTGGAGAAGCCACAAAATTCATTTTTGGTATAACTGCACGAAAAGGTCTAATCTTCATATCAAGTGATGACTTAGTTAATTATACTTGTAAAATGTTTATAGGTTCTTGTAAATGGAATTAATCTTAGAAAGATTATTTTATTAGTTTTATGAATGTACCGAATAACCAATTTGAATCTGCTGCAGATATTCTGTCTAACATTGAATCTGCTTTATTACTAAAGAGTTCTATGTCTTTGATGATTTTTTTAAATTCTTCAGCATGTTCATCTGTACCTTCTACTTTAGATATTTCTGCTAATGTTTTACTTAGCGGTTCAAGTTCTTTTTTCTTTCTTTGTTGAATGATTTTTTTTACTACTTCCCACATTTCTTTTTCTGCAATAAAGAAATCTTTTCTTTCTCCAGTTTTTAATTCTTTGTAGACCAGGCCCCAATCTATTAAAGCTCTTAAATTCATATTTGCATTGCCCATAGAAATTTGGAGTTCATCCCGAATTTCTTCTGCACTCATAGCCTTAGGAGCTATCAACAATAAAGCATGGATTTGGGCCATTGTACGGTTAATTCCCCAATTAGATCCTAGCGCACCCCACGTCTGTAAAAATTTTTCTTTCCCTTCTTGAAATTCCATGCTAAAGCTTTGATTTTATTTAATTTACGAAAAATTAACTACTTCGTATAAAACGGCAGCTTTACGATCTCAGCTTTTAAGGACTTTTTTCCAGTGTTAATAAAAATCTCGGTTCCTTTTTTTGCTGATGCTTTGTCTACATACCCCATTCCAATAGGATAGGATAAAGATGGAGACATAGTTCCTGATGTCACTTTACCTATATTGTTGCCTTCTGAATCTTCAATTTGATAGTCATGTCTAGGCACTCTTCTGTCTTCTACTTTAAATGCAACTAATTTGCGTTTAATACCTTCCCTTTTTTGAGTTTGAAATAGTTCAGAAGAATTGAATTCTCCTTTGTCGAGTTTTGTAATCCAACCTAGGCCTGCTTCAATAGGAGAAGTTGTATCATCGATGTCATTTCCATACAAGCAGTATCCCATTTCCAATCGAAGTGTATCTCTTGCACCTAGGCCTACAGGTTTTAAATCATGCGCTTTGCCTACATGCATAATTCTTTCCCACAATGTTGGCATTTGATCGTTGTTTACATAAATTTCATAACCACCTGCACCAGTATAACCAGTAGCAGAGATTAAGACGTTCGCTAAGCCTGCAAATTCTCCTTTTGTATAAGTGTAATACTTTAATGAACCTAAATCAATGTCCGTTAATTCTTGAAGTGCTTTTGTAGCATTTGGCCCTTGCACAGCTAATAAACCTGTTCTTTGAGAGATGTTAATTAAATGAGTTTCGTACTTATTGTGCTCTGCTAGCCATTCCCAATCTTTTTCAATATTAGATGCATTAACTACTAGCATGTAAGCTCTTTCTCCTTCTGAACAATTTTCTTCACTTAATCTATAAACCAACAAGTCATCAATTATTCCTCCTGAATGATTTGGCATACAAGAGTATTGTATTTCTCCGATTTCTAATTTAGAAACATCATTGCTCGTTACTTGCTGTAAGAGATCTAAGGCTCCTTTTCCTCGGACGATAAATTCACCCATGTGAGATACATCAAATACACCTACATTATTTCTAACAGCTTTATGCTCATCAATAATGTTCGTATAATAAACCGGCATATTATATCCTGCAAAAGGTGTCATCTTTGCACCTAAGTCAATATGCTTATTAGATAATGCTGTATTTTTTAATTCTGAAGTACTGCTCATTTCAATTCAAGATTTTAATTGTTATTATGACATCACCAACTTCTAAGGAATGAACTACTTTCATGCCTTCTATGACTTTGCCGAATATTGTATATCTACCATCTAAATGTGGGGTAGGAGAATGCGTTATAAACCATTGGACACCTTCAGTGTCTGGACCGGCAGATGCCATTCCTAAATAACCTTCATCATCGTAATATAAATTAGGAACTTCACTACGTATGCTATAGTCGAGACTGCCATAGCCATCTCCTCTTGGACACCCACCTTGAATGACAAAATTTGGGACCATTCTATGGATTGTCTTTCCATCGTAGTATGAAGACTCTGAAAGCTGAATGAAATTTAAAACAGAACCTGGCGCCTCTAATGGGTAGAGTTCTAAAACAACGTCCCCCTTTCTAGTTTCAATTCTCGCTTTAATGGAATTGTTTTCAATGTTTTTTAAAGCATCCCAATTTACAGGATGGTTATGAGTTGGTTTTTTTCTTTCAGGTTTTACTCCGTCAAAGGCATAAATTGCATCTTCTAAGGCATATAAAGTTTCTGTTTCTTGCGGGAGTTTTAGTCCTTTTTTTGCAACATATAAAAAGCTGCTGTTTGGATAAAATTCTTTAAAGCCTAAGAGTGTATCAGATAATATTCCAGCAGCTACAGCTTTTAAAGCTGGATCTCCACTATTGATGGCTTCGGAAAGGTAAACACTGATTTCCTTTTTAGAACTTGTTTTACCCAATCCAAATTTTCTGTCGAATTTTGGATCTTTAAGGATGTCACTCAAGGCTTCCATAGTAGCTGTTCTTATTGCTTCATTTCTATCAGAAATTCCATTTCTGTAGATGTACCTAAAGTTCCAGTTATATTCACCTAAGGCAGACATCGCTTGTTTTCTTATGTGCACAGCTTGCGTGGTATCCCTTAGTATAGATTTAATCTGATTGTTTATGTTGGTATTTGCTTCTTCGTAAATGGCAGAAACATGTCGGTTTGCTGCTTTAAGGAGATCAAGTTTTACGGCTTGCGTTTTTGCACTATTAGCAAGTCTCCAATATACTGTTCCATCTTTTCCCTCACCATTATTAATTAGATAAGTTGTTGCCGCTTTGGCAACTTGTGGATTATTATCATGGATCGCCTCGAATGGAATTCGTTGCACCTCAGCATAAGGAAAATTTTCCAAAGCTCGTATGATGTTAATTTTAACCCTAAAGTCTTGTTCTCTTGAATACAAAGAAATCAATTCATCTTTAGCAATTGGTGATTTTGTTTTTCCTAAAGCTAAAGCCAGCATCATCCTTACTCGATAGTCATCATTATTATTGATTCGTCGAATTAACTTTTGAATGTTGTCCGTTTGGTTTAGATTGACTTTTGCTCTTGCTAAATAACTCGAGGCAATAAATTTCACATCATTAGGAGTCTCAGCATCATCAATAAAGCTTACCATTTTTTCTGTGCCTTGCGGCAAAATAATTTGTCTCAGGGCGAATCTATAGATTCCGAGTGCTTGGCCTAAAAGCAAGGTACTGTCCTTATTTGTATAAGTTTTTATTTTTGAAAGGAAATTTAATGTTTTTTCTGTACCACATTTTCCAACAGCTTCAAGAACAGCTTTGTTATAATTTTGCCATTGATTTGTAGAATCACCACGTTCAAAATTATTAAGCAGGTAGTTTTCTCCTAAAGTATGACCAGTCTGCCCGATAGCATAAGCAGCGGCAGTTCTTACTTTCTCATTTGGATCTTTCAGTAAGTAGGCTAACCGATCTATTGAGTTACTGTCTCTAATGGAAGCAAAGGCCATAGCAGCTGTATACCTGTATGTCGGGTCAATATCTCGAAAGTAATTGTACAAGCTGTCACTAGCTCCTTCGTCTTGAAATTTATAGACTTGCTTCAGCTTAGGATCCTGCAGATCAAAAGATATGTTTGTAATAACCTCTTCTTTTGCCGGAACACACTGAAAGCAGTTAAGGCAAAATAAAACAAGTAAAAAATTGATGTATGCTTTGTTCATATAAACCATTAGAGCGCACAAAGATAATACTTAGCGATTGGCTTATAAAATATTGATTATAAATAAAATAGACTTAACTGTAGTAAAATGACTTTAATTGGTAGATTTTGCCTTTCTGGCAGCAATAAAGCTTCTTATAAAGGCTACCATGGCTATAATACCAGTTAATGACATGGCTGCGGCTCTCATTATTCCCATTGATTCTCCTTTTGCCAGTGCTTTAGGTAATCTCATTCCTAAAATGGCTAATAAGACCAAAAGAGTCAGTAAAACTGCTATGTGAGCTACAACTTTATTGTCTTTAGCGATACCAGAACTCAATGCAGCTAATACTACTCCAAAGCCTACTGGTATGAAAGCAGTTCCTGCTTTAGTAACAAAATATCCCCATAGTCCCATAGCTATTAAAACAATAGCGTTTAATAAATTTGCATTAGCTGCTTTCATGATCGTTGATTTTGATGGCTAATTTAAGAGAAGTTTTTGGAAAGTATAGACTGCGAGGAAATTATAAACGCTAATCAAGTTTCAGATTCAGGATTAAAGGTGTCTTTCTGCATGATAAGATGACCTTACTAGTGGTCCACTTTCTACAAAGTCGAAACCTTTTTCAAGCCCAACCATTTTGTATTCTGCGAAGACATCAGGGTGTACAAATTCCTCTACGGCAAGATGCATTTTGGTAGGTTGTAAATATTGACCGATTGTCAAGACATCACAATCATTAGCAACTAAATCATCCATTATTTTGAAGACTTGGTCCTTTGTTTCTCCAAGTCCGACCATTATTCCAGATTTTGTTCTTCGCCCGGCTGCTTTAGTTCTTTTGATTTGTTCAAGACTTCGTGCATATTTGGCTTGAGGTCTCACCTTTCTGTAAAGTGCTTCTACAGTTTCCATGTTATGCGAGACTACTTCTTGGCCAGCTTCAATCATACGTTCCAAAGCATCCCAGTTTGCTTTGACATCTGGTATCAATGATTCTATGGTAGTGGAAGGAGATTCTTGCTTTACGGCCATAATGGTTTGATACCAAATTTCAGCTCCTCTATCTTTTAATTCATCTCTGTTGACTGAAGTAATCACTGCATGTTTGACTTGCATGAGTCGAATTGCTTCTGCTACTCTTCTTGGTTCATCTTCATCGTATTCTGGTGGTCTACCTGTTTTCACAGCACAAAAAGAACAAGAACGTGTGCAAGTATTTCCTAATATCATAAAGGTAGCTGTACCAGCTCCCCAGCATTCACCCATATTTGGACAAGATCCACTCTGACAGATGGTGTGAAGCTTATATTCATCAACCAATCTCCTAACTTTCTTAAATTCTTCACCGATAGGCAGTTTTACCCGTAACCAAGATGGTTTACGTTGCCTTTGCTCACTTTTATCTACTACTGGAAGATCTATCATCGCTAATTACAACATTTGATGTATATGTTCACAAGATAAGGCTTTATTGATAATGTGGCAATTTGTTATTATGACGTTTTGGCAAAGTGACAATTAGTTAATGAGATGATTAGTTAATGTAGCAATGTCTCAAAAAAAATCATCTCATCACACAAACAAAAGCAAATGCAAATCAAATAATTTAATGATTGCCAAGATGACTACAAAAACCAAGACCCTATAAACCCAAACATTAGAATTAGGAAATTTTGAAGCATACTGAGCAGCTAAATAGCCACCAGTAGTCTGGCCTATTGCCATGATTGCACCCACCTTCCAATCAATCAAACCCTTCCACTGAAAGATAGCTAGCACAAAAACAGTATACACCGCCACAACAAAAACTTTTACAGCATTGCCTTCTATGATGCTAAATTGAGCAATCAAGACCATGCTAGCCAAATAAAAAACACCCATCCCCATTTGAATAAATCCCCCATAAAAACCAAGGGCAAGGTATATAGGGATCACCCAACGTAAATTGTGATTTGCTGCAGAGTTGGTTTCTTTTAACCATCTTTTTGGTTTGACCAAAATGACAAACAACATCGCTACCATTAAAAATCGGAAGACTTGTCTAAATTGATCATTGCTCACATTGGTTGCTACTATGACGCCAATAATAGCCCCAATAATTGTTGGAATGATAAATTTTCCAGACTTGCCTAAATTTAATTTTCCATTCTTATGGAAAGAATAAGACCCAGCTAAACTTTGAGTAAAAACCCCAACACGATTTGTTCCATTTGCCACATTTGGCGGTAAGCCGATAAGTTCTGTTAAGATGGTTAAGGTAATTGCAGAACCGTTGCCTGCAAAAGTGTTTATTACCCCAGCAAATCCACCACCAATCATAGCAACTATATAATGCCAAGGTTCCACTATTCTTCTATATTTTGACAAAGTTCTATTAAAACTCCATTCGCTGATTTAGGATGTACAAAACAAACCCATTTATTATCTGCACCACGTTTAGGTTTTTCATTTAAAAGACGAAACCCTTTTTTTGCTAAACGCTCCATTTCTTTATGAATATCTTTTACTTCAAAAGCAATATGGTGGATTCCTTCGCCTCTTTTTTCTATAAATTTTGCAATTGGACTTTCTGGATCAGTTGCTTCTAAAAGCTCCACTTTATTAGGGCCGACTTTAAAAAATGAAGTCATCACATTTTCCGAAGCTACCTCCTCTTGTTTATAGGGTTTTTTACCTAGCAATAAGTTATAAATTTCATTGCCTTTAGCAAGATCTTTTACGGCTATACCGATGTGTTCAATTTTTTTCAAATTATTAAATTTTGATTGAAAACAAATTACATTGATTCGTTAAAGCTAATATATTTTATAAAGGTAAACTTAGCTAGTCGCCTGCTCCTCGTCATACCTGGAGCATTATACCCAAAAAGCAAGCAGATTTTTATAAATTAGACCTGTAATTTCACAAATAATCTAAATTCAATATATAATGGCAATAGCAAAACCTTTCAATCTGATGAAATGGGTAAATGAAAATAGGCATTTATTCAAACCACCAATTGGTAATAAGCAGGTTTACTTTGAAAATGATGACTACATAGTCATGGTCGTAGGAGGACCTAATGGAAGAAAAGATTATCATTATGAAGATGGGGAAGAATTGTTTTATCAATTAGAAGGAGACATTACCCTAAAGATCATCAACGAAGATGGGACACCAGAAGACATTCAGATTAAAGAAGGTGAAATGTTTTTATTGCCTCCTAGAATTCCTCACTCACCCCAGAGACCTGCAGATACCATAGGGCTTGTTATCGAAAGATATAGAAGAGGCGATGAGCAAGATAAATTGATGTGGTTTTGTGAAAAATGTAACAATAAATTGCATGAAGCTAGTTTTGAAATGAAAGACATTGTCAACCAGCTTCCCGTTGTGATGAATAATTTTATGGATTCTGAAGAACTTAGAACTTGCGATAATTGCTGTGCTGTAATGGAAAAAGTCTAAATGGGTAAAATTTATTTTGCGTCTGATTTTCACCTAGGAATTGACGTCAAGTATAAAAGTAGAGAAAGAGAGAAACAACTAATTGCCTGGTTAGATCTTATTAAAGCAGATGCTGAAGAGATTTACCTGGTTGGTGATCTCTTTGACTTTTGGTTTGAATACAAACGCGTTGTACCAAAAGGCTACATTAGGATACTTGGCAAACTTGCCGAGTTATCAGACAGTGGAATAAAATTGTTTTTTTTTACAGGCAATCATGACATGTGGATGTTTGATTATTTTACAAATGAATTAAATATTCCAATACTCAGAAATCCCATAGAAAAAACATTAAAAGGTAAAAAGTTCTACATCGGACATGGAGACGGGCTCGGGCCAGGAGATTATAGCTATAAGTTTTTAAAAACTTTTTTTTCTAGTAAACTCTGTCAGTGGTTATTTGCTCGCTTGCATCCAAATTTTGGAATTGGTCTAGCAAATCTATGTTCAGGTTCAAGTCGTAAATATAATAATACAGATGACGTATTCAATGGACCGGAAAAAGAATGGCTGATCCTTTTTTGCCAAGAACACTTAAAACATAATAAGGTAGATTTCTTTGTTTTCGGTCATCGACATTTACCAATTGATTTTCAATTTCAAAAAGAAAATGCGCGTTATATTAATTTGGGAGATTGGATGAATCATAATTCTTATGCGGTCTTTGATGGTGAAAAATTATCACTCGAGTTTTATAAAAATCCAGATGGAAAAATTATTTCAGGAACTCTCTAAGTTCTTTATCGCTCTTTTCTTTTTTGGCTTAAGTTCATATTTACTACTTAGTTCTTGCGGTAGTCCTTATGTTTCTAGATCAGGTAGCGATGCTATAAAAAAGATAAACATCCAAGCTGATTTTTTTGAATTGGATCAACTGAAGCAACTATATTTTGTTAGTGAAGATAATGCATTGTTTAAGAGAAATGTTACTGGGGACCTAAGTTATAATTTAAGCGATAATAGAAACGGTAACATCACGTACCTAGATGTATCAAATCCATTACAAGTTTTGATTTATTATGGAGATTTTCAATTCATAAAAATTGTTGATAGAACTTTAAACACTATAGATGAAATTAGCCTGCTACAGAATGGATTTCGAAATGTTAACGCAATAGCCTCTGCAAGTGATGATGGAATTTGGTTTTTTGATCAAGATTTGCAAGAGCTTATAAAAATTAATCAGAACCAAGAAGTCATCCTAAGAAGTAATAATTTGAGGCAATTGTTAGACAAAAGTATTATGCCCTCTAAAATGCTAGAGCTCAATAATAAGTTGGTTTTGCTAGATCAAAAAAAAGAGTCAGTTTATATCTTTGATGTCTTTGCAGATTACATAGGAAGGATTTTTTTACCAGAAAAAGTCAAGCACTTATCGGCTCATGGAAGGAATCCATATTTATTAGGTGAATCGTCAAGCATTTATGAACTATTCACTGATCACAACAGGATTGAAGAATACGAAATTAGGAACTTAGGAAGCATAGAAAGAGAGGGGCTTATCGATGCTAAACATTATCAGAAAGATCTTTATATGTTGTTTAATGACCATTTACTCATAGAATCGGCTAAATTTTAAGATTTTTATAATAATTGATAACATTTTTCTAAGGAAATTAAGTTTAACTTTTGAGTCTAAAGGATAAAGAAAAAAGTAAATAGAAAGACTTGATTAATAAATCTAATACATCAGCAATAAAACAAGATCGTCAGTTTATGACGCTTGATAAACTATTACGCTTTGTTATCGTGATCGTGCTTGCTTATGTGATTTATGATCAAATTTTAATCCGAGAAGATGCCGCTGAGCTATGGCATACTTTTATTGCCTCTTTGCATCAAAGTAATCCAATATATTTAGTTGCGGTTTTGGTACTAATGCCGATCAACTGGTTGTTAGAATCAAAAAAATGGCAATTGCTGTCTGCTGGTTTCGAAAAACAAACACTTTTTCAAAGTCTAAAAACAGTCTTAGGGGGAGTTGTGTTTTCATTGTTTACTCCTGCTAGAGTAGGAGAGTATGGAGGCAGAGTACTTTTCGTAAAACCTGAAAATAATTGGAGAGCAGTGGCTGCCACACTAGTTGGTAGTTTGAGTCAATTGATTGTGGTCATGTTTTTAGGTGGCTTTGGTTTGATATTGTTTTCTCAACACATTGCACTAGTCGCTGAATTTCCAAGATTAAGCATGATATTTTTTTGGTTGGCAATTGTCTTGACAGGATTGTTTTTCTTTTTCAATATTGATATTGTCATCAACTTGGTTAAACGAATAACATTTTTATCAAGATTCAAAGGCGTCATAAAAGCAGTAAGAGTAGTCAAACAATATGGCAAGAAGATTCTTTTAAAAGCTATTGGGATATCTTTTGTAAGGTATATGGTCTATAGTTTGCAGTATCTTTTATTGTTGTATTTCTTTGGAATAAATGTTCCTGTACTTGATGCTGTTAGTGGTATTTCAAGCATTTTCTTTATCCAAACTGGAATTCCATTGCCTCCAATTTGGGATTTATTGGCTAGAGGAGAAATAGCGATTCAATTTTGGGGAATTTTCGGCGCCAATAAAATAAGCATTTTGGCTGCCACCTTTGGATTATGGGTAATAAACCTAATCTTGCCTTCGTTGGTAGGAATATGGTTCATAGTTCGAATAAACGTATTAAAATCTATAGGTTATGGGCAAGAATATCATTAAACTTTTTTTGCTAGCTTTTTTGTTTACTGGATTTACTTTTCCAGTTAAAAAGCAATCTTTTGCGCAAGATCAATTCATGTCTTTTGATCCTTGTTCAATGCCTAATGTCACCTTTGCTGGTGGCGAAGAAATAGTTTACAAATTGTATTATAAAATGGGCCCAATGTGGTTGGCAGCAGGTGAAGTCGCCTTTAAAGTACATGATCAAGGAGATCAGTATCATTTAGCTGCTGTAGGAAAAACATATTCAGGATATGAGTGGTTTTTTAAAGTAAGAGATTACTACGATACGTATATTGATAAAACAACCTTACTTCCTCATACTTCTATTAGAGATGTTTCAGAAGGGTCTTATACTCTATATGATAAGGTTACTTTTGATAGAGATAATAACATAGCAACCTCTTTGCGAGGCAAAACAAAAGACAAGGCTGTATTCAAAGATTATAATGTTGATGCTTGCATGCATGACATTTTATCTTGTCTATATTATACAAGAAACATAGATCTAAATTATTTTGATCAAGGCGACAGTTTCCCCATTAACATATTTATGGATAAGAAGACCTACAACTTAGATGTTAAGTATTTAGGAAACGAAGAGAACAAAAAAATACATGGTCTAGGTAGATTTAATGTTATGAAGTTTTCACCAGAATTAATTACTGGAGAAGTCTTTAAAGAAGGAGATCAGATGAAGGTCTACGTTTCTAATGATGCAAACCGAATTCCACTGATGATTACCTCTCCAGTATCAGTTGGTTCTGTTAGAGCTGTTTTGAAGTCTTATAAAGGCTTAATGTATGACCTTGAGTCAAAGGTGAAATAAAGAAAATGAAAAAAGGGATTTGGATAATACTTATGCTTTTAAGCACCTTCTTGGGTGTTTGGATTACTTATTCCCTTATGTCGGAAAAAGAAAGTATCCATTCAGAATCAGATACAAACATAGTCTACGAAGAAATTAAAAAAGCTTGCAAGCTTGTAACCGTAGAAGGGACATATTCAGAACGATTTGACAGTCTAAACAATCGAGAAGTCTCTGTCCTTTATCCACTTCCGTATAAATATAGCTTTCCTAAAGAGGCCACCATTTTCGTAACTGGTAAAATACTGGTCGGCTATAACATGAGTGAGATTAAAATAACCGTTGACAATACTTCAAAACAAATCATATTAAGCAACATTCCTCAAGCTGAGGTGATCGCTATAGATCACGATTTGAAATATGAAAACATAGAAGAGAGTTGGTTCAATAAATTTACAGCAAAAGATTTTACAGCACTAAATAAGTCAGCTAAGGAAGCCATTGCTAAAAGTGAATCTGTAGAAGAATTGTTGAAAAAAGCAGACCTTGATGGAAACCAGATGATCGAAATTATTAAAGTAGTTTCAGAAACATATGGTTATGAATTAAAAATTCAAGACAAACCAAAACCTAAGTTCTTAGATTAGTTTGCATCGATATAATTAATGCTTTCAAGCTTAAAAAATAACATGAGAATACATTATAAACTAACTTTTCTGTTAGTCCTCATATCCTTGAGCAATGCTTTTAGTCAAGTAGTTGACTCAAGCGAATACCTAAGCTTCAAAAGATTTCTTCCACGTGTCATGCAATCTATTCAAGCAATGCAAGATATTAAAGCTCCAGAGCAAAGCTTAGTTAGTGAATCAAAATGCACCTTGCCATGGGAATTAAAAGGATTTGAAGAAAGTGAATTTGATGAATTCATAGGCATTCTCCAATCCAAAACAACATTTGAAATCCAGAAAAAATCTGAAACAGAAGATAGGCTTAATGTTGTTTCAACACTGCAAAATTTTCGAGAAAAAGCTAAACTAGACAATCGCTTTCAAAACCTAAGCCTTTACTTGGCTGATATTAAAATCGTAAATGGAAACGCGGAAGATATTTACCTAAGAAAGAATAAAAACATTCTTCAACCCAATGAAAATGGAACCATTCGTTTGATAATGCAAGGTGCACAAATGAATGCTTTACTACCAGTAAAACCAGCACAAGAAGGCATCACTGGAGAAATAAAAGTTGTTTTAAAAGAGAAAAGTGGATTCTCTTATAAAGCATTGAGCTCTGATGAAGAAGAACTCTCCTTTGAAATAAACAATCAAGAAATAGAATTGGTCAAGATCAAAGAAAGCATTGCCATATTAAGGATGCCTAAAAAAATAGAAGACTTAAAGATTTTTTCTGTTAATGAGCTTAATCAAAAGCACAGTAGAACTTCTATCTTGTGTTTACCAGAAGCGATTTATTTAAAGAGCATTGAACCAGGTGCTACGAAGGAAGATTTGGAAACTTATGCAAAAAACTACTCCTATGAAGATTTCGAGAACAGAAATACAGCCACCGTTTTTATATATGAGTCTAGTGGGAAAATCGAAAACTTGTACATCTATCATTCGGATGTGCTAAAGACAAAATCTTCTTGTGTCCTTAATTTTTCCATAGATTGATAAAGCCCTCACTCCCAAAATTGCTTGTCAAGCAAAGCATTAACAAATAAGATCCTAGAATTTCTTCTTGTTTATATGTAGTTAACTACATATAAATGTATCTTTGTTTTACAATTAATTAATATGAGTTTTGTGAAAAAGTCGGGTAGTAAATTGATTGCTACAAGATTAAGACAATTGTCCAGTCTGTTTTGGAAAGAACGTAGTCAAATTTACAATGAATATAACATCCAGTTCAAACCTAATTGGGGCGTGGTCGTCATGTTAATGCAAGAAAAACCTGACTCAAGTGTAAATGACATTGCTAATGAATTAGGCTTTGCACATACATCTGTTTTGAAAATAATTAAAGACATGTCTGCAGCTGGGTACATAAAATCGAAAAGAGATAAAAAGGATTCAAGGCGTAGGATGCTATCCCTTACTAAAGGAGGGCTAGCACAGCACAAGAATAATTACTTTTTAATGAAAAGCATAGAGAAAGTTAATAAGGAAGTATTGAAAGATACAGGCCTTCTTAAAGCTTTGAAAAAGGTCGAGAAAAAATTAGAAGAATCTCCTTTTGATGAAAGATTAAAGTTAGCTATGGCTAAAACTGTCAGTAGTTCTATTAGATAATCTACAAGATATAAAAGATATGCTATGATGAAATTAAATTTTGAAAAAGATTATGTGCTTGAAAATGAAGCCGTTCTTTTGCGTCCGCTATTAAAAGAAGACATCGAACACTTAAAGATATTTTCATTGCAAGAACCCACCCTTTGGGATTATTCCTTACTCCCTGCAAATGGAATTGAAAACATGAACAAATATTTTGAAGCTGCTTTTAAAGATAAGCAAGCAGAAAAATCTTACCCGTTTATTGTATATGACAAACGGAAAAAGGCTTATGCGGGTAGCACCCGATTTTATGATTATAATCTTAAGCATAATACTGTTCAATTGGGTTATACTTGGTACGGAAAAGAATATCAAGGAACTGGCCTAAATAAAAATTGTAAATTCTTAATGTTAGAATTCGCATTTGAAAGCTTAGGGCTAGATAGAGTAGAGTTTAGGGCTGATAATAATAACAAAAGAAGTATTGCTGCTATGAAAAGCTTAGGTTGCAAAGCTGAAGGTGTTTTGCGGAGTAACTGTGCCAGTCTAACAGGTAGAAGAGACAGCATCATTTTGAGTATCTTAAAAAATGAATGGTCCGAATCTGTAAAAGAAAATCTATCCTTAAAAATTCAAAGTGAAAAAATAAAGTATGGATATTAATTATCGTCAAGCTGAAATCTCAGATATTCCTGCATTAGTAGCAATGCGAAAACGCTTTTTGGAAGAATTGAGCAATGAGGCTTACGCTGAATTAGCCTACGATAAAGAATTATGCGATTATTTTAAAAGAGACATGCCTGAAGAACGCGTGATTGTATTGATTGCAGAACATCAAGATAAAATCATAGCGACTAGTGCTATGGTAATATGGAAATGCCCAATTGGCTTTGCTGGTATAGGTAAAAACGGAAAAGGGTACATCTTAAACATGTTTACGGATAAAGCATATAGGAAAAAAGGGATTGGTCGAACTTTGCTCAATAAGCTTATTGGAAAAGCAAAAGATCTAAACCTTGAACTGCTACACTTGCACGCAACAGAAGCTGGTGCTCCATTATATAAGTCAAAAGGATTTATTGCTCCACATTATGAAGAACTGGTTTTAAAAATATGAAAAAATAAAAACTTTTGGATGAGCAATAATCTACTGGTATTTGATATTGACGACACCATTACTAAAAGTGAATTTCAACATCAATCTTCATTTATAAAGGCCATGCAGCATTTTGGGATCGTGAAGATTAATCAAAATTGGGCAGCGTATGAGCATATGACGGATAGTTATATTTTAAGGAAAAATTTTCGCAATAATTTAATACAAACTTTTGATCAGAAGTTCATAATCAAATTTGAAGAAAAGATGATGGAGTTCATGCGATCTCATGATAAAGTAGTTGAGCTTCTGGGAGCAAAAGCTATGATAGATAATGTTAAGAAAAATGAAGACTTCGATTATTGTTTTGCAACAGGTTCTTTTTTGGAACCAGCTTTAATGAAACTGTCCCAAGCATCTATTGATCATGCAAAAGAAATTGTTATAGGGTCGAATCACTATTTTACAAGAGAAGAAATTGTGCAAGAAGCCATCAATAAGGCAAAAACATTTTATGCCGTCAAAGAATACAATACAATTATTTCTTTTGGAGATGGATTTTGGGATTTAAAAACAGCCAAAAATTTGAACCTCCATTTTGTAGGAGTTGGAGCTTCAAAACAAATTCAATTTGCAGAGGCAGGTGTGAAATATTGCTTAAAAGATTGGCTGGAATTTGATTTTAAAACTTTAAAATCAATCTTTGGAATAAATTAAATGGGAGGTAAAGATTGAAATAAGAGCACACTTTATGACAAGCATGCTCTTATCTTTTTTATTCCATCAGCAATACCTTTTGAATCCCAACTTTATGAGCTGAAATGAGTTTTAGTACATAAGGACCTCGAGCTAAATGATTCACGTCAATTTCGTTACCTCTACTTTCTAAAACCATTTTACCTTGGACATCAAATAGTTGAATTTTAAATTCATGATCCATATTTTGATCTTGTACTTGAACACTTAAAACATCACGAGCTGGATTTGGAATTATTTTGAAATCAATATCTTCTACGGCAGCTATAGAATTTACACTGGAGTCAAAAGAAAAACTATAAGCTGGAGCTCCATCATTTAATCCACTTGCTAATTTTTCAGCGAAAGTATTATCGACTCTTAATTGAATGGTTGTTTCAGTTGGAATTAAACCATCTTCAAATGAATTAAATTCAAATCCATCGCTTAAAATCGGAAGGCCAGCCCAAGAAATCGATGCTATGGCATCTGCTTTTCTTAAAGTACTTTTTTCATTCAACTTTTCTTTAATATCTTGACACTCATCGTAAGCACTTTTGGTAACATAAATATAGTGTTGTCCTCCCAAAAAAAGTTTGTAAGCACTGTTTCCTGCTTCATCAATTGTAAGATCGTTTGTAGGATTCCACATCATATCATCTGCCACATCGTAAATATCGTCTTCAAATGGATTGGCTGCTCCATAAGCAGAGTTTTCTCCAAAGAATACATTAAGCCTCGTACCTGTTTCTACATCAATGGCATATCCTGGAAACCATGACATACCATTTCCGGTTCCATCAGGATCTGCTATGCCATCAGCATCTGCATCTGTTTTGCCAAGGGATGGATCATTTCTAACTTCAAAGTTTTCCTTATTACCATTCGCAGTAATACCTATACCAAGTGAGCCATAATAATAAGGGTTTGCCGTTTCGACAACAACGCATCTGCTCCATTTACTTTTGTCAGGAGTTAATATTAGATCTACATTATTAAGATCCGCTAGGGTGTTTCTTTGCACTGCAATATCATTTCCACTATGCCACCACCCAGGGCTTATAAATTTTGAGTCAAAAGGATTTTCTAACCTATCTTTACATAGGACCATTGGTCCAAAAGAAGAAGAACCAAATTCTGAAAACGCTTGAAAAGGATCAAGGTCAAAAAAGGCATCCCCAAATTCGGTTTCCAAATAATCAACTTCGTTCGTTCCAATTCGTGTTTTATCTTCTATCATTTCAAGCCATTGCAGATTCTTTTCTTTAAAGGTAATTGAATGACCTAATGCACCATTGGATTCTCTTTCTGTAATGCCAGGTTCTTCTCCATTATAGACTCCAATGCTAAATCCAAAATCATGAATTATTTCTACCCATTCTGCTTGTTCCCAAGATTTAGGGACAGCAAACTCTTTTATGAGTTCATCTTCATAAAACAGTTTCCATTGGAATTGATAATTGTCAGGATCGGATACATCAAATAAAAGTTTGAAAGTGCCGTCTGGAAGGCTTTCTGAATGCAAGATATGTACATTAAATGGAGCACCGTTGCTACAGTAATTGATGTTTCCATCATAAGCTGCTGGAGTACCACTTTGTTCAGATAACAGCCTTTCTCTTTCGCTTTTTGAAATTTGAAGAAAATTATTTCCAGCCCCAACGCCATCTAACCTTGTTATGATTAAGGATTGATCGCAGTTTTGTGCGATTGAGTAATTGCCGAGGAAAAGGATTATGAGAATAAAAAGGATAATATTTTTCATAGCTTTAAATTTTGATGATGTAATACCATTAAAGTAAAGCATAAGAATATGTGATCAAACCACAAAGTCAACATAAATCAGGTTTCAAAAAAAGCTCACTTGTCAAACAAGTGAGCTTTTTTGAATCTAAAACCTAGACAACATTAGGTTACCCCGTGCATTAATTTCTTAATCAATGGATTCAATACGATACTCAATAATCCCAGACCTATTGGTACAATGGTAAAGATCAAGAAGAAAGTCGTTAATGAATATTCCGCAGTAATTTCTTCAATAGACCCGCCTAATAAACCTGCTGATTTATTTCCTATGGCAATGGCTACATACCATACACCGAACATCAAAGCAATCATCCTTCCAGGAACTAGCTTGCTGATGTAGGAAAGTGAAACAGGTGAAAGACACAATTCTCCGAGCGTATGAAACAAGTAAGCGAGTACCAACCATAGGACGGATACAGCAGCTACTTTAGCTTCAGGTGGAATGGACATCGAACCAAAAGCTAGGGCTCCGAAACCGATACCTAGCAGTATTAATCCTAGACCGTATTTTGTCGCTGCACTTGGATTGTATTTACTTTCCCACCATCTAGAAAATAGAGGAGCGAACATGATGATGAACAATGAATTTAATATCCCAAACCAGGTTGCAGTTATTTCTACTTCGTTCTTTTTTATCTTAGTAATTTGAGCTTGGATAATTGGTGAAGCTTTACCTTCTTCAGCAACTAACTGTCGAGCCCTACTAGATTTGTCTTCGTTTAAGAAGATGAGTTTATTTCTTACTTCAATGATGTTTACTTTATCACCAGGACCGAAATCCCCTGGCTCAATAATAGTTGTTTCTTTCTGTACAATTTTATCAGTCGCGGCAGGTGTCATTGATTCTGTGACATAAGTATATTCTGGGTCTTTGCCATACTCACCTTTTACTTCTATCGCATCATATTGAACCAACATTGCTTTTGAATTTAAGTTTCTGTTGATCATCCAAAATATCAATCCCCAAATAATAACAAAACTAGCGGCAAGAAATAAGTTGGATAGTCTATACTTCGAAAAAGTCTGACCAAAAAGTTTCCACAATACATAAGTGATGATGGCCACCGGAACGACGGTGATCAATATGTTTATAATGTTAAAAACAGTAGCCCATGTTCCAGACATGACTCTTTCTGTATAATCGTTTGCAAAGAGCGTCATTGATCCACCAGCTTGTTCAAAACAAGTCCAAAAACAAACCGTCATGATTGCAAAAATAATGATGGCAAGCATTCGATCTCTAGTTTGTCTTGGGTACCTACTAATCCTAGAGATCAATAATCCTAGAAAAGCAAATAAGCCTACTAATATATAATAACCAGAAATGTCGGTTCCTCCAAAAGATAATAAATTGGTTCCCCCAATTTTTGAAATTGGATCATTGATGATCCAAGTCACTCCTATGAAAGCAGAAATGGCAATTAATATCATGTCTACTTTAGTAAAAGGATTTAATCGATCTCCTTCAAATTCAAGCTTTGGCTCTTCGACTTCCGTTTTTAATGGTTTGATTCCTACGTCTCCAAAGATTGCTTGCGCTAAATAAAATTGCAAACAGCCAAGTAACATAAAGATTCCAGCTAAGCCGAAGCCGTAAGACCATGAAACCTTTTCTCCGATGTATCCACAAAGTAAAATCCCTAGAAAAGCACCAGCATTCACACCCATGTAAAAAATAGTATAGGCGCCATCCTTCTTCTCTGGAAAATCTTTATACAAATGAGAAATCATGGAAGTCATGTTGGGTTTGAAAAAACCATTACCGATGATCAATAATCCGATACCGATAAACATGAACATCTTATGAAACTCCATCGCCATAGAGGCGTGACCTAAAGTCATGATGATGGCACCTATGATCACTGCTTTTCGATAACCTATAAATTTATCAGCTAAGTATCCACCGACGATAGGGGTCAAATAAACCAATGAGGTATATGTACCATATAATGAAAGTGCTTCTTTACTTGTCCAATCCCAGCCTCCAATACCGATGGAACTAACGAGAAATAAAACTAAAATAGCCCGCATACCATAGTATGAAAACCGCTCCCACATCTCTGTGAAGAAAAGTACAAATAATTGGGAAGGGTGACCGATAACTGTGCCGGCCGAAGTCAATAGATGTTTATCTGCCATAGTAAATTGTTTTCCTAAACTGTAAATATAACATTATACGTAAAAAGCCGGCCCTTTATTAAAGACCGGCTTTTTTTATAATTTATTTAAGCAAATTTAAGTTTTCTAAAACACATCAGCTTAGAGCTTCTTAAATTTTACCTACACTATTTAATTCCATGCATCCATTTAATAATGAATGGAGACAATAACAACAACAGGATTCCACATCCTATGGCAAAAAACCCAAGCTTTGTGAATACACTTAAACAAAGACCTAATGAATTTTGTGAAATACAAGTTCCAACAATCCCTTGAGGAGTATCAGCTTTGAGCGTTTTAATCTCTCTGTTACTTAATTGTTTTAATTGATCTACATTTTGGATACTTGTCGAGCCATCATATGACGCGTCGCTAGTAACAAAAGTAGCTGTCTTATTAGTGGAGCCTTTTATCATGACTTTACCTATATAATATTTCTTTCCTGTTTTTTGCTGGAATGCATTTAAAAACTCAGAATTCGTGATGCATTGATCTACCGACTTTTCTTCTAAGCAAGCCACAAAACTAGGAGCAGCCATTAATTCAGTAATCGTAGGATCAGTCATACATGATTTAAATGATTCTGATTTCACTAAAGCTGTCTCATCTACTGATGTTAACCGCGCAATAGGAGCACCAACTTGATGTGCTACCGCAGAGGACATCAACCAAAATCCCATAATGAATCCTACCATTTTAGCTGGAGATAATTTAGTCACCAATGAAAGTCCTACAGGAGATAAGGTTAATTCACCCAATGTATGTAGTAAGTAAAGTAATACGATAAAAACGCCTCCAATAGCACCTGCAGTCGCAGTTGCTGATCCAAGATTTAGTACTAAAAACCCTAATCCTAATAAGATCAATCCAACCGCAAATTTTAATGGAGCTGCCGGTTCTTTTTTGGCTTTGGCTAATTTAAGCCACATCCAAGAAAAGATTGGAGCAAACAACATGATAAATAATGGGTTGATTGCTATAAAAAAGGTAGTAGTCATTTCTACACCAAATAAAGTTTTATCAACGTTTCGATCTGTAAATAAGGTCAATGCACTACCAGCTAATTCGAAAAAGGACCAGAAGACAGCGGTGAAGAAAAACAAAGTTAGGATAACCCAGATCCGCTGCCGCTCAACTTTCTGATAATTAAAGGAGAGATAGAGTATGTATCCAAGTGCTCCTACTATGATGGCAGGTAATAAGTATTCTACGATGTAGTTGTACTTAACCAACAACCAGATGATCGGAAGTACTAAGAAAGATCCAATGTAAATAAGTGTCATCGGACTCATCCCTCCTACTTTTTTATTCACATTAGCAAGCGCTTCTTCGCTTTGAAACCCCTTGTCTTCAAGTGCACCGTTCTTTTGGGCCATCCAAAATATGATAAGCCCAATTAACATTCCAAAGCCTGCTAAGGAAAAGCCATAATGCCATCCTTCTAATTCCCCAATGGCACCACAAGTCAAAGGAGTCAAAAATGCTCCGATGTTTATACCCATATAAAAGATGGTAAATGCTCCATCTCTACGTGGATCGCCTTCTCCATAATACTTACCTATCATGGAAGAAATGTTTGGCTTAAAGAAACCATTTCCAAGAATTAGTAAGGCAAGAGCTCCAAAAAATATAGCTTGATGCTCAAATGCCATCGCAAAATGACCTAAGGCCATAAGTATGGCACCCCACATAATGGATTTACGATAACCCATAAACCTTTCGGCTAGGTAACCACCGATTAATGGAGTAGAATAGACCAGTGCTCCATAGGCTGCATAGACACCATAGGCCCTAGAATCATCGTAGCCAAATCCGCCATCAATTAACTCTGCTGTCATGTACAGCACCAATAAGGCTCGCATTCCGTAGTAGGAAAATCTTTCCCACAATTCAACAAAAAAGAGATAAAAAAGGGCTTTTGGGTGAATTTTACGCTGAGTGAAGATCACAAATGCAATCCATCCCAAGCAAAATATCCATGCAAAGATCATGAACTGATACACTGGATGCATAATTGTATTATTTTGGTTTTTACGTTTAAAATTATTCTAAAGCGATAAAAATAGATTTTTTAAGCTTAATTAAGGTAATTTACCATACTATATTTCGGAAACTGTCCCTTTTATATTCATAATGATTGGGCTTAAGCACAGAAATCTCATTTCTGTAAACCTTTGGATGGGTTCATAAACAGCCATAAATCTTTAGCCGTTATAAGATTATAAATATTAGATATAGAGTATGTCTAGCTTAGAATTAATTCAATTTCCACCGATCTTTTAATTGATCGCAATTGTCGTATTGTGGATCTACATTGATATAAGTAGAACCAATTTTGTTTCCTACCCAATTCGAAATAAAAATCCCTTTTTTGGATTCTAAAGCTGCTTTTTGAATTCTTGAGTAATCTGTTTTTAGATCAGCTTTATGTGGTTGTGATCGTGAAATGAGTTTTATCAACTTATAGGATTTCTCTCCAGCAAAGTCACTTACTTCAATAGGTCTTGTTACACCTCCGACTGCTAGACTGTCGATGGCAAAATAAATGTCTGGTTCTAAATCTCCAATTTCAAAAAAGGTGTTACCAGATTTCTGATTGACTAAGTTTCCATTGTTGTTGTAGCTCTGTTGGTTTTCGTCTGAAATCTGCTTTACTGTTTTACCAAAATCTAAGGTGTCAACAAGGATTAAATTTCTAAAGCTATCCAAGACACTTACTGATAAATCTAGATCTGCCTGAGTTATTTTTGGTTTCACCAATATGTGTCTGGCATTAATTGTATTTCCTCTTCGTTCTATCAATTGAATGATGTGATAGCCATACTGCGTCTCTACTATTTGAGAAACTTCACCTTTTTCTAGTTTGTATGCTGCTGCTTCAAACTCAGGAACATATGAATTACGCTTTGCCCAACCAAGACTCCCTCCTTGTTTAGCAGAACCTACATCATCAGAAAATACGGCAGCTAATTCTTCAAAATTTTCTCCATCCTCGACGATCTTTTTTCGCAAATCTTTGATCTTGTCTAAAGCAATGCCTTTTTCAGTTTTGTTTACTTTAGGTTTATAGACAATCTCTGCTATCTCTACTTCAGAGTTAAAATAAGGTAAACTGTCTGCAGGTATTTGATCAAAAAAGTTTTTTACTTCAGCTGGGGTGATTTTTACCTCAGAAAGGATCATGCCTTGCATTCTTTCAGCTAGAATTTGTGCGTTTAAATCTTCTCTAAATTCATCTTTTACTTGTGAGATGGATTGTCCGTAGTACTCCTCAAATTGAGTTTCATCTCCATTCATATAAGCTAGAATTCTTTCGATTCGAGCGTCAAGTTGTGCCTCGACTTCTTCTGAGCTAACTTCTATACTGTCTAGCTTTGCTTGATTTAAAATTAATTTTTGAGAAAGCAGGTTGTCTAGAATTTGACACCTTGCATTCTCAGGCAAACTTGCCTGTTGTGCTTCTGCCAGCGAGATTTGCTCTTCTATTTCTGAAAGCAAAATAACTTCCCCACCAATTGTAGCAACGATGTCATCAATTATCTCTCTTTGAGCTGTACTTAAAAATGGTAAGATTAAAGCGAAAACTAAAATGGTCAATCTCATTTAGAATATATTTTAACGTTGCTATTATTTTTATTTTTCTGATAGAGGTCGTTTTTCTCTTTCTCTATCAAATTATTTTTTCTCTTCTGAAGAATTAGCTTTTTGGCTTTTTCTTCAATATAGTTTAAAGGTGGTGGCTGATTATCTTCAACCTTTTCTAAAACTCTAAGATAATACTTATATAAAGCATCTTGCCTTATAATATTCGTATTCTCACTGCTTATGTTAAAATTATTCAGCGAGTCGGGCAAATGTCTGCTAATTTTCTCAATTTCATACCAATTATCCTCATTTAGCATATACACTTCTCCATTTTTATCATTGTATTCTATAAGCTTCAAAGCGTTTTCTTTGTTCCAATTTTGCCACCAGCCATCAACTTTTGCAAGTCCTATCGATTCTTTCGGGATTTTCATAAATAAAGCCCTAATTACAGGTTCTTTTAGCTGATAAAAACCTTGATTTTGCTCATAGAATCGCTGCAGTTCAACATTACTTATTAAGGTATCCATCTTAGTCTCAATCAATAGTTTTTCATAGTTATGTAACACTAAGGTGGACCTATAGTCCCTAACTAGTTTGTCGAGGTCTAAATTTTGTGAGATTTTTTTTTCTGCTTCATGCATGAGCAAGGCTTCTCTGACCCATCTTTCTACAATGGAATTAAGCATCAATAGGCTATCTGCAGGCTTGTCTTCAGAAGGAAGCATGCCTTCTAGGTCATCTAGGTATAAAGATTTGTTATATACAGTGGCAAGCGGGGTTTTGCTTGACTTTTGATCGTTAAAATCTGATGTACAGCTGAACCAAACAAAAAAACTAATTATTCCTAGATGGTATGGTTTCATCTATTTCTTTATCATCTTTTTCAAGACTTTTTCATTGACCTCAATCTTATAACTTCTTTGCAATTCTTGAATCCACTCTTTTTCTAAATAATCCTGATAATCAGCTACAATATATCCTCTAGCCTCTGTTAGTGATTTTTCAGCTGGAGCCAATACTTTTTCAATTTTCATGAAATTAAGCGACTTATCTCTTTGGCTTTTCTCTGAATTTGAAAGGGAGCCAGTTTTCCATTCCATCTGATCAAGTACTTTATTTTTTCCTTTTTCAAAAACTTCTTTTCTAGTTTTTACAACCGTTTTATTTGGCTCATTGAATTTAGCAAGTACCTCCTCTGTACTTTTAGTAGCTGCTGCTTTTCTTACTTTGTCTAATAAAGGACTATCAACTTCTTGGATAGTAAAAAAAGTAACCTCAGCTCTTTCTTTCCACATGTATTTTCCTCTTCCTTTTAGTTTGTCAAAGTATGTTGTTAAACCTATGCTGTCCTGAGAAGCTTTATCCCAAACTTCCATCTTTGTCGCTTCAAAGAGTAAGATACCCTCTTGGTATTCTCTCATTAAGAATTTGAATTCAGGATATTTCTTTTCAAGCTGAGATTCCTCGTAGGCAAGGCATTCTTTTTTCACATAATCTTCATAAAGGGTTTGGGCAGTAGTTTTCATGTTGCCTCCTCTTCCTAGACGTTGCCTTTTTCTGGAGGAAGTTCCTAGAAATTCTTCCAAGTCAGCTATCTTATAATTTTTGTCACCAAGTTTAAAAAGAAATCTATTGTCTGGTTTTTCTGAAGGTTTCCACTTGTATGATAAAAAGTCTACATCGAGGGAATTTTTATAAGCTTCCAATACAGAAGGGACCTCTTCAAAATTTGATTCCTTTTTGATTCTAACTATCATGGCGTCTTGAGCCAATTGATACCTGCTATCTCTTTTGATTTTTCTTTGTAATTCTCCCTTAGCTCTATTGTAACTTTTTTGTTCTTTTTTGCTGATTCGCTTAATGATGTGCCATCCTGCACTAGAAGCAAATGGTTTAGTAATTTCACCATCTTTCTTAAGATTAAAAGCTGCGTCTTCAAAAACCTTTTCATATCGATTAATTCCAAAAAAGCCTAGGTATCCATCTTTATCTGCGGTGGTTTTGTCATCTGAAAGTTTGGTCAAGGATTCAAAAGTACTTCCGTTTTTGATGGCCATGTGTATGCTGTCTATTTTTGCTTTCAAATGAGCACCTCCTCCAGCTTTAGCATTTCTTATAAAGATATGAGCTACTTCTAATTCTCCTCTTGCAGGCCTTTTGTCGTTGACTTTTAGTATATGATAACCGACACTAGTTCTTATTGGTTTACTAATACTTCCTACAGCAAGGCTGTAAGCAGTAGTTTCCATTGGATAAAAACCATTAGGTAACATAGCATTGATGTAGCCGATGTGTCCTTTATTGTCTTTAGCTGTTCCGTCCTCTGAAGAAAGCATTGCTGTTTTTTCAAAATCATTTCCAGCCATTAAGCTCTCATAGATCTTTTGTATTTTTTGATAAGCAATCATAGTGTCTTTCGGACTCGTATCTGCTTTGCAATTCACTAGAATGTGGCTTAGATCTACGTCTTCTTGTTTTCTATCATAAACTTCTTTGATTAACTTTTCAGTAACCTCCTTGTCAATGAGGTATGAGTTTGCTAACTGAGTTCTATATCCATCTAATTCTTTTTTCAAAGAAGGAATGGTATCTAATCTCATGTCTTTAGCTCTACGTACTTTTAGCTTGAACTTTTTATAAAGTTCTAGGTATTCATTAATGGAAGCTTCAGAGTAGTCTGCCTTTTTCTGATTAGTTTTTTCATAGATGTATTTAAATTCGGATACTTCTACTTCATCGTTTTCTACCTTAAATAAGATCTCCTCTTTTTGACCGTAGGCAAAAGAAAGAAAACATATTAAAACTAAAGTGAATGTGTATTTCATGTTTGTCATATATAATTTTCGAACCGTAAAATTAGCAATTTATTCTTGGTAATAAACCCGTTTTACTCTTTCAGATATACTTGTAAATATTTCATACGGAATTGTGTCAAGTACTTTACTTAAATGGCCTACAGGAAGCTCAGCTCCAAAGATCAAAATTTCATCCCCCTCTTTTACATTTTCGATACTTGTAATGTCTATCATGCACATATCCATGCAAATATTTCCAAAGGTAGGTGCTTTTTGTCCATTGACGAGTAAGGAGAAATTTCCATTTCCAGCTTTTCTCAGTAAGCCATCTGCATAACCAATGTTTACTATAGCAATTTTAGTTTGTTTTTGAGCTTTCCCTTTTCGGGAATAACCTACTGTTTCTCCAGCTTCTATTGTTTTAATTTGAGAAATACTGGCTTTTAAACTTAAGACAGTTTCTAGTCCTAGATCTTCTTTATTCATAGGGTCTATTCCATATAATCCAATGCCCAAACGCACAAGATCGAAGTGGTATTGCGGAAATCTGAGAATTCCTGCAGAATTGACCAAATGTCTCATAAAATCAATGGGAAAAGCCTTTTTTATTAAGTCTGAAGCTTTTTTAAATCGTTTTGCTTGAAGTGAAGAAAAACTATCTTCTTCTGAAGATTCGCTAGCGGCTAAATGAGACATGACACCTTTGATTTTTAATTGTTTATGCTTTTTTAGCATGTTAATTAGCAAAGGGATTTCTTCTTCAGCAAAGCCTAGGCGATGCATTCCTGTATCTATTTTTAAATGGATGTTTAAGCTAGTGCTAAGTGGTAATGCATCAATAAATTTTTGTAAGTGATTGATTGAATAAATTTCTGGCTCTAAGTCATAGGTAAGTAGTCGTTTGATAGAACTTGGATCTGCGTTCAATACCAAAATAGGTAATTCAATCCCAGCCTCTCGCAATTCAATCCCTTCATCCACATAAGCAACACCTAGATAATCACAATGCTTATTGGACAATACCTTTGCAATTTCTATTCCTCCACTTCCATAGCCGGAAGCTTTTACCATACACAACATCTTGGTGGATGAAGCTAGCTTGTTTTTGAAAAAATCATAATTGTTAGCTAATGCTGAAAGATTGATTTCGAGCACTGCCTGATGTTGTTTTTTAATGAGTCCATTACTTATTTTTTCGAACGCAAACTTTCTGGAACCTTTAATCAACACTTGTGCATTTATTAATTTATGTTGTTCAAAGTGTAAATCGAGGATTTCGGTATTTTCAAAATGTCTACGTTCTATTTTTGGATTGAGGAATGGATCACTTTGTATGATTTGTTGCCCCACAGTAAAAAGTTTATCTATTTTATTTTCATTGATAATGGCTGCTACTTTTTTATAGAAATTTAAAGGCTGATCG
The DNA here is from genome assembly GCA_937941095.1 of uncultured Saprospiraceae bacterium. Taxonomy (GTDB): domain Bacteria; phylum Bacteroidota; class Bacteroidia; order Chitinophagales; family Saprospiraceae; genus JALZVN01. Next base: position 2,643 of record CALDYJ010000025.1, on the reverse strand, counting down.
CCAAATTGCATAAAATCACTAAGTACCAAGACCCTATCTTTTTTGATCTTTTGACTTTTTAAAAATTGTAAAGCCACAGTCAATGATTCGAGGTCTGAATTGTAAGTATCATTAATAATAATGCAATTATTTTCTCCTGCTAGTACTTGCAGTCGCATCTCAATTGGTTTTAAACCATTGACTTTTTTTTGTATTGTTGGCAATGGAATATCAAGGTGCAAAGCCATTAGAAGGCAATGCATAAGGTTTTCAATGGATGCTTCATCTATAAAAGGTATGCTTAAGACTTGGGTTAGCGCTTTGTATTCAAATTGAATGAGCGTGCATTTCTTTTCTTGCTTTGTAGTAATGATCCTTAATTCAGTTTTTTGTTTTTTTGACCAGCATAAGCTAGGAATTTTATTTGCTTGCAAGTAGTCATCAATTGCTTCATGATCTTTGCAATAAATGACGAGATCACAATCGCTAAATAGGTTTGCCTTTTCTTCAACCTTTTGAACTTGTGATTCAAAACCTGCATCATGGGCAGAACCAATATTGGTAAATATCCCAAGCTTAGGCTTTATGATTTTTTGTAGGTTTTCCATTTCTCCTGGCTTAGAAATACCTGCTTCAAATATTCCAAGTTCATTGGCATCTTCGATTAAGCTGATTGAAAATGGAACCCCAATTTGGCTATTGTAACTTTTAGGGTTTTTGACAACATCAAATTCTGAAGACAAGATGTCAGCAAGCCATTCCTTAGTAATTGTTTTTCCATTGCTTCCTGTTATGGCAATCACTGGGAGGTCAAATTTTGCTCGATGATCAACTGCTATTTTTTGTAATGCTTGTAGTACATCTTCGACAACAAGTATTGCAACATTTGGGTAACGATCTTTCCATTTCTTTTCATTAACAACAAATGCTTTCACCCCTTTGGCAATGAGATCTGGGATGTAATGGTGGCCGTTGTTGTGAATGGATTTAAAAGCGAAAAAAAGACTTTTTTCTGGGTTAATGAGCTGCCTACTATCAAACAAAAGCTGCTCTATTTCAAAATCTATCTTTGAAACAGAGGCATTTAAAATCCTTACAATCTCTTTGCCGCTTAATTTCATATTCTAAGTAACGAAAATTAGGACTAAGAAGCTTCATTGAAAGGTATAAATGTTACAGAACATTTAAATCAAGTTAAACAATTGATAAGGAGATGAAATTACTCTTAGATATTGCTGCTTTTGATTAATTTCTAATCTTAATTTATTAAACACTTAAATATGAAAACAATTCAACTACTTACTTTTTTTATTCTATTAAGTTTCTCTTCTTGTTTATTACACCCAGTCCATTATTTAGGAGAATCATATCCTGCTACACTTGAAGTTGATGTGTTTTATGATGCTGATGATATAAGACGAGACTTTAAAGCAATGGGCACGATGACAAGTGATCCAACTAGTCTAAATAATTTCGATTACATCAAAGACTCAATGATCAACAAAGCAAAAGAGAAGGGGGCAGATGCCATTGTTTTTGAAGAAATTGATATTACAAATGACTGTGACAAGTCTGTAAAAGCTACCCTGATAAGGTACCTATAAGGTGATGTAATCTTATTTAATGGTGAGCCATTTCTCGATCAAGTGCTTGAACGATGTCTCTGAATTTTTCAAAAGATTTAGTAGGACCTGCTGTGATGGCTAAATTAGCAAGCCATGTAGGAATTGAACCAGCTGGATCTGCTAAGCCATTGTAGTCGATGTGAATTTTTTTATTGCCTAAATCTTTGATGATCCAGTGAGATTCTAAGGTTTGTACTCTTACTCTACTCTTCTTATCAGGAATGTGATCCGGTGCAGCGTAAGAGTCATAATAAATGGTTTTGTTTGCAGCGTCTTTTTTGACACTTGTCAATATCACATTGTCTCTATCCCAAACTGGGAATGGCATGTCAAAAGAAATATAATAATAATATTGTTCAGCATTGATGCTGTCTAAGACCATTGACTCACATGATTTATAAACCCATTCTGGATAACCTTTTACATCAGAAAGTACTTTTAAAGTGTTTTCCATGGAGCCTTCATACTCAAAAATGACCCTAATTTCTTTAATGTTGCTGTTTTTGTTTTTTCGGGTATACACTATAAATTCATCTTTCTCTGCTTGGAGTTCCCATTCATTGTCGACATTAATATCGGCAGATGGAACCTGAGCAATAGAAAAACTGCTTAAAAAAAGAATAAAAAGGATAAAAGAAAGCTTTGAATACATAGTGTTATAATTCGTGCAATAGGGATGCCATAAATTAAAATTAATAAGCGAATAAGCTTGATGACATAAATACAAAATCTTTTTGGCTATGGTTGCTTTTGCATTTATAAACAAGCAAACTATGACAAAAATTGTATTAAAAAGGTTTGTTTATCTAATCAATTTAGGATGGGTGTAAATCAAATCCGATGTCCTTTCTAAAGAATTTCTTATCAAAATCTATTGAATCTATCGTCTCATATGAGGTTTTTAAGGCTAATTTCATGTTTTCTGCTAAGGTAGTAACCGTTAGAACACGTCCACCTGCAGTAAGGATTTGTCCATTTTCATCATTTTGAGCGCCAGCAAAAAAGATTAAACTATCGTAATCTTTTTCTGCACCACTGA
>CALDYJ010000024.1 GCA_937941095.1 uncultured Saprospiraceae bacterium | reverse complement strand
CTGCATCAAAACTTTTGTATAGGCCTCTATTTTCGTCTCTTTCAAAATACAGGCCCATCGTTGCCGCATAAACAATATTGGTATCGACTGGATTAACGATGATCTCAGAAATGACTCTTTGCTTTTGAAGTCCAATGTTTCTCCAGCTTTCACCTCCATCGTGACTTTTGTAAATTCCATCCCCTAAAAAAGAATAACCTGTAATGTTGGCATCCCCTGTTCCAGCGTACATAACTTCAGGATTTTTAGGGTTAAATATCACATCGCTAATGGATAGAAAATTTTGATCATCAAAAACTGGTTTCCATTGAATTCCTCCACTTTGAGATTTCCATAAACCCCCATTGGCAAAACCAGCAAAAATTATCAATTCATTTTCAGGATGAACAGCCACTGAATTTATTCTTGCTCCTATATTGCCTGGTCCTTGCACTTCCCAATTTCCGGTTAAGCTCCGTCGACTATCTTCTAAATGTCTTCTAGTTTCAATTAAGGATTTTTCATAGGTACTGAAATGAAATTCACCATTACTATCCATCCGTTGACTTAAATATTCATCAGACGCTCTTTGTTTAAGGTCTAATTTGTCAGGATTGTGAGCAGTTTCGTGAGAAATTGAATATTCGTTTGTACAGGCAAAAAGGAATAGAAAAATGCTTGGAAATAAAATCAGTTTCAAATCAGTCATTTGTATGGCTATCTATTTCTTTAATTTAAGAAATTTGTCAAAAAAACATCCATTAAAGCGATTAAATTGACGTGCATCCTACACAAAAAAGGATTATTCCTCCATTAACCTTTTAAGTTCATTTAATTTCATCATACATTCAATTGGAGTCATCTCATTTACATTCAAATCCAGGAGCATTTCTTTTAACTTTCCTGCAGTTGGATCTACTGTTTCGAAAATGCTTAATTGAAAGTTTTGATTTTGAATTTGTGATAAGTCAGGACTGATACTTTGTCTTGCACTGCCACTGGACTCAATCGATTTTGTTTCTAATTGGGCTAAAATATCATTTGCTCGTTCTACTATGGACTTAGGCATGCCTGCCAACTTTGCAACATAAATTCCGAAGGAATGATTGGAACCACCTTTGACCAATTTTCTAAGGAATATTACTTTTTGATTTATTTGCTTTGTCGCAATGTTGTAATTATGAATTCCTTCAAATTTATTAGCAAGCTCATTCAATTCATGATAATGGGTTGCAAAAAGAGTCTTTGGTCTAGCTTTTTTATTTTGATGTAAAAATTCTGCTATTGCCCATGCAATGGAAATCCCATCGTAAGTACTTGTTCCTCTTCCTATTTCATCTAAAAGGATTAAACTTCTTTCTGAAATATTATTCATAATGCTCGCAGTTTCTGTCATCTCCACCATAAAAGTACTTTCTCCTGAAGATATATTATCGGAGGCGCCTACCCTAGTGAAAACCTTATCGACTAAACTTAAATTTGCATTAGAAGCTGGAACGAAGCAACCCATTTGAGCCATAATACTAATCAATGCAACTTGTCTTAATAAGGCAGATTTACCTGCCATATTAGGACCAGTTATCATCATGATTTGAACATCTTCATTCGCAAGGTAAATGTCATTCGCCACAAACTGTTCACCTAAAGGTAATTGTTGTTCAATTACAGGGTGTCTGCCTGCTTTTATATCAATGGCCAAGCCTTGATTCAAAGTAGGTTTGCAGTAGTTATTTCTTTTTGAAACTTGTGCAAAGGCCAACAGACAATCTAAGGAAGCTATGATTTTTGAGTTTTTTTGAATGGCAACAATGAAATCCGAAATGTATAAAACAAGCTCTTGGTAAATTTCTTCTTCTAAACTTAAAATCTTTTCTTCAGCCCCTAGTATTCTACTTTCTAAATCCTTTAATTCATCGGTGATGTAGCGCTCTGCATTCGTCAAGGTTTGTTTCCGCACCCAATGGTCAGGGACGAGGCCTTTGTCTTTGTATTTATTGGTGACTTCAAGGTAATAACCAAAAACATTATTGAAACCAATTTTCAGGTTATCAATGCCGGTTTTTTCTGCTTCAGCTTTTTGAACACTTAAGAGAATCTCTTTTGTATTGTTAATGATTGCTCTATACTCGTCAAGGTCTCCATTCGCGCCATCAGCTATCACACCTCCTTTTCTCAAATTATTAGGTGGCTCTGGCTTTATCGTTCTTTTTATTTTTCTAACCAACTCGTCACAAGCATCAAGGTGTTTAGAAGCTTGCTTCAAATAAGGTAAGTTTTGTAATTTTAAATAAAGCTTAAGCTCTTTGATGACATCAAGGGAACTTGCTAATTGAGCGATTTCTCTAGGATTGATTTTTAATAGAGGAACCTTAGCGATGATCCTTTCTATGTCGCCAACACTAGATACATTATTGAAACAAAATTCTAAAAATTCATCATTCTGTAGATAGTAATCCACTACATCAAGTCTTTCATTAATTTTTTTGATGTCTTTTAATGGAAGCACAACCCATTTCTTAAGCAGTCGAGAGCCCATTGGAGAAACGGTTTTATTTAAAATATGAATTAGAGGCACTCCATTTTCATGAGGAGAATAAATCAGCTCGAGATTCCTGATCGTAAACTTATCTAACCACATGTACTGATCGATGGGTATGCGTTGTATGGTATTTACATGTAAAAGATTTTGTTTCTCAGAGCTAGCTAAATAATGAAGAATACTTCCTGCAGCGATTTTAGCTAAATGTTGGTCTTCTATCCCAAAACCTTTGAGTCCTAGGGTTTTAAAGTGCTCCAGTAATTGTTCATTTGCAAAGTCTTCACTAAAAATCCACTCGTCTAATCCATAGGTATAAAATTTATTTCCAAAGGTGGCTTCAAATTTATTTTTGGCACCTTTAGCAAAGATTATTTCTTTTGGAGAAAAACCCTGAAGCATTTTTTCAATATGAATGGCGTTTCCTTCAGTAATTAAAAACTCTCCAGTCGATAAATCTAAAAATGCTAATCCATAATGATTCGACTTACCAAAATAAATGGAAGCCAAAAAATTATTGCTCTTATGATCTAGTATCTTATCGTCTATAGCTATCCCTGGAGTGACAACATCTGTTACACCTCTTTTAACAATCTTTTTTGCTTGACTTGGCTTCTCCAATTGTTCACAAATAGCGACTCTAAAACCTGCTTTAACCATTCTAGGCAAGTAAGTATCGAGTGAATGGTATGGAAAGCCTGCTAAAGCAATATCAGCACCACCGTTATTACGCTTTGTGAGCACAATACCTAATGCTTGAGAAGCTTTGACGGCATCATCTCCAAATGTTTCGTAGAAGTCTCCGACACGAAAAAGTAAGATTGCATCGGGATGTTTTCCCTTTATCTTAAAGTATTGCTCCATTAAGGGAGTTACTTTCTTCGTCTTTTGTTTAGTATTGGCCAAAGAGTTTTATTTAAAATAGAAATATTAACATTTTCATTCCTCTAGTTTTAGGGCAAAATGTATATTTGCGCTAAATTTAAAGTAACTCAAAAATAATATAAAATGCTGGATTCATTTGTGGGAATTAACGAAGCTGAAAAATTACAACTTCTTGATGCCATTGCTCAAATAACTGTACTTGTCGCTGGAGCTGACGGAACTATCGATACTGCGGAAGTTTCTTGGGCTCAAAAATTAGCTAAAATTAGGACTTATGCAAATGAGGACATCCTAAGTGAGTATTATGGATTTGTAGGAGATGATTTTGAAGATAAATTAAACAAGATGATTCAAGAGCTGCCTAATGATGTAAAAAATAGAAATACTGCATTAGAGGAGAAATTAGGAGCGTTAAATCCAATTCTTGCTAAAATGGATAATCTTTATTCATCTGCACTTTATGATAGTTTCATATCTTTTGCAGAGCATGTAGCTAAGGCTTCTGGTGGTTTTATGAGAATGTGGAACGTCAGTAGTGAAGAAAAAAAGGTGATGAATTTACCTATGATCACTCCTATTGAGAGAATAGCAGAAGAAGAAGAGGAGTAAGAATGGATAAAAGATGTCAATAAAAAAAGGCTGTTTCTTAAGAAACAGCCTTTTTTTTGCTCAAATTTAATGAATCAACACCCTATTTAATCAAAAGCATTTTATCTCCAATAATATTTTGGCCATCACTAACAATGTAAGCATACATACCTGCAGGTAATCCACTACCATCAAAAGTTATGACATTCATCCCCTCCTGAACATTTAAAATTTGACTTTGAATCTTTTCTCCAACAGAGTTTATTATGTAAAATTCTACTTCTTTATTTGTAATAGATTCTAAGCGAATTTCAGTATAATCAGAAAATGGATTAGGTTGATTGCTTACGTTAAATTCTTTACGCAAGATGTTTTCATTAGAAACGAGGCACTCACTCGATCCCTCTTCAAAAACATCAATAAAATAAGAACCATTCACATCAGGAATATCATCAGGATAGTTAATTGTTAATGGGACAATTGAATACGCCGTAATTGCTAAGCTTAATTCATATTGACCAGGCATGTTCGTGTTATCAGGATTTCCAAACAAAGCAATACAGCCTGTTTCATTAGCAATAAATATACAACTCGGAGGATTGCAGGAATAATCAATCCCTGTAGGTAAGCCAATAAATGCGCCTTCGGTTTCGATGGAAGCTGAGTCAATTGCAATATCAATTCCACCAAATGGCACTGTTTCTGGAATTTTTAAAGTTAAAACTTGTGAATATTCCAAATTCACACAAGCTGCAGTCAAACCGCCGGTCATGGTAGCTTCATCATATGGTTCAGGTACAATAATAGACGTATCTGTTGGTAATTCAACAGGCATGCAATCTTGTGCAGCTAAAATTGCTACATTTAAGACTAAAATTAAGAGCGTAATGTATTTTATCATGTTTTAAGTTTTTCTATTTATAATAGTCTGACTAAATTAAGTGATAAAAGTAACAAATAATCAAGTATATAAACAGCACAAATGCTTAAAGGAATCGATTTAAGAATTAAATGCACCATTTTAGCTCTATTTATTGCGCTTGTAATAAATGGACAAGAAGTTACTTTGTCAGGAAGAATTTTTGATGAGGGTAATAATGAACCTTTAATCGGGGCTACTATCAGCATTGGTGAAATAGGTACAATTAGTGATTTAGATGGAAATTATTCGATCTCACTACCAACTGGGCCAGTAGATTTATTGGTCTCTTACATTGGTTTTGAAACTAAGACATTGAGCATCGATTTAAAAGCTAATCAAATTCGAGATATAAGCTTAAAAGAATCCACAAATCTATTGCAAACTGCAACCATAACAAGTGGCAAATTCGAAAAAGCTTTAGGTGAGATTACGGTTTCAATGGAGGTATTAAAACCCAAATTAATAGAGAATACCAATACCAGTAAAATTAGTGAAGTCCTTGAAAAAGTGCCCGGTGTAAATGTTATTGATGGGCAACCTAACATCAGAGGTGGTTCCGGTTACTCTTATGGTGCAGGAAGTAGAGTACTTTTATTGATAGATGACATACCAGCATTGCAATCTGATTCCGGATTTCCAAACTGGGACGATATACCATTTGAACTGACCAATCAAATTGAAATATTGAAAGGGGCTTCTTCTGCTCTTTATGGATCTAGTGCCATGAATGGGATAATTAATTTAAGAACTGATTTTGCAAAATTGGAGCCTGAGACAAAGGTAGCAAGCGCCTATACTTATTATGCAGATCCAGCAAATAAAGATGCTAAATGGTGGGGAGAAAATGGCTCAGATACGATCCCACATAGTTTTATTTCATACATCAGTCATAAACAAAAATTTGGCAAACTAGATTTTGTAGGCAGCTTGTTTTTTAAGAATCAAAATTCATGGAATAGAGCCACTTACATTAAGTACATTCGAGGGAATGTAAATTTGAAATACCGCTTGAGTGATCGCTTATCTGTCGGTGTAAATACTAATGTAAAAGATGGCTACAATCAAGATTTTTTCTACTGGCAAAACGAAACGGATTTATCTTTGCAAGGAGCTGCAGGAACTTTTTCAAACAGTGATAACACAAGGTTTATCATAGATCCCTATTTAACTTACTTTGATAAAAATAAAAACAAACATAAATTAATAAGTAGAATTTACAGGGTAAGAAATGATGTGAGTAATAATCGTGCAAATAAATCAATCTTATATTATGGTGAATATCAATTCCAGAAAAAATTTGAAAACAACTTCACAATAACAAGCGGGATCGCTGGAAATGTAAACAAAACAGAAGCTCAACTTTTTAGTAATGCTACCATCAGTAGTAATAATATAGCCGCTTATTTACAACTGGATAAAAAATTTGGTGATAAGCTCAATGCTTCATTAGGTGGAAGATATGAAAGGAATCAAATCGAGGCACCGGATTCTATCTTGGTTAACAGCGTCTTGGAAAAAGCAGGTACCGATACTGAATCCAAACCTGTATTTCGGGTAGGACTAAACTACAAGTTATTTGAGTTTACCTATTTAAGAGCCTCCTTGGGTCAAGCTTATCGATTCCCTACCATAGCTGAAAAATATATTTCAACAAACGTTGGCTTTAATATATCTCCAAACGTAGACCTCTTTTCGGAGACTGGATGGTCTGCTGAATTAGGTGTTAAGCAAGGCTTTAAGGTTGGTGAATTTAATGGTCTTTTGGATTTAGCTGTCTTTAGGACATCATACAATGACATGATGGAGTTTACTTTTACAGGAGTTATAGCCTTAGGTTTTCAATCTCAAAACATTGGGAATACAGACATTAATGGCGTAGATTTTAATGTGAGTGGAACTGGAAAGATAGGCTCTCTTCCACTAAATCTACTAGCCGGTTATACTTACATTGATCCTAAGTTTAAAGACTTTGGAGAGTTAGAAATGCTTTCTTCTTCCTCTGAAGAAAATGTTTTGAAGTACAGGTTTGAACATACTGCCAAAATAGACCTAAGTACTGATTATCCGAAATTTAATATTGGCCTATCTTCTTTTTATTATAGCCATATGAAAGCGATTGATAAATTATTTAATGCCTTTTTACCAGGCATAGCTAATTACCGTGAAGAAAATAATAAAGGTTTTACGATCTTTGAAGCAAGGGCTTCGTATTTGATAAAAGAAAAATTCAAAATCTCTTTACTTGCAAAGAATCTAAGTAATAAAACCTATACGCTTCGTCCTGCTTTAATTAATGCGCCCTTTAACGTAGCGTTCAGGATTGATTACACCTTTTAATCTTTCAAAAAGGGTTTAATTTTATTGAATCTAATCTCTAACTTTGACCAAAAATCAACCCATTGAGGCATTTTATTGTAGAATTTGGTTTTGTTTTCATTGGTCATTTCAAATGGTAAAATAATCACCTCAATCTTAGCTCGACAGTTTTCTGCCATAATGTAAAGCTCTTTAATTTTATCATCCGTGATTGCAATGCATCCAATAGAAGAACAGCCACCATGTATAAAAATATCCCTACCTGGACGATCCTTATCTGCTAATATTAAATCATCTTTAGTAGGATAATTTAAGCCCAAAGAAAGGTGAAATTTAGATTGGGCATTAAACCTGTTTATTTTATAAAACCCTTCAGGTATTTGTTTATCACCTTCTTTTATTTTTGGGCCGAGTTTACCACTAAAGACACAAAAAGGATAGTTTATGATATTTTGCCAGATTTTGGTATTCATTTGTTTCGCATAAATTTTTATTAATTGTTCATTTTTATATGCGACCAATTTTAGCATCGCATTTTCTTGCACAATGTTTTTATTGGTGAAATAGGCATCTACTATTTCTTTCTTTTGTTTTAAAGCATCATCCACTCGTGTATCACCGACATCCATACTACATGAAAAGGTTAAGTAAAAAATTAAAATGTAAGGTATTATTTTTATCATAAGGCTTTCAAAGCGTTCAAATTTAAAAATATTCTATCTTTATGATAATGCATTTTGAAGTAAAAGTAAGTGATGATAAAATTAAAACTTAATATTTTATGTATTCTAATACTCTTGAACATTCAATCTTGTTCGATTTCAAAACAAAGTACAATCATTGATATGAAAGATGTTGCCTTCCAAGGTCATCGCGGATGTCGAGGACTGATGCCAGAAAATACTATTCCTGCATTTGAGAAAGCTCTAGATTATGTAGAAATTTTAGAAATGGATGTTGTTGTTTCAAAAGACAATAAGATCATTGTATCTCATGAAGCCTGGATGTCTTCTACTATCTGTTCTCATCCTAATGGAGAGCCTGTTTTAAAAAAAGAAGAAAAAGACCTAGCCATTTATAAGATGACGTATGAAGAAGTTAAAAAATACGATTGTGGTTTAAGAGATCATCCAAAATTTTCAGAACAAAAAAAACTAAAAGTACACAAGCCTTCTTTTGTAGATGTTGTAAAACACATAGAAAATTATTGTCTCGTTAACAATAAAAAAGCACCTTGGTATGACATTGAGATAAAAAGCGAAGAAGCTCATTATGGAGAGCTTATACCAGCTCCTCAATTTTTCGTTGAATTAATGCTTAAAGAACTTAATGATCTAGGTGTTAAAGAAAGATGTAACCTACAATCTTTTGATGTCAACATATTAGAAGAGATCCATAAGCAGGATCCAGAGATCATCATTGCTTACTTAGTTGAAAACATAGAAGGGGTCAAAGACAATCTTGAGAAACTTAGTTTTAAACCACAAATTTATAGCCCCTATTACAAATTGGTCAAAAAGAAAACCATTAAGCTTTGCCATTCAAAAAAAATAAAGGTTATCCCTTGGACGGTTAATAAGCCCGAACAAATGAAGAAACTAGCAATCTTAGGTGTAGATGGCATCATCACAGATTATCCAAATCTAATTGGGTCCTTTTAATTTTGCTCTGGCATTTTAAAAGATAGATTTGTAGCTTCATTTTTTTTAAGCTCTATTGCACTAATGTTAGACAAGCTTGACTCTATTGGTATGCCTGGGTAAGTATGTTTGTAAGTGTCCATGGCTTCGTAGAAAACTGTATGGATTCGGCCCCTATATTTATCTCTAAATAACTTTCGATTTTCAATGCTTGGGTGAATCCTGTTGGATAAAAAGACAAAGATTAAATCATTTTCTGGATCAACCCAAACACAAGTTCCAGTAAATCCACTGTGGCCAAAGGTTTTTGTGCTTGCTTTGGTCGAACATGACTCTGTATATTTACCTCGTGGTTTATCAAAAGCTAAGCCTCGCTTACTACCAAATGGTGCACTCGTAAAAAGCGCTATTGTTTCTTTTCTAAGGTACCTGATGCCTCCATATTCCCCTCCATTCAATAACATTTGAAACAGCACACCTAAATCTTTTGCATTCGAAAACAAACCTGCGCTACCCGCTACACCACCTTGAATGGCAGCATATTCATCGTGTACAAATCCTCTTAATAATTGTTTCCGCCATTTAAAATCATGTTCGGTAGGAACAATTTTATTTGCAGCAAATTTTGACAATGGATTATACATAATTCTTTTTAAGCCTAGGTTGCTGTAAAAGTTATCCATCACATATTTATCCAAGGTTTTAGCTGATTTCTCTTCTATTACTTTTTGTAGTAAATTAAAATTGACATCACTATACCTATACTTACTTTTTTTATAAGGTTTAATTCCTTCAACTTCTAACCATAAACTGTCCCTATAGACAGGATTCATAAAAAATCCTTTAGCGATTTCAACATCAGTTTTGTTTCTTTTATTTCTACAATAGATGTGTTGACAAGCAGTTTCTACGCTATCGGGTATAGTGACGTAATCATAAACCGGCATATTCGGTTGCAGATTTGATTGATGTAAAAGCAAATTCGAAATACTCACATTTCCTGCTTTACAATCAGCACTTAATACATTTAAATTTTTTAGTTTATCATTAAGTTTTATTTTCCCTCGGTCGTAGAGGCTCATGACTGCTAAGGCTGTTGAAGCTATCTTACTAATGCTTGCTAAATCATACAAGTCGTCCTGGTGTACTGCTTGACTTTTATTATAGGTATGATGACCAAAAGCTTTGTTGTAAAATATCTTCCCGTTCTTAATTGCTAAAATTTGCGCTCCAGGAATAGCCTGTTTATCTATTGCTTCTGCCATAATGGTATCTATCTTCATAAGAAACTTTGAAGAAATTCCTACTTGTTCAGGTTTAGCATTTGATAATCGTAATTGTTTGTTGGCATTTCTATTTTTAAAATGATATTCTTTTTTCTTTGGATTAAAATCTCCTTTAGAAATCTTAGCACCAAAAAGTTGGGATGCTGCAATAGTATGAGTCTGCTTATTACTTTCAAAATGCTGCAAAAAGGAAATCTTATTGTCAAATTGATTTAGGTTATTGGGGTTACCAAAATTGACAATTGCTATTTTACTTAAATCTTTTTGATTATTTATGGCCATTGTAAAAATAGCATCCAATTGAGGATGTAAGTTTACTTCATCTAAAATTATGATATGAAATTCGCTACGTTTACTTCCAAACTTAACGGGATCTAAAGGTCGATTATCTGCTAAAGAGTAGTTTTTAAAATTAAGGTCCTTGTAAAGTTTAGTCTCTTCTTTAAATTCTTTCAATTCATTATTGGAAAATACATGAACAGTGATTGATCTATTTCTTAAATAAGTTATGGGAATAAAATTTGAATTTAACTTAGCAATGGAAGCCTGTTCATAAAGCCCTTGCACGAAACTAGGGTATTGTTTTTCATTCAAAAGGTGTTTTACTTTATCGTGCTTTATACTGTTTTGCTTCTTGTTTTTCAAAACCCATTCTTTTGCCTTTATGATTCTCGCTACTTTATCGTTTAATGATGCGATGGGAAGCACTTCATCTCTATACAATCTTACCAAAGTATCAAAAGTTTCTTTTACCTTATTTGAAATTATAATGGCATCTGCTCCACCATAAAAAGCATCCTTAAGTGTCGAAGCGTCTTTGGAAGAAGTAAAGAGTAAACCATCAAAATGAATTTCATTGTATAAATACGTTTTTAAATAATCCATTTCATTTTCTTGCAAAGTATCTGTCAAAAATAATTCTGGCTTAATGTGCATTCCTTGCAAACCGTTCATCGATAAATTCAAATATTTCTGCAAGGCTTTAGCTTTAATACCTAAAGAATCATCTTCAATCAACAAATAATCATTGAAAGAATCTGCAATACAAAAAATACCTAAGCCATTTTTATGCTTTAACGACTTATGTTGTGCTTTAAGGATGTGTTCTTTCTCCTGGCTTGCCAATTGATAATTATAGCCAAAGTTATCGTCTACAAGATCGTTGACATTTGGTCCGAAAATAAAATCAATGGATAAATGCTCTAATTGTTGTTGATATAAATTGCCGACATAGGATTGGATGCTGTCATTATTTAAGCAAGCTAATGTAGCTGGTTTTGGAAATTGGATGTTCTTGCTGAAGGTATTAATCATGTTAGAAGCTTCCTTCGTCCCAATAAGAAAAGGCTTTTTTGAATTTCTTTTGCAAGCTTTTGTTAAGTTATAAAAGGATGAGAAACTAACTTCTTCAATCATCATCCCACTAAGCATATTCGATTGGGACCAAAGTAATAAAGAATCTCTTAAGCCATTTTGAAGATCAGGTAGGTCTAAAAAGATAAGTTGCCCGACTTTCTCTTCTAAACTCATTGATTTTAGGAGAGAAGCAAGCTCATGTTCTTCAACTTGTAAGAAAGGAGTATCAACTTTTTCTATTACAACTTCTTGCCTCTCACAGGAAGAAAGGAAAACAATCAATAGCAAGATGTTTAGAACAAGCTTTTCCATTAAAAGATCAATAAATTAGTTTTTTTTTAATACGTTGAATCATAGGATAATGTTCCTTATTTATTAGGACGTCATTAATTATTCCATGATTCTTAAATACTAATTTTTTAACATTCTAATAATGCCTTATTGAAAGCTACTGGCTTAATTTGATTAGATAGGTAGAGCGGGTGAGCTGGAGAGCCATTTTTATTTTGCTTGAAGCATTTGGGTTTTACTATTTTTTCCAAGATTATTCGATTTCGCTCTCTATAAAGACCTTGATTCCCCCACATAAGTACTACAAATTTCGATTCAGTAATTAGTGAATCAATGAAGAAGTCATTTAATAGGCCAACAGGATCTTCTATTTTCAATAAATCTTTGAAGTTTGGACTTCTGTAGGCGAATAAGTTACAAATCTTAAAACCACCAAAATCCCAGCTTAAGCAATAAGACGATAATTTGACTACCGTTGGATCGTCCTCATTAGCAGTAGCGATTGAAGGATTTAAGCCTATAAATAATACAAAATCTTTTGAAGTATCCCAGATTCGGGACAGAGAGTATCGATAATGCTGACAAGAAGAAAAGACAGCACATTTAATCATGAGGGCTAAATATACTTAGATTGATTTTTTTCCAAAAGAATGTCTTTCAGCTCTTTTAATGCTGCATATTCTTGAGGCATCACTTTTTTGACAGCTTCCTTCACATTCACAAAAACACAATCATCTAATTCATAAATGGTGTTTTTAACTACACTTTTCATGATTTTTAAATCTTGCTTGATGACAGCTTTTACAGAAGGGATTTCATGCCAGTCAGCTTCTAATGCACATATTGACTGCTCATCACCATCTATAGAGATTGGATCTAATTCTATTAAATCCTTATCTAAAAGTCTTGCTTTCTTGTACTTAAGCAAAGCATCCGGGACTTTATACTTGTTATCTGAGTCTGAAGTATCCATTTGTAGGAACACTTCTAATCCTTTTTTATTGATTCTGTAAATTAATACCCTGGCTTGATCAAAAACACTCATATAACATTGTTTAATGTACGTAACTGTAAATGTAAGAAATGGTTTAAATTCTTAACTAAAAGCCAGAAGATTAATTTAAAAAAGTTTGACAGTAGGCTTATAGATCTACAGTTTTGCGCTTTTTGGTGATTTTTTTAGGCTTTGTGTCTTTTTTAGGTTGAATTTGACCTTGACCGTGGTTTGGCTGATTCCTATTATTAGGGATGAATTGATCAAACTCTTGGAAGAATTCTCCAAATTCACTCCAATCTTGATCATCCAAGGACTCTATTTGAACCTTGATTTGCTGCACCATTTGATCAAAAACCTGTTCCATATTTTGAGCATCGAACTCAAACAACATAGCGCCATCCTTCAAATTTCCAAAGGGAGCACCGATTAGAGAATCTAAAGGCATTTGGCCATTAAATTCTTGCATTTCGAGCTTTTCAATCATTTTATTCATCTGGCTTTCCATGTCCTGTAAAATGGAATCAAAGTCTTTGGGTTTTCCATCATCTTGCGCTTGGATGCTAGGGATTGAAAGAATAAAAGCTATGAAAAATAAATTAAGCATTTTCATTTTAAAAAATTTAGTTAGGCACATTCATCAATTCTTTAATGAGAAATTGAAAACTTAAAGTCATCAAGATAACTTGTTCTTCTCTTGATATATTATTCTTAACGATGTCGAAAACCCTTTTATTGAATTTGCTTTCTTCTTCTAGTGCATTAAAAACAGCTAATTCTTGGTCTTTATAAATTATATTGCTGTAATCTTTATCTTCACTCTGGTTAATTCTTCCCAACAAACGCTTCCGGGGGGAATATAGAAGATCTTTGCCAGCTATTTTACCAATGAGTTGATTGTTAAAATAGCAGTCTGTGTGACTATTTCTATCCATATACAATATATGATGATTGGCGGTCTCTGCCATGATCAATTTTTTTAGTTTAGTGTGATTGAAAACACTGTATGAAAAAGCCACCATTGGTTCATCATAAATAGAAATGAATAAGCCCTTACCACTTTTAGAATTTGCTCCTTTTTTATCTGAGATGGTGAAAGAGAGTAGATCGAGGTCTTTTGGTTCAATCGGAACCAAATTGTTTCTGAACGGATTTAGTTCAGCTATCAATTTTTCTCTTTCTCTTTGAATACGTTTCTTACCGAAGGAGAAATGATCTAAAATGTTGAATGGAAACACAAAGCTTGTTCTTAGGTGAGCATAAAAATAAAAAAAAAGGGCTGATAATATCAGCCCTTTTTTTTATTTTCCTAGATAAGATTTTAATTGATTGCTATTATATGACTTTCGAAGTCTTCTGATAGCTCTTTCCTTAATCTGCCTGACTCTTTCACGAGTTAATCCATACATCTCTCCTATTTCTTCTAAGGTCAAGGATTTATGTCCATTTAAACCATAGTAAGACGACAGCACATCCACTTCTCTTGGAGATAAAATAGCCAATCCATTTTTGACTTCGTCTTTTAATGATTGTTCCATTAGGCTAATGTCAGGACTTTCTGTATTACCACTTGAAATAAGGTCTAACATTGTCGAATCTCCATCTTCACCTGAGATCGGTGCATCAACTGATAAGTGCCTCCCATTCCCTTTTAGCATATTAGAGATTTCTTTAGGAGAAATTTCTAGCACTTCTGCAAGTTCTTCATGCGTTGGCTCTCTTTCAAATTTTTGTACAAACTTTAAAAAAGCCTCATTTACTTTATTATAAGAACCTACTTTATTTAGTGGAAGTCGAACTATTCTTGAATATTCTACGATAGATTGCAAAATGGATTGTCGAATCCACCAAACTGCGTAAGAAATGAATTTAAATCCTTTGGTTTCATCAAAACGTTTTGCGGCTTTCATAAGCCCTACGTTTCCTTCATTGATCAAATCACTAAGTGAGAGACCTTGATTCTGATACTGTTTAGCTACAGAAACCACAAACCTAAGGTTTGCTTTTGTCAATCGATCCAAAGCTTCTGTGTCACCAGCTCTAATTCTTCTTGCCATTTCTGCTTCTTCTTCAGCATTCAGCATGGAAATCTTACCAATATCGTTGAGATACTTGTCTAAGGCAAGACTCTCTCGAGAGGTAATTTTATTTGTAATTTTTAGCTGACGCATAATCGATTAATTTTTTTTAGTTCTATGGTTAAATGCTACTACGCTTTATATTGCAAAAATGTTGCTAATTTTCAGATAGCTATTGACATTACCAAATAAAAAATGTATAGGTGCAGTCATAATACATTACAAACTAAAACGTAAAAAAGTTTCATTGCATATAAAAATGCCTGTATTATTATTAATACAGGCATCTTTAATGCAATCCTCACAAAATTTGGAGGCTATTTCAAGTTCAATTCTTTTTTTAAAAAAATTACTACTGCGTAATCTTTTATCCGAAAATATTGACGTTTAATTTTATTCGCTTGTTGGTGCCGCTTTAGTTGTATTTGGCCTTGGCATTAATGCTTTTCTAGAAAGTCTGAATTTACCTGATTTTGGATCAATACCAATCAATTTAACCTTAACTGGATCACCTTCTTTGAAGACATCACTAACATTTTCAATTCTAGAATGTGATATTTCAGAAACGTGAAGCAATCCACTCTTTCCTGAGAAGTCAACAAATACTCCATAAGTTTGTACTGAAGCTACTACTGCTTCATACTCATCTCCTACAGAAGGGACAAAAGTTATTGCTTTGACTCTAGCTAGGGCTTTGTCAATGTCTTCT
>CALDYJ010000023.1 GCA_937941095.1 uncultured Saprospiraceae bacterium | reverse complement strand
AAAAGATCAATCTACCTTCTCATAAATATAAATGTTAGCATCAATCCACCCTTCTGGTCCGACCATTAAATTTTCTGAAACACTGGTAATTGGTAAGATCCATCCTAAATCTTGAGGTCCTTCAAAGAGAAAAGAGCCACTAGTTGAACCATCATTGAGTTTTAGAGGAAAAGTGATTGTGGTATCTACAAAATTGGAATGAAAATCTAAAAACACTTCATTTTCTGAGATAACAACTCTAGAACAAGGCTGAGAATATTTTGGTATCCAGCCTTCCATATGACCTACCAACTCCCATTCTCCAATTAGGTTTTCTTTGATGTCTTCAACAACTACCAACTTTGAATCGATGCAATCTTGCCATAGCGCTTGTTCTTGTTCATCAAAAATTCCGTCCATGTCTTCATCGACTTGTACAAAGGTGCAATCACCAATGCTTATGTTTTTGTTTGGAGATCCATCCTCATCATTTGAGCAATTAGACATTAGAAATGTAAGTAATGTGGCAATGAAGATTAGTTTAGTATTCATGTTATGAGATTTAATGATGGATTATGAAGGGGCTTTATTATAGTAGACTGTTGGGATGGGTGGGAGGGTTGGGGGTAAAACCAAAAAAAGCTACATTCCAACTGAAATGTAGCTTTTTAATTCTATGTGGTCCCTCAAGGGCTCGAACCTTGGACCCCCTGATTATGAGTCAGGTGCTCTAACCAACTGAGCTAAGGGACCTGATTAGTGGCAGAGCAGATATAAAGCCTTTTCACTATACTCCTTTATTTAAGGAACGCAAATTTAGGTATTTGAGAATCCTCTTGCAAGTGTTTTCAAAATTTATTGTTTTGCCCTGTTCGAACCATTCGAGCTATTCGAGCTATTCGAGCATTCGAGCTATTCGAACCATTCGAACCATTCGAACCATTCGAGTTATTCGAACATTTATTTATATTTGGAAAAATAAAGTTATGACTAAACTAAACACTTCACGTGACTTAGATGCACGTCTCATCACTTTTGCGTCAAATATTGTCCAATTTTCTGACAATTTAATGGATTCCGTTTCAAAAAAACATCTTGGTTCGCAATTATTGCGTTCGGGCACATCGCCTGCTTTAAATTATGCTGAAGCTCGAGATGCCGAATCTGCAGCAGATTTTATCCACAAAATGAAAGTATGTTTAAAAGAACTTCGTGAAACATTCACTTGTCTTAAAATCATTAATAATGTTTTTAAAGTTGACAAAGACAAAATCTCTATGCTAATTTCAGAAAATAATGAGCTGATTGCCATTTTTGTCTCTATTATAAATACTGCTAGAAAAAGTAGACACTGAGTCATTTTTGAACTATTCGAATTATTCGAGTTATTCGAACTGTCGAGCTGCTCGTTTGTTGTAATTGTTCGATGATTCCTATGTCCGAACGGTTCGTTTGTTCACATGTTCGTTTGTTCGAATGGTTCGATTATTCGATTATTCGATTATTCGATTATTCGATTATTCGATTATTCGAAAGGTTCGAACTATCTTTGTTTCCATGAAAGTCGCCATAATCGGAGGAGGAGCTGCAGGATTTTTTGCAGCCATAAATTGCAAAGAAAATTATCCTGATGCCTATGTTGTCATCTATGAAAAAACAAAAAAGGTACTCTCCAAAGTAGCTATATCTGGCGGAGGAAGATGCAATGTATGCAATGGCGAAACATCAATTGCTACCTTATCAAAAGCATATCCTAGAGGAGGGCGCAAACTCAAAAAGATCTTTAAAGAATTTAGCACCAAAGATACTTTTGATTGGTTTCAAAAAAGAGGAGTCAAATTATACACGCAAGAAGACAATCGAGTTTTTCCAACAAGTAATGATTCCCAAACCATCATTGATTGTTTTTTAAAACAAATCAAAGCCAAAGGAATTCCACTAGAATTCAGTCATTCTGTTCAGAAATTGGTGAAAACGGAGAAAGGAATCAAATTACAATTTAAAGATCCTAATCAAAGCGATAAAAGTTTTGATAAGGTCATACTGGCTTGTGGAGGCTCTCCAAAAAGAGCAGGAATGAGCTGGCTCGAAGAACTGGGCCATGAAATAGTTGATCCAGTACCTTCACTCTTCACCTTCAATATGCCCAATGAAAACATCACTAGCTTAATGGGTGTTGTTGCTCCTAATGCTATGGTCAAAATAGAAGGCATCAAACTGCAAAGTGAAGGTCCACTATTGATCACCCATTGGGGAATGAGTGGGCCTGCCATTCTTAAACTTTCCGCTTTTGGGGCAAGGTTACTTCATGAGCTTGATTATAAGTTTAAAGCAATCGTAAATTGGGTGAACGTCAATGCTCAAAATGACATCGTAGAAATGCTAGAAAGCTACATCAAAGATTCTCCTGATAAACAATTGCATAACATTAAACCATATAAAATACCAGAAAGGTTATGGCTTTTTCTCTTAAATAAAATAGATCTTCCAAAGGATAAAAAATGGAGAGAGCTCGGCAAAAAAAGCGTAAATAAAATGGTAAACATCCTTGCTCATGATGTTTATGAGATCAGTGGAAAAACGACTTTTAAGGAAGAATTTGTGACCAGTGGAGGTGTAAGTTTGAACTCTATTGATTTTCAAAAAATGCGGAGTAAAAAAATTGAAGGCCTTTATCTTGCAGGTGAAATGATCAATGTAGACGGCATTACAGGTGGTTATAATTTTCAAGCCGCTTGGACAACTGGCTTTATTGCGGCAAAACTGTTATAACCACAATGGTTAGTTTTCAAATCTAATTTAAAAATCATATCTCTTTTGATTTTTTCCTAAGCAAAAATTCTGCATCTTTAAAAACCAAATGACCAAATTTCTAAATGCACAATCTAGACACCAGCAGTAAAAAGTCTTATCTAACCAGAAAATCCATTATTGATGCCGCCAAAATCTTTTTTTCGGAAAAAGGATATGACGGCACTTCTTTCCGTACACTTGCAACTAAAGCCGAAGTTAATCATGCTGTAATCAGCTACCATTTTGGCAATAAAGAAAAACTTTGGTTAGTGGTTGTTCAAGAACTTTTCGAAGAATTTTTAGAAGATTGTGGCTATTTAATTACAGTAGATTTTAATGTACACCAAGACAAAAAAGCAATTTTTAGGAAGTGCGTTGAAAGCCTTGTGAAGTTTAATGCTAAAAAACCTTATCTTATAAAGATTGCTTTTAGAGAAAGCATGTCTGCCAATAAACTGGTTGAAAAGACCGAACGCATCCTCGACAAATACATCGAACTTTCGAAAAATCTGCTTACTAAATTTCAAGATGTCGGAATAATGTCCAACATAAGCCTAGAAAATTTTCATTTCATTTTCTTGAGTGCCATTTCTAATAGATTTATGATTCCTTATCTCAATCACCGAATGAATATCTTGGATCCTTATGCTGAAGAAATCATAAGGGAACATACGGATTCAATCGTAAAATTATTTATGCCTGAACCTTAGGTGCTAACATTTCCTAAAAACACATTGACCTTTGCATCAATTGGATTGCCTGAAGCTCTTCTCATCATGACCACTTGGCCTACATGCCAAAGCGCATCTGCTAATTGATCATTTAGTAAATTCCATTAAGGTCTCTGCCAAACCATAAATGTGTTTTAAATTTTCAAAACTTGACCTTGATTCTTTTGTAAGCCTATAGTTGAGGTCTTCTTCTTTCAGACCTTCCGCAGCCCAATATTACCTAAAACCAAAACCCTCAATTGTCCTAGCAATTATTTGGTTAGCATCGTAATTTGCTGGGCAAGCTGGAATTTCTCTCTGTAGAACATAAATAAGTCTTTTAAATGTAAAACTTAACTGCAAATCATTAGATATGAGAATAAATCTAAGCTTGCAATATGAATTAATTCAAAATGCATTAATTTGTTGAATTATTAAACTGTTCATGAAGAAAATTCAACATCCATGCTTTTAAGACTTTTTACCCTTCTGATCTTATTCTCCTTCATTTCTTTTTCTTCATGCGCACCGGAGAAAAAACAAAAGAAAAAAAGCAATGTCGAACAAGTGGCCGATGAATCACCAAAGAAAAAAGCAAAAAAGAAGAAAGCTGCAGAAAAAAACGATTCCTCAGGAGCGACTCCGGAACAATTGGCTAAGGCCAAAGAAATAATAGCCAATGTGGGCGCAAAAGACCTAGAAGGTATTGATGCTAAAAAGAAGTTTAAAACCTTCTGCGCTACTTGCCATGGATTTACTGGGGATCTAAATGTAAATGGTGCGAAAGACCTGACCATTTCAAAAATTAGCTTGGAAGAAAGTGTCGCTCAAGTTTATCATGGAAAAGGTTTAATGACGCCTTTCAAAGGCATTCTAAAAGATGCAGAAATCGTTGCTGTAGCTAAGTGGATCGAAACACTGCGAAAATAATTTTCATTCATACAATATAGCTCCCCTCTTGCAAGTTTAATTATTATTACTTAACTTTGAAATTCAAAGTACTTTTAATAACAGCAAATGAATGATTTAAAAGCCCTTGATTCAATAAACCAGATTCGCTCACTAATGGAGCGGTCAAGCCACTTCGTTTCTCTAAGTGGTCTTTCAGGCATAATAGCGGGTGTCATAGGTCTAATTGGTATTAGTCTTGTGTATTTGTTTTTGGACATCAGCCCATTTTCAAATGACATGCTGTACTTCGAAAAAGCACAAAACTGGTCAAACTGGGGCCTAGCAAGTAACGTCTTTATCTTTTTAAATGGCTTAGCCATATTTGTATTGGCCTTTATTGGAGCTTTCTATTTTACACACAAAAGAGCAAAAAAGAAAGGCCTTGATGTCTGGTCACCAATTGCAAAAAGACTATTTATAAATACTGCCATCCCGCTTTTGACAGGCGCAGCTTTCTGTCTCGGCTTATTGCACTTAGATTTACCAGGTTTATTAGCACCAAGTACACTCATATTTTATGGCCTTGCCTGCATTAATGGAAGTAAATTCACTAGAAATGAAATAAAATATCTTGGATTAACTTTAATTATCCTTGGAATAATATGCATGTTTAACCTCGCTTATGGCCTAGAATTTTGGGCGCTAGGCTTTGGACTTGGAAATATATTTTATGGTGCCTTGATGTATTTTAAACAGCAAAAAGATTAATGAAAAAGATCATTGCTAATCTTAATAAATCTTTTGACAATAAAGTCCGTCTTGGGATCATGTCCGTACTTATGGTAAATGAGTGGGTTGACTTTAATACATTTAAAGATATGCTTGACCTGACAGATGGTCGACTTGCTAGCCATATAAAAGCATTGGAAAAAGATGAATACATCATTATTGAAAAAGTTTTTTTTAATAAAAAGCCAAAGACTTCCTACAAAGCAAGTAAAAGTGGAAAGAAAGCCTTTAATGAACACTTAAACGCACTCGAAAAATTATTGAAAACTAGAAAGTGATTTTTTTTATACATCTACTTTGAATTTCAAAGTACTTTTAAAATATAAATTATGGTTTTAGCAGTCATCGCTCTTATAATTAGCATCTCCATCATAATAAGCCTAATTGCACATCCAAAACTGAGGTTTAAAATTGGTGAATTCATTTTCATGGGTGTATCGCCAATATATGGTTTAGTACTAACACCTATATTTAATAAAGAACTAGAATTTTTCAATTTAGAATATTACCCAACATTAATAATATTCACACTTATCCCCTACTTGGCTTATTGGTTTTCAAGATATGATAAATCAAAGTTTAGTTTAGTTTCTCTAACACTTGCTCAATATGGAATCCTCTCCGGTGTTGGTCTATATGCTTTATTATTTTTTCAATTTTTTACTCCCCTTACTTTATTAGGTTTAGCAATCTTCCCCTATTTCGCCTTCCCTTTATTTGCACCAGCTTTTGCTATTTATTATTCCATTAAAGAACTAAAATCCCTCCGGGATCACTTAGACCTTAATCTGGAACATCGCGCCATAAAAAACATTGATACCGATCACTCTTTTTTATTTGCAAATAAATTTATTTGGAATAGAAACATCACGAATTTCAAAATGCTTTATGTTTTCACTTTTAGCATGGTAATACTAATGATGTTCTTTAAGCAGCCCATGCATTCACTCTTTCTGCTTATAGACTTGGAGCACAATTTTCTTTTAGAGTTTTTATTTAACCGTTAAAAATTATCAGCATGACTCAATCAAGCATTAAACTTAGTACGTATCAATTAAATGGAATCATCCATACGGCAGTGTGCAACTTACCATCTTGGTATAACCTATTCTTACGCATAAGAGAACAGTCTCTTTATAAAGTTTCAGACCTTTCGATAAAATTCTACCTGAAGTATTTTAAGGTTGAAGAATATTCATGGGAAATCGATCTAGAAAAATTAGAAACTTTTCCAGCAGGAAGTTTAGCTAAAGAATGGGCAAATTTTTATACAAACAAGTCTTTTTCACTCACCCCTAAATATGAAAAACATGACATCGCTCACGTTATTCTGGGCTATAGTACCAGCATCATTGAAGAAGTAAGAATGTGTGCCTTTCGAATTGGTGCAGGTAAAATAACTGTCCCAGAGATAGCTTACCTCTTGATCGGTTTAGCTGTCTTTCCAGAATTTGCTCAATTATTTTATAGAGATTTTAAGCTTGGAAAATCAGCACTTAACTTTTTTAAATGGGATTTTAGGCATTTATTAAATGAACCTTTAGAAGACTTAAGAGCACTGATATTTTCAAAATCTTCAAAAAGATTTCAATAATTAGGAATGCATAATCAGTGATTATTTGCATTATACTTCAGCAATCTGCGTCACCCAACATAATATTTCGAACATCTATTTATCCTTTCATGACTAAAAACAACTATGTGTTTAAGCCTAATATTATTATCATATTAGTTAAATGCTAGCATTTATTAATGGTTTTTACATTAAGAACAAACGGAATACAACAATACATTTACATCATAAATACTGTCACATTTTCAAGTTTGAGCAATCTTAGTTCTCATCATTCTATCTTATACTTGTATCATACACTTCAACACAAACTCCCCCCACTGATTTAGATCAGACACTAATAGTTTAAATGACTTGATGAAAATCAAGTACAAAAATTTAATTACTAAATCTTGGGAAGATGCAAAATTACAAATGGTTACTCATTTGCCTGACATGCCTATGCGCATTACCAGGCTTCACACAAATCAATCAAACAGCTAACGATGTCGTACCTCCATATTATGGAGAATTTGGTTACGGCGTAAATCTAGATTACTACCCTAATTGGGAAGGAACAGATACACTGCTTGCTAACATAGCAGCAGGGAATCCTGCTTCAGGAGTAGTCGGTGCCGGAGTCAAATCTTTAAGAGTGGCTCTACCAGAATGGTTCATGAATTATTTTGGCCAACAAATCAGAGTTGCTGACTTTCAACATTATCACAAAATAGGTATGCGCGATCATACTGTCTTTATTGGAAATCCTGAGGATGCTCACAAAGACACACTTATGTATTGTGATTCTATTCATTCACAATTGTTTGCTAACATGTATGAACCCATCTGGGATAATGGAGAAAATGGTACGCCCGTCAATGATGACAATCACATGGCTATTTACCTTTGGAAAACAGTCAACACCTATGGCCCTTATGTGAAATATTGGGAAGTGATGAACGAACCCGATTTGTCCTGGACACCAAATGCTTGGCTACCGAGAGGTACTGCTGGTTCATGGTGGGAAACTGATCCTGATCCTTGCGACACAAAAATGAAAGCTCCCGTTCAACATTATGTTCGAATGTTGAGGATTGCGTACGAAGTAATCAAGTACATTGATCCAGATGATTACATTACCACAGGTGGCATTGGTTATCCTAGTTTTTTACATTGCATTTTAAGGAACACAGATAATCCAGATGGCGGAAAGGTATCTGCAGAATACCCATTAAAAGGTGGTGCCTATTTTGATGTTCTAAGTTACCACAGTTATCCTCATGTGGAAGGTAGGTATAGAATAGATTGGAACCCAAGTAAAAATGATTTCGACTATTTAAGAAATTCGGATTATGCTGCAGATGGTGTAACCAATAAGAAAGTAGAATTTGATGATGTCTTTGCAGAATTCGGTTACGATGGAAGTCAATTCCCAAAGAAAAGATATATAATCACAGAAACAAATATTCCTAGACATAAAGTCTTGCCTGGAGGTGACAATTATGGCAACGATGAAATCCAAAGAAACTGGACCATCAAAACTTTTATAAATGTGCAAAAATATGACATCGATCATGTACACTTTTATAGACTTGGTGAAGATGTTGATCCTGAATCTGCAGACCATGAGTTTCAATTGATGGGTTTATATAAAAACCTAAATACTTCAGTACCATATACACAAGAGTTTACGAATCAAGGAATCGCTTTCAAGACGATGTCAGAGACGCTAAGTTCTTATAAATTTGATCAAGCCCAAACAGACTTGATGGCCTTACCAAATAGTGTTAGAGGAGCTGCCTTTAAAAACAATGAGGATAAATTTAGGTACGTAATTTGGGCCGAAACGACCATGGATAAAAGTGAGGTCGCTTACGCGGAATATACTTTTCCTGAAAGTTTCAACTTACTTACTTTGCATAAAACAAATTGGTCTCATTCCATAGATGGCGAAATAGATAATGTGAGCAGCGAAACCATTATCTTATCAGGTGAACCAGTATTTTTAGTACCAGACAAGTTTAAAACTTTTATCGATTTGGATGGTGACGGATTTACTTCAGATGAAGATTGTGACGACAACAATCCCGAGAGCAATCCAGGCGCTGTAGAAATTCCAAACAATGACATCGATGAAAATTGTGATGGCATCGTCTTGATCATTGATGATGACAACGATGGTTACAATTCAGATGAGGATTGTGATGACAACAACACTGCAAGCAATCCAGGCGCTACGGAAATTCCAAATAATGACATTGATGAAGATTGCGATGGCATAGCCTTAATCATCGATGATGACAATGATGGATTTAATTCGGATGAAGATTGTGATGATAACAACCCTGAAGTCAATTCGGGCACAGTTGAAATACCCAACAATGACATCGATGAGGATTGTGATGGCATAGCCCTAATCATTGATGATGACAATGATGGATTTAATTCGGACGAAGATTGTGACGACAACAATCCTGATGTCAATCCAAATGCTTTAGAAATTCCTAACAACGGCATTGATGAAAATTGTGATGGTACAGAGATGATCATAGATAATGACGGAGATGGTTTCAATTCGGATGAAGATTGTGACGACAACGACCCAAACATTAATCCTTCCGTAACTGAAATTCCTAACAATGAGACGGATGAAAATTGTGATGGCATTAGCCTTATAATTGACAATGATCTAGATGGCTTTAATTCAGATGAAGATTGTGACGATAACAACCCAGACATTTATCCTGGTGCCATTGAAATAATAAATAATGATTTAGATGAAAACTGCGATGGCTTGATTGAAATCATAGATAACGACGGAGATGGATGGAATTCAGACATTGATTGCAATGACTTCCACCCTGGTGTTTACCCAGGTGCTGTAGAAATTCCCAACAATGATTTAGATGAAAATTGTGATGGTACAGTTTGGGTCATAGATGAAGATGGAGATGGCTATCATTCTGACATAGATTGTGATGATAACAATCCAGACATCAGCCCCGGTACTCCTGAAATTCCAAACAACGATGTTGATGAAGATTGTGATGGAGAAATGTTGTATGTACAATTAGATAATGGTGGCGAGCTTGATCCAAATACTGAAAGCCCAGATCAAAATCCAGATCAAGTAACTTCTACGGAAGATGACTTCTTTTTACAGGATGTAAAAATATACCCGAACCCATTTCGCGAAAGCTTAAACATTAAGGCAGATTTTGACGAAGAGGTGGAGATCATTCTTTACAATACCTTAGGAGTTGAGGTAATAAGACAAGTAAGCCGACTCAGCAAAGATGGTTTTAGAATAGAGACTTCCACAATGGAAGCGGGCATATATTTCATATTATTACAAACAAAAAGCGGGAATAGACTTCACAAAAGAAGTATTTTGAAGATGTAGTTTTCCCAAGAAACTCAAAATTTTCTAAACATTTAAAGACCTTACGTGATCGTAGATTGCGTAAGGTTCTTTTCGTTAGCGCGACACTTAAAATGTCATGAAATACTTAACTTACCATGCAGTAATCTAATCTCTACTTTGGGCCAATATTTGAATTATATACTTATTGAACTTGTCATAAACTGAATGATATGATCAGAAAATTGCCATATGCTTACTATATTTTAGGATTACTTGCTCTAAGCTACATGTTTATGAGTAACTCTTCCAATCCACCCAATGGAAAGACTGGTGCACCAAATGAACAAACTTGTGCACAATGCCACAGTGGCGGAAATTTTAACGGTGACATTGCGGTGTCGGGAATACCATCATCGGTCGTTCCAGGGACCACATACAATGTTACAGTTACTAATTCTTTCATAGCTGGCACAACTCCCATTCGGTCAGGATTTCAAATAGTCGCATTAGATGATAGCAATACTGAAGCTGGTACAATTTCTAATGTAGGCAATTCTGCAACAACTGTAGTTTTTGGTGGCAAGACTTATGTTGAACATGCACCGGCATTAAATTTTAACGGCAATTCTTCTGTAAGCTGGACTTATGACTGGACAGCTCCAGTAGGAAACAATGGCGATGTACTTTCATTTTATTTCTCTTCCGTTTTTGGAAATGGTTCTGGTAGTACAAACGATACGGTAGAAAGTGGAAGCTTCGATGTAACAATAGATAACAATTCCGGAGGGAGCAATCTTTCTGCAAGTATTTTCTTTGAAAATGATGTCAACTGCAACGGCGCTTCTAATGGTTCGGCTGCTGTTTTAGCTTCCAACGGAACAGCTCCTTATACTTATTTATGGGACAACGGTCAAACTGCTGCTACTGCTACTGCTTTAGCTGCAGGAAATTACACGGTTGTTGTTACAGACAATCTTGGAGCAACAGCTTCCGCTACTGCAACAATAGGAGAACCCTTAGCTTTGGGTGTAAACATTGTTAGCCAACAAGATGTGACTTGTTCAGCAAATGGTGAAATCATTGTACAGGCAATTGGTGGTAATGCGCCTTATAGCTATGCATGGCCATCGGGTGGTAATTCTAATTTTGAAAGTGGATTTACGAGTGGAGGTCTCTACAATTTAACCATCACAGACAACAGCAATTGTGTTGAATCATTCAGCATTCAAATAAACGAGGACACCGAAATACCAAGTATAAACATTCCAAGTACAGGTTTTATCGATTGTACAAATCCTTGTTTTACCGTAAGCCCAAATGTAAGTAGTTCATCAAGTAATTTGGTTTATCAATGGATGGACAATAATGGCAATACTATATCTACTAATCTTGTAGAAGATCTTTGTTCTGGAGGAAACTATACCTTTCAAGTGACGAATCTCGATAATGGTTGTACTGGTGCAGCACAAATTCTAATCAATGATAATTCTGGAGGCTTTTCAGTAAACATCACTGGAGGCTCATTACTAACTTGTACGAATGTGACTTCAAGCTTGAGCGCATCTACCAGTCAAACTGGTGAAACGTATTTATGGGCAGGTCCAAATGGTTTTAATTCTACCAATAATCAAATTCAAGTAACCGACCCTGGAACATATACGGTTGTGGCTACTTTTACAAATGGCTGCTCATCACAAGCAAGCTATAATCAACAAATAGATATCGCTCCCCCAAATTTAATAATTCTTCCACCTAGTATTTTATCTTGTACTAATTCGACTGTACTATTGGATGGATCAAACAGTAGTTCTCAAAGTGGAGCCGCCATAAGTTTTGAGTGGTACGATGCTAATGGAAGCATTATTGGTACAAATTCAACAATCATTGTCAGCGCTTCGGGGACATATACTTTAAGAGTAGAAGATCTAATTAATAATTGTGAATCATTCGGCTCCGTAGATGTCGTAGAAGACCTTAATGCTCCAAATGCTGTTGCGATGAGCAATGGTATTTTAAACTGTAATTTTAGCACCATTTCATTAAGTGGACTTGGTTCTCAACAAGGAGGGAACGTCACTTACATCTGGACTACCTTAGATGGCAATTTAGTGAGTGGGGCGACTACGCTAAGCCCAACTGTTGACCAAACCGGTACTTATACCTTAACCGTCTTGGATGCCAGCAATGGATGTACAAACTCAGCCTCTACGGTCGTGGAGCAAGACATAAATGATCCAGATGCAAGTATCTTTTCTAACAGCAGCACTTTAGATTGCAACATAACAAGCCTTAATTTAGATGCTTCGGGATCTTCAACAGGAATAGATTTTAATTACGATTGGACCAGCTCTGACGGCAACATTGTAGGAAGTCCAAGTGGCTTTAGTGTTACCATAGATCAATCTGGTTCTTATGAACTATTAGTCACTAACACTTTAAGTGGCTGTACGAATACAGCAAGTATCATCATTAATCAAGATATTTTTCCACCACTTATAAATCCTATTGCTGACATCACCATTGATTGTGTAAATAACAATTCAAGCTTGGATGTTTCTTCAAGCAATATGAATGGCAATTCATGTTTTTGGTCAGGTCCAAATAATTTTAGCAGTTCAGATTTTATCATTTCCCCTTCAGCTCCGGGAACTTATTGCGCAGTCATCACGGGTACAAATGGATGTACAAGTCAAGAATGCGCTAACGTAAGTGTTGACACCAATTTTCCCATTGCTGTAGCAAATGCTTCCGGCATATTAAGCTGTGCAAATGCGAGCATTTTGTTAAATGGAAATGGGTCTTCAACAGGGACAGACTTTTCTTACTTTTGGTCAACTGCAGATGGCAACATCATTGCTGACCCAATGACCTTGAATCCTGAAATCAATTTAGCCGGTACTTATGTACTAACGGTTGCCAATAACAGCAATGGCTGTACTTCGACAGCTTCTGTTACCGTACAAGCACCGATTGGTATAATCACCACTCCGATTAGCAACAACATTTCTTGCAACGGTTTTAATGATGGCAATATCAATGTAAATGTCACTCAAGGATTGCCTCCTTATCAATACATTTGGTCCAATGGAGCCAATACCGCAGCAATCAATAATTTAGCTGCAGGTTCTTATGCCGTAACTGTTACAGATGCAAATACATGTCAAATTACAGAATCATTTTTCATAAGCGAACCCAGCATTTTAAACCTAAGCTTAAATGCAAATGGTGAGACATCAGCGGGTGCTAATAATGGTAATGCTATGGCAAATGTTTCAGGAGGAACACCTCCATACAACTATGCATGGAGCAATGGAGGGACTACTGCTTTCATCAGCAGCCTAAGTCCTGGCGACTATACAGTAACAGTAACGGATGCTTCAAATTGTCAGATGATGGATGTGGTGAGTGTATCAGAGTTTGGATGTACTTTAAGCTTGACAGTCGATGCGATAAACATCAGTTGTTTTGGCCTTAACGATGGTTCGCTTACTGCTATTCCATCTGCTGGTAGTGCACCGTATACTTTCTTGTGGTCAAATGGAGCGACCACACAAAATCTTTCAAATTTATCTGCAGGAACATATACGGTGACGGCAACCGATGCAAATAATTGTAGCATGATTGCGACAGGTATGATTTCACAAGCTGCGCAGCTTAATGCTTTTGCGTCAAACATTATAAACATAGATTGTGCTAACCCAAAAGGGTCAGTTGAGCTCATTGTAAATGGTGGCAACGAACCTTACACTTTCCTTTGGAGCGACCCAAGTCTTCCAAATCAAATTTGTAATCCAGGGACATATACCGTAACGGTAAGTGATGACAATGCTTGTTCTACAATAGAGACTTTTGATATCACGGAAGACATTAATTTACCTACAGCTATTATTGAAGATCCAGGAATTATTGATTGCACTAATCCAGTATTACAATTAGACGCAACCAATAGCAGTGTAGGTACTTCAATCGTTTATGATTGGACGACTACAAATGGAAACATCATTGCAGGCTCCAATACTTTAAGTCCTACCATAAACTTAGGAGGAACGTATACCCTTACAGTCACAGACAATTTAAATGTTTGTACGGCGCAAGCTTCCATAACAATTGTGGATAATTCAGATTATCCAAACATTATAAATGATGGCTTAGAGACTAGTTTGACTTGCATCAACAACATCATTGCTTTGACGGAGGGAAATCCTAATCCTGATTACCTTTACCAATGGAAAGATGGATCTGGAACTGTTATCCAAAGTGGCCCCAGCATCAATCTTACAGATTGCGGCATCTTTTTCCTTTGCATTGAAGACATGACAAACGGATGCATTGCGACTTCAGACAGCATCAAAATCTCTTGTGATACTTTAGGCGTTGTTGCAGATGCAGGCGAAAACCAAATCATTGATTGCAATACACCCTTTGTTACCTTAGGAGGCACCAGTACGAGCACAGGACCGAATTATTTATATGAATGGTTTGATGCCTCAGGAAATTTGCAAGGAACACTTTCAACATTTATTACAGACATCTGTGGCACCTACACCTTGATAGTGACAGACATTAATACTGGCTGTTCTGACGAAGACGAAGTGAGTTTAACCTGTACTTCTGGACTGCCGACTGCTGACGCAGGAATCGATGTCATCTTGGTTCCAAGCTGCACTACTCCCAATCCCAATTTTCCAGTAAGCTTAGATGGCAGCAATTCTAATACAGGAATCATGTTTACCTATATATGGACTACTGATGACGGAAACATAGTTAGTGGTGAAAGCAGTTTGAATCCGGTTGTGGATGCATTTGGTACTTATACCTTAGAGGTTAAAAACCTAAACACTAATTGTTCTGCTTTTGATGAAGTCATCGTAAAAATTGATGAAGACATCATTCTTCCGGAAGCTATTGTTTTGCCTTACGGCAAATTTAACTGTCAAAATACAATGATTACGCTAGATGCAAGTAATTCCATTGGCAGTGGAACATTGAGCTTTAATTGGCTAGACCCAAATTTAAACAGCATTGGTAATCTAGAAAGCATCATGGTAAATAGCCCAGGAATTTACACCTTAATCATTGCGGCAGATGTTACTAATTGTGAAGCGCAGCTTCTTCTAAACGTGGAGGAAGAAGAATTTGATTACATAGCTGAAGTAGAGCTTTTACCTTGTAGGCAAGATTCATTTTACATCACATTAGACATCACAGGAGACCATCCTCCATTCGATATTACTTGGGAAAATGGATTGCAAGGCGATTCTATTTTGGCTTCATCATCTGGCACCTTAAGCTTTACCATTACTGATGATATAGGATGTACAATAGAAGGAGAAACTTTAAATGTAGATTTTGCAGAACCTATTCTAGACATTACAGAAGTGGAAATTGTTAACACTACTGGATCTGATGGCAGTATTGACATTGATGTTTTTGGTATAGCGCCTCCTTTTACTTTTATTTGGAGCAATGGTGAAACAAGTGAAGACATCTTTGATTTAGCATCAGGAGATTACTCAGTCACTATAACCGATGCAAATGGATGTGAATATTCAGCAGACTATTTTGTTGATTTAATTTTCTCTAGTGTAAATGTAGACGAAACAGATTTGATCAGCATGTTTCCAAATCCTAGTACAGGCCTTGTATACATTGAAACAAAAATCAGCATTGAAAGCATAGAAATATTTTCAATAAATGGCAAATTCCTAGGGCAATTAAGACTTAAAGAATTAAACGCCAAACGCTATTTAGACCTTGAGCATCAGCACACTGGTTTATATTATTTGAGAGTGACAGAAGAAAATGGTAAATCCTTTTTCAAGAAACTACTTAAAATTTAAACTATTTGTAGAAGCTGTTCATTAGTCAAAGAAGATTATTAATTTTGGATTCTTCTATGGCTAAATACACTACCTACGAACAAGCTTTAAAAAAGCTCCAACATTATTGCGCCTATCAGGACAGGTGTCACTCTGAAGTAAGGAGCAAACTTCTAAAGCTCGGTGTCTATGGCATGGATCTAGAAAATGTGATCACAGAACTCATTACAGATAATTATCTAAACGAAGAGCGCTTTGCACAGTCTTATGCACGTGGTAAGTTTAGAATGAAAAAATGGGGGAAAGGCAAGATCCTACGTCAATTGAAAATGAAACGCATATCAGATTATTGCATCAAAAAGGCCATGCTAGAAATTGATGAAGAGGAATACCTCCAAACCCTCGAAGACTTAATCCTTAAAAAGATGGGTACTGATGATGATTGGGATTATGAAAAATTTCAAAAAGCAGGTAAATACGTCCTCCAAAAAGGCTATGAATCACATTTAGTTTGGAACATCATTTCCAAAATGAGGAATCAAGTCGGTTAAGCGCCATAAACAAGCTTGTTATTTATCAATTTTTGAATTACCTTAATAAAAGGAACATAAGGTCTTTCCCCTTAAACCGAAGCGAAAGCTTGCTGGCAAGAAACTGACTTATAACCTTTTTTTGTCAGAATCCCGATCTTTAAGTTCTTATATTTAAATTGACATAATTTCTTCATTAAAACTCGTGATTTATGGCTAGGAAAAAACTTAACATCGACGGTCTAAAAGACAAGGCCAATTTGCTTGATGACAAGCAGCAATTAAACACAAGAGGGGGGTATTGGAATCCTAGACGAGGTGGTTCATCATTCTGGTGGGAAAGAGGAGGCGGAGGAATAATTGATGATGACATTGATTTCCGCTTCAAACAAAGTACCAGCAATCTTGGTATTGGTGGATAATTGGATTAGTACAATATAACACGCAGTAAAAAGGAATTTAACTTATTACTGCGTGTAAATGTACTTTTTTTATGCCCCTTGTACAATGAATTCTTTTCTTACTGCATCCGCAAAACTTACATTCTCAATTTTAGACGTAACCCAAGCAGATAAATCAAACTGCCCAATCTTAGCATATTCACCATCATTTGCATCCATTAATTTTTCTTGAAGTTCTATCAAGAGCATTTTTACTTCTGCTTTAGAAACAGCCTTGGTAGCATTCTTAATGAAGTTTAAAAACGCTCTTTCTATTTCATGCAGTTGATTTTCTTTTTTCAAAAACCTATAAGTAGATCTCAATAAAGATTCTAATAGGAGATTATTTTCCATTTCGTAATGCAAAACCAAATTGAAAATTCTAGCCAACATGGCATAATATGGACGCTCGGCAGTCTTTGGCAAACTTAACCAGTGATTTAAATATTCTAAAGCCTTTTCATAATCACCACATCCAAAATGGATGTAAGAATAATAAAAATAGAAAGTTTTTCTTTCAAAGAGATTTGCATCAAACTGCTTTATCTTTTCTAAATGATCCTTCAAAGCGGATTTCGCTCTTTTAAATTCACCATTTATAATGCAATACGAAAAGATGTTTTGGTAGTATTGTCTATGGATTTTTAAGCCATCATCATAGTTCAAAGCCTTGATTTTATTGAACTTATTTATAGCCAACTCCCATTCATCATAGTTCTTGGTAACCTTACAACTCATGCAATAATTACTGATCGCAGAAATGTATTCAGAGACATCTTCACCTAGGAAGTGCTTTTCACTTTCCATGACTTGGATCAAC
This sequence comes from uncultured Saprospiraceae bacterium, assembly GCA_937941095.1. Classification (GTDB taxonomy): domain Bacteria; phylum Bacteroidota; class Bacteroidia; order Chitinophagales; family Saprospiraceae; genus JALZVN01. The sequence goes on along the minus strand of CALDYJ010000023.1, from coordinate 2,065 downwards.
TGTTTGCTGTTAAGGTAAAACTCCCTAATGTCTGACTTAATGAATGCAAGGGAAGTTTTAACTCGATAATAAAGCACCTTCGCTCTATGAGATTTAAATCTTTCGCCTTTGATTAAATCTAGGTTTTCTGTTTCAGAAATCAGAACATCTTCTGTAATGTTCTTTTTGATGGACAAATAAAGTTTTAAAAATATGTTTCTATAGGATGAGAGGTTATTCAGTTGAACAAAATATCGTTTTTCCTCTTCTTCAATACGATGCAGTTGATCATTTAAAAAGTCCACATCTATGGTGGTATGAGCTAGCCATTTTTCCCATTTTAGAATATCAATTAGGTGAGAAAACTCTTCATAATGCAAAGCTACTTTTTTAACCTTTTTCAATACATCTTTACAGTCTGCATAATGTCCTCTTTTATATAAAGCTTGGACATTGCCCATCATATTAGAGATCCTTGTTCCAACGGAAGACTTTTCATCATAGGCTTGAAGACTTTTTAAGATAAAATCGTATAAATAGGCTTTAAGCTCTGAATACTTCCTAGAAGTGATTTTTGTAGAGCCATATACTTGGGTAATCAAGTGCTCATCATTAAAGACTGACTGGCTTTCAATGGCATCGAACAAAGTAAGGTACTTACTCTTACTTTCGTTTTTCTTGTTTGCAAATACCTTGAAGTAACGCTTTTCAGCGGAACTAAGCGACTTTATTAGGTCGAATAACTTTCTGGATGGAGTTTTAGGCATAGATCAAATTTTCGTGTTTTAAAGCTTTAGTATCCATAGCTTAATATTCTTGTTGCAATTAAATTTACACTAAATAGATCAGTCTTGAAAGCCAATCGGCCTCATATGCTTAATACTTGGCAAATTCAGAAACCTGACTTATGAGTGTTTTCTGTCACTACTTTTCTTTTATCGATCAGGTTTATGGACTATAATCCAATTCCGTATATTGCACAAAAGCACTCAATACCCATTGAAAATAGCAGTAAATACAAGGTTTCTCTTAAACAACAAGCTTGAAGGAATAGGCCATTACACCTATGAAATCCTGTCAAGAATGGTGAAAAATCACCCTGAGGACGAATTCATTTTCCTTTTTGATAGGCCTTTTGATCAGAAGTTTGTTTTTGCAGATAATGTGAGACCTATCGTCATATCACCCCCAGCAAGGCATCCTATCTTATGGAAAATATGGTTTGAATGGAGTCTCAAGCGATTTTTAAACAAGGAGAAAGCGGATGTGTTTTTTTCTCCTGATGGCTATCTGAGTTTAAAAGCAGAAACGCCGACCTTACTCACAGTCCACGACTTGGCTTACATCCACTATCCGAGCCAAGTCCCTAAAAACGTCTACAAGTATTATAAAAAGCATAATCCTTTATTCTTAAAAAAGGCAGATGCCATTGTCACAGTTTCTAAGTTCGTAAAGAAAGACATCTTAAGTCATTTTCAAGAAATAGATGCTAATAAAATTCAGGCTGTTCAAAATGCTTGCAGAGGTAAATTCCAAGCTTCTACAGATGATGAAAAAAGAAAGACCAGAGCGCAGTTCAATAATGGTAGATCATATTTTTTATTTGTAGGAGCCATCCATCCAAGAAAAAATATGGTGCGGATCTTAAAAGCATTTGATCTTTTTGCAAAAGAAGAACAGAACGTAGATCTTTTAATTGCAGGTAGGATGGCTTGGCAAAATAAAGCTCATAAGGATACTTATGAACAACTAAAACATAAAGATCGCATAAAGTTCTTAGGTTTTGTTCCTGATAATGAACTTCCATCATTACTTGCTGCGGCAGATTGTTTCGTTTACCCTTCTTTGTTTGAAGGATTTGGTTTACCTATACTAGAAGCATTTCATGCTGAAGTCCCAGTCATCACTTCTAATGTAAGTTCTATGCCTGAAGTAGCTGGACAAGCTGCTATACTCATTAACCCAGATAGGCATCAAGATATTTACCAAGCCATGAAGACCCTTAATGGTTCTGAAGATTTAAAAAAAGAGCTTATCAAAAAAGGGAAGATTCAACGAGAAAAATTTTCTTGGGACATTGCTTCAG
>CALDYJ010000022.1 GCA_937941095.1 uncultured Saprospiraceae bacterium | reverse complement strand
AGCTCCTTCTGTGTAATTGGCGTTCAATTGGATGCTGTCACCCAGAGCTATCTCTAAATCTGGTCCTAAACTTACATTTACTCCATTTTCGGTTACAAAAATGGAATCAACGAATTCTTCACAGCCGTTATCTACTTCAACAAAATACCAACCTTCTTGATCTACATTTATGCTGTTACCAGTAGCTCCAGTATTCCATAAATATTCAGCACCAGTATAGGCTTGCGTCATCAGAGAGATAGATTCTTCATTGCAAATAACCGCTTCACCATTTTCAGGATCTATGTTCAATGGGATGACTTCAAAAAGGGTAGAATCTCCAAATGTCAAAGTGCTTGGATCATCACTAAAGGTTTCATCACCTAACTCTGAAGGGAGATTAAATAATAAGGCTTGATTTCGATAAAATCCTGCTTCTGCACCGCTTATTTCAACCTTAACAACTATACTGTCAGTACCGTTTGGAATTTCCATATCTTCTATGCTCAAAAAATTAGTACCTACTCCGCTGATAATGTTCCCACCAAAAGGATTGTAGATTATTTCTTCGATACTAATTTCCTCAGGCATTAAATCTTGAAAGCTTACACCTTCTAATGTTTCAAGAGTTGTATTAACGATCTTAAAAGTGTATTGTAATTCATCGCAAGGTAAAACCACTTTGGGAATCACTTCCTTTTGAATTTCAACTGTAAAAGGGCAAGAACAAGCATCTTTGCCTGAAGCTCCTGGGCCGATGGCTTCAATCGAAAACTCACCACTTGTTTTATTTATTTTATAAAAAGTATCCGAAATATTTGACCCTGGCTGTTGTCCGTAACCATACAAATTACCGAAAGCATCAAAGAAGATTGCTCCCATTGCATCCACATTATTATTACTAGGAAAAATACTTTCGTCAATTATGCCTGTCTCAATGTCAAACTTTATTAAGCGGTCTTGATTCCTATCGAAGCCATAAACCAAACCCTCATTTGGTTCAAAACTTATGTCTGTAATAAATACTTGTAAGTCATCTGCATTAGGAATGAAGAATGTTTCTACAGAGTAGTCTTCTAAGTTGACTTTTGCAATCTGAATGGTGTAATTTACAAAACCTCCTTGGCTGCCTAGTAAATATAAATGCTTTCCATCTTGTGGAATATCTCCAGCATAATAACCCAAAAAAGGACTAAGTTCTTCTAAGGTTGCAACAACTGTTGCTTTACCAAATCTATTGACTTGACAGAGTTCATTTCCACTCATACCGTAAACAAAATTGTCGGTAGAGCGGTAACCAATTGCGTTAATTGTTTCACCTGAATTTCCAGGTGACAAAGGATTAAAAACAACATCATTGCTCAAAGGATCAATTTCTATTCTATAAAAAATAGAAGCTCCTTCATTATACAAAGCTAAAATGAAATCTCCATTGCAATCGAAGGGTTGAGCACTCACAAAAGTGCTTATGAATATAAAAATGAAGCTAATGAATGTTTTTGTTTTATTTACCATCTAGTATTTTGCAGATTGTTAATGATCACAACAATTGTTGATTCTCTGTGGAAACCTTTCTCGGGACTATCTCGATAAAGAAATAGACGTACATACCTATAAATCCAGCAAAGAGTACCACCAGAGTCCAAGCTATTTTATTGTTACTATTTTCTGTCTTAAAGTTAGGGTTTAAACTAAATATATCCACTATATAATAAACTAATAGTCCTAGGGATGTCAACATCATTAGGCCAATTGGCAGAAACATTTTAAGCATCATTGATGAAAAAATTTCGTTTTCGTTCATATCTCCTGGACCAAATTCACTTAGACCACCTATAAAAGAGAATATGGTGTAGAAGTACCAAATGAAAAATAAAATCGGTAAGAAAGTTAGAACCCCAAGTAAGATTTTTTTGTTTTGAGTCATTGTTTTAGATTCATAGTTTTAAAGTAAAAAGAACCTGTTATACAAACAGGTTCTCGAGCTTATTTATTCTTCTTCAGTTTCTTTTGTAGCTATTTCTGTTTTGTCTTTGTCGTTCCCAATAAGCGCTTTTGGCAAACTCATGCCACTTTGCGAAAGGAAATCGTTTAGCTGTGGCATCATTCCGTACAATCCTTGCACAAAATTGCCTACACCTTGTCCACTTCCATTATCGTAAACGATAACTTTATCGATGCCAAGATCTTTGATCGCTGAAGTCTGTATTTTTGCTAATTCTGTTAATTTGTCGATCATCAAATAGCCTATCGCAGATTGAGGATCTCCACCAGCGGCTTCTACCAATTTTTGAAATCCTTCAGCTTGTTTAGTCAAGAGTTCTTCTTGACCTTTGGCTTGAGCCATGTACTGGGCTAAAACAGCATCCGCTTGTCCCTTTGCTGTTTCTCTTTGGCGTTCAGCTTCAGCTTGCGCAGCGATGATTGCCTTTTGCTTTGCAATATCAGCTTCTACCACTTCATCTGCTTGTTTCTTTGCTAATTCCATTTTAGCTCTTGCATCTTCAGCTGCTTTTTCAGCAACATAAGCTTCTTCAAGTGCTTTTGCACTAGCTACTTTTCTTGCAGCAGTTGCCTTTCTTTCAGCTTCAGCAATTTCAATGTCTCTAGTGGCATTTGAATTAGCAATTTTAATGCTTGAGTTGTTTTTTCCTTCAGTTGCTATTGCTCTTGCTTCAGCTTCTCCGATTTCTGCTTTTGAATTGGCATCTGCTACACTTATTCTTTGAAGTTGCAAGGCCTCAGCTTCACCAATTTCTGCGAGTGAATTCGCTTCAGAAACTTTTATACGTTGAACTTGATTAGCGTTTGCCTCTCCTACTTCTGCTCTGCTGTTGGCATCCGCAACCTTAGTTCGTTGATCTTGTTGTGCTTCTGCCTGACCAATGGCACCTGTTCTAACTTCATTGGCAACTTTTATTTTTGCATCATTAATGGCCTTTGCGGCAGCTTCTTTTCCAAGCGCTTGTATGTAGCCAGATTCGTCTTGGATGTCAGTAACGTTTACATTGATCAATTCAAGTCCAATTTTATTAAGTTCTTTGCCTACGTTCTGGTAAACGGATTCAACAAATTTATCTCTATCAGTATTTAATTCTTCAATATCCATATTCGCTATAACCAATCTCATTTGACCCATGATGATGTCATGTGCCAAAGATCTAATGGCAGGTTGTTCCAAGCCAAGTAACCTTTCAGCTGCTGATAGCATAAGGTGGGGCTTGTTGCTTACACCAACTGTAAATTGTGCAGGTACAGATACTCTAATGTTTTGTTTAGATAAGGCATCTTGTAGATTAACATCTATACTTATAGGTGTTAGGTCCAAGTATCTATAATCTTGGATTACTGGCCAAACAAAAGCAGCTCCTCCTGCATAACATTTTGCAGATTGTTCGCCTCCGGTTTTACCATAGACCACAAGTATTTTGTCTGAGGGACATCTTCTGTATCTGCTAATGAAAAAAAGTAAGAATAAGATTGCTAGAAAAACGATAAATCCAACTAGCATTAAAATTTCAGTTGTCATAAAATATTGATTATTGAGTGATTAAATTTCTTTCTTTACCAATACATAATCTTCATCCACTTCTACCACACGTATTGGGTCTCCAGTTTTGATTTCTATCTTTTCGGCCGAGCGTGCTTTTATCTCACGCATGGCTCCTTTTATTTTTACATGAATAATTCCATTGTTCTTTTGATCCGCAGGGATCCTTAAATACACCTCTCCTTTTTGAAATAATGAATCGCTTATCTGCCAATTGACATTGCTTTCGTTTTTCAATAAAAGACGGAACAAGTAATTCAGCAAAAGAAAAGCAAGCACACCAGTGAGTACACCAATGCCAACTGCTATTCCAGGATGTTTATTTGAAGCCAAAAGAATTTTGATGACCCAAGAACTAACCGAAATAAAAGTCAAAAAACCTTTAAACAAGCCTATCCCTCCAGAATCTGTTTCCACATCTGTAGAACCAAGTTCTAGATCTGTATCTATATCGATTCCTCCTATCAAAGAAAGCAACATCAATAAGATAAGTATACCTCCAGCGATAACAGAAACCCAAAAAAGAATAGTGGTGATCATGAATAGAATTTAATTAGTAATGAGTCTATAATAAGAACAGTATAGAAATATACTAAAGTTTCCACTCAAGTTTAAGTTTGTCCGAGAAAAATATTGATTGATCGAAAAATAAGAACTTTACTGCTTTGGAAACGTCTAGACTCAGCTCTTTTTGAAGTTTGTTAAAAGTAAATCGCCCAAATGCTCATAGAAAGGAATGTCATATCGTTCGCATACAATTTCTACATTCCCCCTTCTCCAAAATCCTTTTGGGCAGCAGACTAATAGCTTTTTGCTATTTGCAAACAATCCCAATTCAAGAAGAGAAATAGGCGATTTAGTATCGGGACAAAAATAGAGAATAATGTGGTCAGCTTTTTCTAAGGCATTTAGCTCCCAAGTAACTTGCTGATAAAATTGTGGGCTTTCAAAGTGTTGTTCCCAGGAACTGTCCCAATCTTTTCTGCGAGGATTTAAAATGGTGTATTTTTCTAAATCTTGAAAGTAGACTTCTAATTGAGATTGCCAATCTTCAGCCTTTCCCATTTCTATGGATCCGGCTAAAAAGATTGACTTTTCTCTTTTATGAAGTTGGACTATACTTTGTGGCGGATAAATGTTTTTCATAAAATTTACTTTTAAACGATTAAGCTTTCTTCTTTTTTCAAATTCTCTTGAATTCTACCTCGGATAGTTCTTAGGCTTTCTTCATTAATTAAAACTCCATCTTTATAAATCAATTTTAAGGCTCCTCTTTTTTCTTCAGACCATTCGACTTCATCTTTTAAAATTATTGTATTGTTACGATTCTCTACCTTTAATAAACCACGTGCTGACTTCTTAGTGCCATTATCAGTGACCGGATCTTTATAGATTGCCCTTCCCTTTCCGTCTACTTCACCATAAGTTGCTTTCATGGCAAAACCGAAAGTATCTCTAGTATTGTATTGATAAGTATAAGAGCCAATGCCTAATACTATATTTGTACTTGCAAAACCTTTGCTTTTCAATTGTTGACAAATGGCTTCCGCTCGTTTTAAAGTTATGCTGTCACCATAAATAGCTCCTATGTGTGGATCCAATTCTTTATAACCCTTTTCATTTATCTTTCCACCAAAGATGTCCCAAAGTAATTCTACCACACCTTTTTGAGCTTTTGTACTTTTGGATTCAGGATCACCGCAGATAATTTTTACTGGATCACCACTGTCTGGTCTGATAACAATTTTGCCCTCTCTTTTCAGGATTTCATTTTTTAGCTGAGGCAAATATTCGCCAATCACTTTCCATAGATCCCAAGTATCAGAAACAATAGACACAATGCCTCTTGGGTAAACTTCAGTGACTAATCTCTTGAAGGTGTTGAACTCATCTGAAAGGGTACCCATACTCATCACTGAATGTTCTGTAGCAGCCACACTTCCTCCTAAAATTTCATTTTCTGCATTAGCATGGTAGTATTGTTCCAAAAAATCTATTGCAGGGATAGTGTCCGTTCCCTTAAAACTCAACAAATGTCCTGCAGCGCTCATCATGGCTGCTTCTAATCCTGCCATTCCTCTCATGGAAAAATCATGTCCCTGCCAATCAACAAAGTCTTGATCGGAGGAAGTCTCTTCAGCATAATTGTTTAAAATTTTCCTATAGGCTAAGGCCAAAGTTGCGGAAGTACAAGGCATCCAAACTGTTGTAGAAATTAAGGTTTCAAAATAATTTGTCAACCAGAAAAAATCCGGTAAAGTATTGTATAAAGTAAACATTGGTACTTTAATCGGAACAGCAGTGCCCTCAGGGAGGGCCTTAATAGCGATGGGTAAGTACCCCAGATCGTGCAATGCTTCAATGTGTTTGATCCCCACAGCGTTTTCCCCTAAGTAGTTATTTACTCTTCTAGCGTACTGGGTGCCAAGCTCTAATTTTGTTTTACCAAAAAAGTCACGATTAAAACTTTCGATCATGTATTTCTTGATGAAATATTGTAAACCAAAAAACACCACTTCATCAATACCTTCCATACGACTTTTTCTAGCAGTCCAGTTTGAATAAACTAAACTTGTATTTGAAGGGTACTGTCTGCGATGATCTAATTTATAGCCATCAGTTAATAGCATCGGATTCATAATTCTAATTAAGGGTGATTAAATTAAAAATTGATTTTTCTATGCAGTCCTCCAATTCCATTTGTTGCAGGCCTTCATCGGTGATAATAGAATAGAAAGAATCAGTAGTGTAAATTTTAGTATAAAACTTTAATAGCTCATCAATGCCTTTACTAAAGATACCGTGAGAAACAGCTAAATAAAGTGTGCCTGCATTTTTCTCTTTTAACTTTTTAGCGATGCCTAAAAAGGTGCCACCTCCATCACAAATGTCATCTACAATGAGACATGGCCGCTGCCCCAAATCATTTGCTTCTACATTAAACCCACTTAACTTACCTGTTTCTACATTTCTTTGTTTTGTACACTTAATAATTTCTATGTTTCTAATCGACTCCTTTAGTTCATTAAGTTTTCTGTGTGCTCCAGCATCTGGAGAGACTAGCAATGTGTTTAGAGGTAAAGTCTTTAATACCTTATTGATGTAGAGGTGATTATTTAATATGCAACAGTTATTTAAAAAAATCTGAGTTTGAGCTGAGTGTGGGTCAAAAAGGTATACTCGTTCAAAATTTAGTCCATTGATGACATCAGCATAGATTTTTAAAGTTAAGGCCTCTCCTGCTACATTAATCCTATCTTGTCTAGCTCCAGGGAAATATGGCAGAAATAAACTAATGCGCTTGAAGCCTAATCTATTGCAAGCGTCCACACAAAGCATTAGCTTACCTAATTCTCTAAAGGATCTGATTCGGCATGTTATAAGTAAATCAGGTCTACGTTGCTTACCAGCATCTATCTTAATGTGAGGTTCTCCTCCAGGAAATATGAAGTATTGGTATGGGAGTACTTCTAAGTCTGGAAATGGAGTAAATAAAGGATCTAAGTGAATTACCATATATTGTGTATTATATACACAAATATAAATCACTTTACGTTTACAAGCAAGTAATATGCGTAGTTTTTACGCATATTTAATTTCAAAATAAAAGCCTCTCTTTTCTAAAGCCCTGTATTTAGGCTTATTAAACTTATAAATCATTGCTGGTCTTCCACTTCCAATCTTCTTTTGTTGGCCGGTTTCTTCTAGAATATCAAAACTTAGTATCTTTTTTCTGAAATTTCTACGATCAATTTTCTCTTCCAAAAGCGTTTGGTACAGCTTTTCTAAGTCTGAAAAAACAAATGTAGGCTTAAGTAAATTAAAGCCTATGGGCTGATATAGCACCTTAGTTTGTAATCTTTCTTTTGCTTTTTTGAGAATGAGTTTATGATCAAAGGCTAGTTTAGGAACTTCTTCTATCGGAAACCATTGTGCGTCCTTTGCATCTGTTTGAGCATTCAATTTAAACTTAGATGGATTTACTAAGGCATAGTAGGCGATGGAGACAACTCGCTGTCTTGGATCTCTTTTAACCTCTCCAAAGGTAAATAGTTGTTCAAGGTAATTAACCTTTACACCTGTTTCTTCCTTTAACTCTCTTACTACTGCCTTATCTAGACTTTCATTAGTTTTTACGAAGCCACCAGGAAGTGCCCATTCATTTTTGAACTGTCCATATTTGCGTTGAATTAATAAAACATAGAGTCTTTCTTCTTTGTATGCAAATACTACAGCATCAACCGCTACTTTTATGTTTTGTTCTTCTTTCATAATATCTTTCTCTAAAGGAAATTGAATTTCAGTATACCTATACCCTATTTTTAACTATTATGTTTAAATTTTATGTCTCGCTTCCTCTTCTGATTCAGTCAAATAATTCAGCTGTCTCCATTTAAACCTATCTAAATAATTGTTCGTCTTGTCCTCCACAAGATCAGCTAATAAGTCTCCTATCATCGGAGCCATTTTGAATCCATGCCCGCTACCACCTGAACAAATATAAAGATTTGGATGCTTAGGATGAGCATCAATCCAAAAATGGCCATCTAAAGTATCTGTGTATAAACATCGATGAGTGTATACCAACCTAGCATCTAATAAAGAAGGGAAGTAATTTTGAAGAAACTGCTCTAAAGCGGATATATCAGTAGGATTAATTTTACGTTCGTCGTCTGGATGAATTTCTTTCCCATTGGAATGCATCGCAATCTTAAGGCAATCATTTGATTTTGAAAAAGGAAAGCCATACCAACCTGTGTTTGTTATATCCGCAGAAAAGACTGGTAAGTTTGCCGCTGAATATGCACTGGGATCTTTAGGAAGCAATCCGAATATTGCATGAGATGTAATCCGCATGCAGGAACTTAAAGAAGGAACTAAATGAGGTGTCATTGAGCCACAAGCCAAAACATAAGCATCAAAAGATTTTGTGAGCTCTTTTTTAAAATGGAATGCTAAATCCCCTTCTTTTTCTGATAAAGAAAGCAATGGATTGTTTAAAATAAATTCGACTCCTCTAAATTTTAAATGAGTATACAAACTTTGTACAGCTGACTGTGCTTTTACATAACCTCCCAGAGGATTGAAAACTGCTTCATTAAAACCAGAATCTTTTAAGATGGGAAAGGCTTCTTCAAATGCTTCATCAACTAAGTGATTAAGTTCAAAACCTAAGTGACTTAGCGATTTTTTACTAGAAGCTTCAAATGTGTGAAGGCCATCATTTAATGTTCCATTTAAGAGCATGAGGTACCCTGTTTCAACATAATTATTCTTATCAAAGACTTCATTCCAAGTTTTCCATTTTGAGATGCTTTTGTACGTAAGTTTCGAATACAAAACATCTTGACCATATTCTAAACGAACGGCTTTAGAAATGTCAGTAGAAGAAGCCAATGGATGAGGAATGGTCCCTTGATCGACAACAACTACTTTATGACCTCTTTCTGTTAAAGCATATGCTGAAGAAAGTCCAAAAATCCCCCCACCTATAATAAGTATGTTTTTCAATGCAATTTTATAATTAAACTTTCTCTTTGATGGGAATCCAGATTTCTTGCATTGCCTCTGGATTTCGGTTTTGAATTTCCTTATTTAATACATCAAAATGCGGACGATCATCCAAATTAAATTCACTACTTGGAATCCACTTCATAAAGATGTATTCATAAATCGAAGCATCGTAGGCACTCATTTTTTGTTCAAAGACAGCATAGTTTCCACTTGGCAGCGTTAGGCTCATCATGCCTTTCGGCAAATCTTCTGTGGTGCTAACTTCAACAGCTGCCCATTTTACGAAAGTATTCAAAGGATTAAAGTTTTGAAAATAGTTGGTCGAATAGATCTGAAGATCCAGGACATCATCGTTTACAGTATTTTTGATTTCCTTCTTCAAAGGCATGAATTTGCTAAACAAAGCAAATGTTTCATCCTTTGCTAAATTCATTTCTTTAGACATACCAACCAATGTCTTTTGGCTTAAACTTTTAATTGTAGGTAAAATCATCCATGAAGATACATTTGACTTGACTTATTTCATAAAAGCGCTGTGTTTCCTTTTAAAATTTTGGAGATTTCTATTTTACTTTATTGAGAATAGCCCATAAAAAAAGTCGAAAGAACATTGTTCTTTCGACTATGGCGGAGGAGG
>CALDYJ010000021.1 GCA_937941095.1 uncultured Saprospiraceae bacterium | reverse complement strand
TAAAAAGAAAAAAAAGAAGGAAAGAAAAGAACGAGAAAAAGAAAGGAAGAGAAGAAAGAAAGGTAAAAAAAGTAAAAAGAAAAAATCTTCAGACCCTAAAAAGACTACAGAAAAGAAAGAAGAGAAAAAAGAACCTGTCGACCCAATAAAAAAGATTGTAAAAGAAGAACCTTCTAAAAAGGAACTCAAAAAATTAAAAGAGAATCCTAATACCAATCCTGAAAATTATTTCATGAAGCATAAGCCAGCTTTCAATGAAGGAAAATTATGGTTGGCTAGAACATTAATAGAAAGAGATAAGTTTGATGATGCACAAAGATTGCTTCAACAAATTCAAGGCATCACTGATGTTGACAAAGAAATATTAAGTGAAATTCCAGCGGCAACAGCACATCTATTTCTTAGACAAAAGAAATACAAACAAGCCATCCCATTTTTGGAAGAAGCCATAGCTGCAGGAGGAGATAGAAAACAAAGATCTAGGTATTCATATATTTTAGCACAGATTTATCAAATGCAAAATCAATCGGATAAAGCAGTTGCTTATTTTCAAAAAGCAATGAAATTAACCAATGATTATGAAATGCAATTTAGTGCGAAATTGAGCATGGTTGAGAATGCATTCGCCACAGGCAAAGAATCTTTAGCAAATACAAGAAGAAGCTTAAAGAGGATGCTCAAAGATTACAAAAATGTTGATTATAAAGATCAAATTTATTTTGTACTAGGGGAGTTAGCATTGAAAAATGGGGAAAGACCAATCGCTATTGAAAATTTCAGATTAGCTCTTGCGGCAAGCACAAAAAATAGTGCCCAAAAAGCAGAGACCTACTTAAAACTTGCAAACTTATACTTTGAAGAAGAATCATTTGTAAATGCAAAAAATTATTTTGATAGCACGCTTATCGTTTTAAACACAAGTGATGAACGTTATAAAGACGTAGTTCGAAATGCAACTAACTTAAAAGAGATAGCCGAAAACATTGAAATAGTAACATTGCAAGACAGTTTGCTCAGCATTAGCAATATGGATCTTGCTGAACAAAAAGCACTAGCAAAGAAATTAAAAAAGGAGCAAGAAGCAGCGAAAACTGCTGCAGCAAGTCAACTGGTGAATACTGCAGCATCTAAATATAAAAATCGAACTCAGGCAGAGGGTAGACCAGGGCAGAGACAAGTGACAGGAAGAGGGGGCCCTAATGCGTCTAGTACCAGTACCTATTTTGCTTATAATGAAAAACTAGTAAAAAAGGGTAAAAAAGAATTCGATAGAAAATGGAGTGGAAGACCTCTTGAAGATGATTGGAGAAGAGCTTCGAAACAAAGAATTTCCAGTATTGATGAAGAAGAAACGGTAGATGGTGTTGTCGAAACAAATATATCTGAATCAGATTTGAAGCAAATATTTAAAGCTGTTCCTTTTACAGACGAAGCAAAAAAAGATGCGAATAAAAAGATAGAGGATGCTTATTTTGAATTAGGAAAGTTATTTAGAGATAAGCTTGAAAGAAATGATAAAACTGTGAATTATCATGAAGGAGAATTGTTAAGAAAGTATCCAAGTACTGAACATGACATGATTACTTGGTATTATCTTTATTTAGCCCATAACGATTTAGGCAACACTGCGAAAGCCAAAGAATACTACAACAAGTTATTAGAAAAGTATCCAGAGACTTCATATGCGAGAATAATTAGTGATCCTAATTATGTCAAGAAATTCCAAGAAGAGCAAAACAAGTTGGACAATTACTATAAGGAAACTTATACCATTTTCAAAAAGAGTAATTACAGTGAGGTAATAAAGAGGATAAATAATGTAGAATCCACTTTTGGGCCTACAAATATTATGATGCCTAAATTCTTCTTACTAAAAGCTATGGCTGTTGGAAATGTAGAAGGAAAAGATAATTACATAAAATCATTAAAGGAAGTCATTGCCAAATACCCTAGCACAGATGAAGAAAAAAGAGCGAAAGAGATATTAAGATTATTGGGTGATGAATCCATCAAAAAAGCCCCAAAAACTGAAAAGGCAAATAGAAAACCTGGAGAATTTACAGTCGAAGATGACAAATTACATTATGTCATCATTGTCATTAATGATAAAGGTGGTGTAAAAGTTACAGATGCAAAATCATCTATAGCAAACTTCCATAGAAACAACTTCAAGCTTGATAAGCTTAGACTTTCAAATATATTTCTTGGAACTGATGTTGATAGACCTTTAATCGTGATCAGAAAGTTCAAAAACAAAGAATTAGTGATGAATTATGTGAATTTCGCTAATGATGAAGAAAATGATTTTATGCCAAAAGAAATGGACTATACCATCTATCCAGTTACTCAAAATAACTACAGACAGATCCTAAGAGCTAAAACTTTGGACGGGTACGATACATTCTTTAAAGAACATTATTAAATATTTGCATAAATAGTTTATTTTTACTGTATTAATCCCAACCAAATAAAGACTAAGAGATAATATCTTGAGTCTAAATCTCCTTTTATCGAGTTTATTTCCATAGGAGTTCGCCGATCTACATATGTTACCTACCCTTATTTGGGTAATTGTAGCACCTAAAGGCGTTAAATAGCCTTAAAGAATTTGAATTATTACTGATTGTGAGACAATTTGAAGATACGTGATCTAATTTAGATCTCTGCCTCTTCTAAATTCGTTTCCTACAAACGTATTATTATATTATTAATCAACATTTAGAAATCGATTATCATGAGTAGAATTCTACTTTTTTGTTTAGTCATTTTACTTTCATTTGAATTATCATCACAAGTCAATTATACGGCTAGAGATCAAGTTCAGCCATATGAAGGTCTGTTCAGACCTGGAAGTAATTTACATTTTACACAAGCAGGACAACTTTATACGGACGAAGATTTAGCAAATATTGCTGCAGGTAATCCGTCTGAAGGTATCTTAGGCGCAGGGGTAAAAACCATTAGACCATCTCTTCCAAATAGGTTTGTGGAACAATGGGGATATGACATTAGATTGTCAACTTTTCAGCATTATAAAAACATTGGTTTAGGTGACCTTACTTGTTTTGTTGGTTATCCTAAAACTGAATATCGTGATACGCATATGAGCCAAGGTCAAAATGGTGCCATGTGCCAGTCTACATTGTTTAAAAACATGTATGAGCCTATCTGGGATGGTGGAGCCAATGGTACACCATATAATGATGACAACTACTATGCAGCATATTTGTGGGATGTTGTTACCATGTATACAGAACACGTGAAATTCTGGGAGATTTGGAATGAACCAGGAAGAGACTTCTCTAATTCAGCTTGGAAGGATGAAACTTTAGCTGGAAACTGGTGGATGCAAGATCCGCCTCCTTGTAACTATGAGCTAAAGGCTCCTATCGAACATTATGTAAGATTATTGAGAATTAGTTACGAAATCGTAAAAACGATATCGCCTGAGGATTATGTAACTATTGCAGGTGTTGGTTCTGAAAGTTTCTTAGATGCTATTTTAAGAAATACAGATAATCCTGTAGATGGTAGCCCAACTGCCGAATATCCTTTTGGTGGTGGAGCGTATTTTGATTGTATGGGTTTTCACTCTTATCCTGATATTGATGGAACCGTAAGACTTTACTGGGATGTTAACATCGGAGATTTTGTTTATGAAAGACACTCTGATCAAGCTGCTTATGGAATGGAAAGAAGAAAGACCCTATATGATGAGGTCTTAAAAAGCCACGGATTCGGAACAACTTATCCTTCAAAAGAATGGATCGTCACTGAATTTAATGTACCTAGACAAGACTTCAGCGGAACATCTCTCGGAAACGAAGATCTTCAAATAAACTATATTCTTAAGACAGTAGTCAATGCGATAAAATTAGACATTCGCCAAATTCATATTTATAGTATTTATGAGGATAAGACAGAATCAGCGGCAACACATGAATTTGATCTTTTAGGACTATACAAAAACATAAACTTTAAGGGCCCTTATGTTGATTTAGAAATGAATCTAGAAGGCATTGCATATAAAACTGCTTCAGACGTCTTGTATGGTACAAGATATGATGCTGCTAAAACAGCTTCAATGAATCTTCCTTCAAATTTAGATGGTGGAGCATTTGTGAATGAACAAGGAGAATATGTTTATGCCTTGTGGGCAAAAACAACCATAGATAGGGTAGAGTCTGCTTCGGGAACATACTCTTTTCCTGCAAGTTTTAACCTATCAACGGTTTATAAAAAAGATTGGGATTATGGACAAACAGATGCTGTATCTTCTATCTCTTCTAACGGTATCTCTTTGACGCAAAGACCGATTTTTGTAACGGAGAATCAAACCATCTCTACACCAGTTGTGCCTTTTATAAGTGCAAATACAACTGAAGGTTGTGCACCTGTGACGGTCGAATTTCAAGACATGACTCAGCCTTCTGCTGATTCTTGGTTATGGACTTTTCCGGGTGGGACTCCTTCAACATCAACAGAACAACATCCGACAGTTGTTTATGCAACTGCAGGATCTTACGATGTTATTTTGGAAGTAACAAATGGTGGGTCAATGGAAAGTGTGACATACGACGACTACGTTAACATTGAACCAACCCCTAACGCAATGTTCAGCTTTGCAAATGCATCTGCAGCAGCGGTAACATTCATAAATCAATCTTCAGATTCTAACTACTATTTTTGGGATTTTGGAGATGGAAACTCAAGCCAAGATTTTAATCCATATCATGTATATGCTGAATCAGGAACCTATACTGTAACCTTATCAGCAGCAAATGATTGTACAATACAAAGTGTTAGTCAAACAGTGACTATTGACTTGACAGGAACTGGTAATGAAGGAAACACTCCTCCAAATGCTGCTTTTGGATCTAGTGTCCAAAGTGGTTGTGCTCCGCTTTCAATTGATTTTACTGATCAGTCTACTAACTTACCTACTAATTGGGTATGGACTTTTGAAGGAGGAACACCAGCAAGTTCTACAGAGAGAGATCCTACGGTCACTTATAGTGCACCAGGAACGTACAGTGTTATTTTACAATCAGGTAATTTAGGAGGAACAGATACGGAGGTAAGGTTGTCTTATGTAGTTATAGAAGATGTACCTGTCGCAGACTTTACTTTAGGTCAAGTTGGGGCAAATGTAAATTTCTCTAACTTATCTACAGCTGCAGATACTTATTTCTGGGATTTTGGAGATAATATGACGAGCACAGATGAGAATCCTTCTCATACTTATGGAGCAGATGGATCCTATACGGTATCTTTAAGTGCTACCAATAATTGTGGGACGACAACTTCTATCGAAACAATAGTAGTCAATACTTCTGGTACAGGAAATGGTGGCTTAGTTCCTATGGCTTCTTTTTCTTCTGATTCGCAAGGAGCTTGTGCACCAACCAGTATTCAGTTTACAGATAATTCTAGTAATGCACCTACAAGTTGGGTATGGACTTTTGAAGGAGGAAATCCTGCAACAAGTTCTGATCAAAACCCAAGTGTAGCATATACAGCAGCCGGTACCTATACAGTAATTTTAGAAGCTGGAAACGCTGCAGGAAATGATACAGAAGCTAAGTTTTCATACATTACCATTGAAGATGTTCCAAGTGTAGGCTTCTCAATGATGCAAGATGGAAGTACTGCAGCATTTACCAATGCTTCAAGTGGAGCAAGTTCCTACTTATGGGATTTTGGTGATGGCAACTCAAGTAATGATGCTAATCCAATGCACATGTACGCAGATAACGGGACATATACAATTACTTTAATAGCAAGTAATAATTGTGGAAGTACAAACAGTTCACAAGAAATAACAATTGATAACTCCAGTAGCGCTCAATTACCTAATGCTGATTTCTCAGCAAGTGTTCAGTCAGGTTGTGCACCATTAGTTGTTGATTTCAGTGATTTATCAACTAATCTTCCTGATACCTGGACTTGGTCTTTTGAGGGAGGAACACCAGCTTCTTCAAATGAACAAAATCCAAGCATTACTTATTCTAATGCAGGAACATACACTGTAATTTTGCAAGCTGGAAATCAAGCTGGAATGGATACAGAAGTTCAAATCTCTTACATTACAATTGAAGATGTACCTAGTGCTTCTTTCAATGTTAATCAAGATGGACCAGATGTGATATTCGATAATAATTCTATCGCGGCAAATTCTTATTCATGGGATTTTGGAGATGGAAATACTAGCACGGATGCAGAACCTTCTCATAGCTATGCTGATGATGGCACATATACCATTGTATTAACAGCAACTAATGATTGTGGATCTGTCAGTAGCACATCTATGTTGACAGTAAGTGGATCTCAAGCCCCTATTGCAGCTTTCACATCAGACTTAACTAGTGGTTGTGCTCCTTTTACAGTACAGTTTACAGACTTATCTACTAACATGCCTGACAACTGGTTATGGTCTTTTGATGGTGGCGAACCAGCTATATCAAACGATCAAAATCCGGTAGTTACTTTTAATGATGCAGGTGTTTATACCATTATTCTTCAGGCCGGAAATGGTGTAGGATCTAATACTGTAATACAAACGGATTTAATTGTAGTAAATGATAAACC
Organism: uncultured Saprospiraceae bacterium; assembly: GCA_937941095.1. Lineage (GTDB taxonomy): Bacteria > Bacteroidota > Bacteroidia > Chitinophagales > Saprospiraceae > JALZVN01. The sequence goes on along the minus strand of CALDYJ010000021.1, from coordinate 6,152 downwards.
TGATGCCTTTTTCAGTCTTTCACAAGCTGATAATGCCATTACTTTTTTCAATAGCTCAGATAATGCAACTACATACCTTTGGGATTTTGGGGATGGAAATACTAGTGAATTAGAAAATCCTTTTTACGAATATGCTGATCAAGGCTCATTTACCATTAGCCTTAGCGCTACAAATGATTGTGGTACCACAGTTTGGACAGAAGAAGTTGTGATTGATAAAATTATTTTACCATTGGGACCTGTCGCACTTTTCACCTCTGATATAGCTTCAGGTTGTGCTCCTATGACGGTACAGTTTATGGATGAGTCTACTACCAATCCTACTAGCTGGGCATGGTTATTTCCAGGTGGATCTCCGGCTTCATCAAATGAACAAAATCCAATCGTTACTTATGATACTCCAGGGGTTTACACAGTTACTTTAGCCGTATCAAATCCTTACGGAAATGATATTAATAGCCAGGAAAATTTGATTATCGTTAATTCAGATCCAATTGCTGATTTTGAACCAAATGAAGATAATGGTAAAGTTGATTTTGAAAATCTTTCTTTATACGGTACTTCCTTCATTTGGGACTTTGGAGATGGCAATACGAGCACAGAAACAAATCCTTCTCATAATTATGAGTCACCAGGTACTTACAATGTAATTCTTCAAGTAGCTGGTCCATGTGGATTTGCTAATACAGTAGTCACCATTGTTGTAGATAACATAGTGGCTGTTGAAGATCTTGATTTTGTAGAAACATTTAGTGTCTTTCCTAATCCTAATAAAGGGGCATTTAATATCCATTTGAAAGGAGAAAGTAAAGAATTCGTAAGTGTTGAATTCCTAAACATCTTAGGACAAACAATTGAGTCTCAAAAATTCTCTTTTAGATCAGGAGAATTAAATGAAAATTTTGAAATAAACGGTCTAGCTAATGGAGTTTACTTGATTAAAATCAGTGCTGGTTTACAATCAGAGTTCCACAAGCTGATCATTGAAAATTAAATGTTGATTTAATAATAATTGTCAAGGGGCTTCTCATTTTTGAGAGGCCCCTTTTTTTATTGATCAATTTTGCTACATTTACAAAAATGTATACCTATCGCAAATCCAAATCAGTCCAAAAATATTGATTTAGTAAGTATTGGAATCTTAGCAGCCTTATGCCTTGTTTGGGGCTCTTCCTTTATTTTAATTAAAAAAAGTTTATTAGCTTTTTCTCCTGTTCAATTAGCATGTTTTAGAATAGGAATTGCTGGTTTAGCTTTTTCACCCTTTTTAATCAACGAGTTTAGAAAAATAAAGAAAAAGGATTATCCTTACCTATTGGTTGTTAGTTTATGTGGAAGTGGGATACCAGCTTATTTGTATGCAGTAGCTCAGACCAATGTTAGCAGTTCGGTAGCTGGCTTGCTAAATTCTATGACACCTTTATTTACCTTATTACTTGGTTATTTTTTCTTTCGTACCCGCATAGATTCATCAAAGGTCGGTGGGGTTTTAATCGGTTTTGTCGGAGTGAGTTTATTATTGCTTTTTGGCAAAGAGGCTGGAGTTGGTGATAAGCTTTTGTATCCAATGTTGATAGTCATTGCTACCATTGGCTATGGGACAAGTGTAAACACTGTAGGGAAGTTTTTAAAAGATTATTCTGCCATTACCATAAGTTCTGTTGCTTTTGGAATCATCACTATACCTGCTATTTTAATTTTACTCAGCACCAATATCTTTGAAGTCTTCGAAACTAGCGACAAAGCATGGTCATCATTAATGTATGTTAGCATTCTTTCTTTCTTCGGAACCTTTTTAGCTAATATTTTTTTTTATAAATTAGTACAAAGAACTAGTCCATTGTTTTCTAGTACTGTTAGCTATTTAATTCCACTTGTAGCTTTAGCCTGGGGCTACTTCGATGGAGAAGTTATTGGTTTGTACCACATTTTAGGATTTGTTCTTATTCTATCTGGTGTTTATTTAACTCGAGGAAAACAAGAATACAATGTCTCAAAGGAATCCTGATTTATATATTGCTCCAAGTGAATTGGAAGGAAGAGGAGTTTTTTGTTCTAAGTTTATTCAAGCTGGTGAGATCATAGAGATATGTCCAGTCATCGTTTTGCCTAAAAAAGAGTTAGCATTAATAAATCAGACAAAATTGTACGATTATTATTTTCTTTGGGGAGAAAATGATGAATCTATTGCCATTATTTTGGGATTTGGATCATTGTATAATCATTCTTATTCACCAAATGCGGAGTATTTTCCAGATCCGGAGAATGATTCATTAGATATTTACGCTTATAAGGATATTCTTCCTGGAGAAGAAATTTTGGTTAACTATAATGGAGACCCGGATTCTCAGGCCAAGGTCTGGTTTGACCAAGAAAAAAATAACAGATAGACTTATTCTTTAAACCAAGAAGAATACATAACATAGTTATTTGCTATCCTTTCTATGTTGTGTTTGAATGTTTCTTCTGTAAGCTGCTTTACTTTTTTTGCAGGGACACCTGCATAGACATAGCCAGATTCTAAAACACTATTTTCTAGTACGACTGCACCAGCTGCTACGAGACTATTTGATTGTACAACAGCATGGTCCATGACGATGGCGCCCATCCCTATAAGCACATTATCTTCTATGGTACATCCGTGTACGATGGCTCTATGGCCTATAGAAACATTATTCCCTATTGTTGTAGGGGCAGATTCGTATGTACAATGGATAATTGCTCCGTCTTGAACATTGACCATGTTTCCTATGCGTATGCTGTGTACATCCCCTCTGATTACGGCTTGAAACCACACAGAGCATTGATCGCCCATGATCACATCACCTAATATGGTGGCGTTTTCTGCAAGGAAGCAATCTTTACCAAATTTTGGGCTATGATCTTTTATTGTTTTAATGAGTGCCAAGGTTATTCTTTAGATTTTTCAACATCTTCTTCATAAATACTTGCTGGTGTTAAGGTATATCCTTGTGCTCTTAATAAAGCTATCACACCTTCTTTACCACCTAAATGACCGGCACCAACAGCGAAGAATGTAGGCTTGTCTTTCATTTGATCTTCCATTAAAGGAATCCAATTTTTATTTCTTTGAATCAACAGAAGGTCTTCAAATTCGCCTACGCCGCTGGTTTCTTCTTGAATAGAAGTTTGTAAAGCAACTAGATCTTGTTGGATATAAAGTTCTACAAGATGTTCTAAAGATCCGTCTTTTGAAGCGCTAGTGTCTTGTTCCATCTTAATGGCATCAACTAACATCATAGCTTGGTCTTTATAAGGAATGCTATCAAACATACTCATTTGATACTCGACTGTTTCTAACCCATCCATAAGCATATCTGCTTCATTGGCCAAAGTCATAAATTCCATTTCATATGATTTTATGCCCTCGTCTACCTTTTCTTCTTCCTTTGATTCTTCCGCTTCCATTAATCCTCCCCCCATCATATCCATATCTGTTGTGGCCATGATGCTCAAAAACATTGGTTTGATCTTATCAATCATAAAAGAAGGCAAAGGCATGTCTATTTCATCAAAATGGTCTCTTACTAATTTGTAATCGTCTTCACTTATGAGTTTAGGAAGTGTCATTCCGTTTTTCATAAATAAATTCATCATCATTGACATTTGAGAACCAATATTAGTCATGTCATCCATGTTAATTTCAAAAGTCATCCTTTCACATGCTTTCACAGCTTCTTTTGTGTTAGGAGGCCAGAAAAAACTATTAGAAGGGATCATGTGTATGGTGCCAAAAAGGTAAGAGTCTTTTTTTAAATCCTTGCCTTCAATTTTCCATAAAAGGGATTTTTGTATCGGAACTAGTGTATCATCAGCTACTTTAGATGCTGTTTCTTCCACCACTGCTGGCTCTTGTGCGAAAAGACTAAAGTTGAAAAGGATGATTAAGCAGAAAAATAAATATCTCATGAAAATGTATTAATTAATTGAAGAGCATCATTTTGAGCCCTTAAATAAAACGAAAAAAGGATATAAAACGTTTTATATCCTTTTTAAAAGCTGAACAATTAAGAAAACATTAAGAATTTGCCTCTAATTGGCGCTTGGATCTTTTTCGTATTCGTCCATAAATTTAGTCAAAACCTTATTCAAAAGGTCTTTTAAATATTTTCTTTCGGACTTTGCTATCTTTTTAAGTTTTTCAACTTTTTTCTTTTCCAAGATGAATGTGACTCTTTTTTTGAAGTTTTCATCTTCTACAGGTCCTTCATAGGTTCTTTGGATCAAAGCATCCAAACCACTCAAAGGTCTCTTTCTTCTTCTTTTTGTTGAAGTTTTCTCTTCGTCTTTTACCAAGGATTGAGCCTGCTCTTTGATCGTTTCTTTAACAGTGTCTGTAAACAAGGAATCTAAATCTGAAGTAAAATTTTTACCACTTCTTTTGCCTCTTTTTATTTTTTTTCCTTTCTTTTTCTTGACAAGGGTTTCGGTTTCAATTAGAAGAGGACTCTCTTCAGGTAAAGTATCTTTTTCTGTTTCTACTCCAAATAAACTTTCTAGCCCAGCCTTGAATTTCTTTTTATGCTTACTCACTTTTCTTGATTTTGAGTTGATTTAATAAGAATGCTAAGATTAGGCTTCTACCTTTCTTTTGGTGACAACTGGGTTTTCAATTCTTTCTATGATCTCTTTACATAATTTTAAATAGTCTTTTGCTCCATTACTGGAACGACTGTATCTAAAGATGTCTTTTCTTTGAGCAGGAGCTTCAGCAAGTGCAACATTATCTCTGATGAGGGTATTAAATACTTTGCTACCAAAATATTTTCTGATGGTTTCTACTACATCTCTGTTTAATACTTTTCTGTGATCATACATGGTTGCTATTACGCCCCCTATTTGAAGTTTTTTATTTAATCTAAATTTGACCTTGTCGATTACTTGCTTGATTTTAGTCAAACCTTGTAAGGCTAAAAATTCTGTTTGCAAAGGAATGTAAACGTAGTGACTTGAAGTAAGTGCATTAAGTGTCAATAATCCTAAAGAAGGAGGGCAATCAATGATGATAAAGTCATAATCGTCCATGACTGGTTCAAATAATTCTCTAAGTATAAACTCTCTACCAGCTTCATTAATCAATTCCATCTCTGCACCAGATAGATCAAGATTTGAGGTGACAACATCAAATCCTTTTTTGATTTCAAATGGTACCAATTCTGATTCTCCTCTTACTGCTTCGTAAATGGAATACTTTTGTCTTGGAATTCCAAGAGACAAACTTAAATTTGCCTGAGGATCTAGATCAATGAGCAGTACTCTTTTATCAAGTTCTACTAAACCTGCTCCAATATTGATTGCACTTGTAGTTTTGCCAACACCACCTTTATGGTTTAGCAGTGAAATGATTTTTGCCATAAAATCTTTGATTTGAGGATACCGTCCTTATATTAATTAAAGCTGTAATATTATTAAAAATTATCATAAAAAAGGAATGATTTTCCCTTTATATTGTTAAATGGATAAAACTTGTTTGTAAGAATGAATGCTGATAAAAATAAAATGAAAACCTTGATAGACATTGACGAGCAAGTCGTTTTATGTCATCCAAACTTATTGCATGCAGAAGATCTATTTGAAGCAATAGAAGAAAATCGTAAGTACATGGAAGAATGGATTCCATGGACCCAAAAAACCAAAAGTGTAATGGATGCTAGAAAATTTGTAAAAGAGGTATGTCAGTTTAATGTTGGGGGACAAAAATTCAACACAATGATTTACTTTAAAAATCAATTTAGTGGCATGCTTGCTTTGCACAGAATCGATAAAGTACATCGAAGAGCCGAAATTGGGTATTGGCTAAAGTCAAATGCTCAAGGTTTTGGAATCATAAGAAGAGCGCTACCTAAGTTTGTCAACCATGCATTCAATAAATTAAAAGTAAATCGAATTGACCTCATTGTTGCCACCACGAATACTAAGAGTGTGGCTACAGCAGAAAATGCAGGTTTCATTAAAGAAGGAATGCTCAAACAATACTTCATAGTAAACAATGTAATTCATGATGCCTTCATCTTTAGGTTGCTAAAAGATGATGTTGTTTAGCACTTTAAATATTAAGAATTTTGCTTTTTAATATAATTTGTTTTAAATTTGATTATAAATAAATATTTTGTTTAAAATAATATTATGAT
>CALDYJ010000020.1 GCA_937941095.1 uncultured Saprospiraceae bacterium | reverse complement strand
CTCCCCATTACCTTGGACCAAATGATATACCACGCTTCTTCCGTGGTGAGAGGTGTGAAAAAATCTTTGGTTGTTGTGGATTTACCATTTGGATCTTATCAATCTAATCCTGCGAAGGCCTTAGAATCTGCCATTCGGATTATGAAAGAATCAGGTGCACATGCAGTAAAATTAGAAGGAGGAGAAGAGATTGCTGAATGCATCACCAAAATATTAAGAGCAGGTATTCCTGTCATGGGTCATTTAGGATTAACTCCACAATCGATCTACAAATTTGGAACTTATACGGTAAGAGCCAAAGAAGCTGAAGAAGCAAAGAAGCTTAAAAAAGATGCAAAGCTACTAGACCAATTAGGTTGCTTCGCAGTTGTATTAGAAAAAATTCCTGCTAAATTAGGTAAAGATGTTACCAACAAAATAAGCATCCCAACCATAGGAATAGGTGGAGGAAAACACACCGATGGGCAAGTTTTAGTAACGCATGACGTTTTAGGCATAACGAAGGAATTTAACCCGCGTTTTTTAAGGAGATACATGGACCTTTTTGATGGCATTAAAAAAGCAGTGGGTTTGTATATTAAAGACGTCAAAAGTTCTGATTTTCCTTCTTCTGACGAACAATATTAATCTAGCGGAGGAATTCCATTGAATTGATAAATACTGAATTTGAAAAAACTACTTATTCCCCTATTACTAATAATTTTAGTAGCTGCTTGGTTTGCTTATGGAAAATACCAAGCAGTTTTCGATGCAAATGTCCCTGATGATTTATCCAATCCAATTTTAAGCATTCCCACAGGTTCGAGCTATCCAGATTTACTTTCTATTTTAGAAAAAGATGGTTTTGTAGAAGACATCGAATCTTTTAAATGGGTAGCTGATAAAATGAAGTTTTCAAAGATAAGGCCCGGTCGTTTTAAAATCGGTAAAGGATGGAACAATAGGCGCTTGATCAATCATCTAAAAGCAGGTAAACAAGAAACTGTAAAACTGGTCTTCAATACTGGCCGAAAACTGAATGACATTGCTGGAAAAGCGGCACAGTTTATCGAATGCGATTCTGCTGCCTTAATTGCAGCAATGCTCGATGAAGACATCATACTAAAAAATGGTTTTGAAAAGGAAGATTTTATTTCCATGTTCATACCGAATACCTATGATTTTTATTGGAATACCAATGCAGAACAATTTATTGAAAGAATGGCCAAAGAACACAATAAGTTTTGGTCCGCAGAAGGTCGAAGCGAAAAAGCTGCTGCACTTGAATTAAGTCCAGAAGAAATTTACACCTTGGCATCAATTGTAGAAAGGGAAACCAGTAAAAATGATGAAAAACCAACCATCGCAGGATTGTACCTGAATCGATTGAAAAAAGGAATGCTTTTGCAAGCTGACCCTACAGTTGTTTATGCCAATAATGATTTTACCATTAGAAGAGTTTTACTGAAACACCTAGAAAAAGTCTCACCATACAATACTTATTTAAATGAAGGATTGCCTCCTGGTCCCATTTCTGTAGCCAGTATAACGAGCATCGATGCAGTACTCAATTATAAAAAACATAAATACCTCTACATGTGTGCAAAGCCAGACAATTCTGGTTCTCATGCTTTTGCAAAAACCTTATCTGCACACAATGTAAATGCCAGAAAATTTCAAGCTTGGTTGTCTAAGCGAAAGGTCTTTAAGTAGTCCACCTTCGCTAAAGCTTCGGCGGACTGGTCTATTGTCTATTGTCTATAGTCTATAGTCTTTTGTCTTTTGTCTTTTGTCCGTGCATGAAATAGCTTGTTGGTATGTTGAAACAAAGTACTTTAAACTTTTACATTTAGTATTTGAAGGTTTTTGGTTTAGCACTCTTTTTATTAAGAATTCGATTAAGTATTGGTATCAATACACAGGTGTTATTGCTCCAACGACTGGTGACGAAAGACTACAAAATAGTCATTCCATTTTATTTAAGCTGATCACACAAATGCAACCTTTTAGATATTCTTATGTACTTTCTAACATAGTCTTAAGAAAAAGCTGTGTTAAAACTTCATAAGTTTATAAATCGTTAACAAAATCAATACAGATGAAATCAGTATACTACTCCGTTTTATTTAGTTTTTTCTGCTTTATGGCAAATGGGCAAGGTTCCTTACCCTATGTATTTACGGTAGAAACAGCGACTTATCAAGAATTGGAAAACCCAACTTCTTTAACGTTTAATCAAGTTTGGGATGACCCTGCTTTAACAGTGCCCATTCCTTTTGATTTTCATTTTTTTGGGGATACCATAACAAGTTTAAATGCAACAGAAGATCTATTAGGTGGAATGCTCATAGGTGGATTAGGAAATAATGGTAAAATAGACATGGTCATGCCGTACCTGACAGATGTCATTGATTTAGGTTTTAGAAGTGGGAAATCAATGTCTTCTATTAATTATGAAGTAACTGGAGAAAGTCCTAATAGAATTTTGAAAATAGAATGGGACAATGTCGGTTTCTATGAAGAAGTGGATAGCAACTTACCCATTGAATCCTTTATAAATTTTCAAGCTTGGTTTCACGAAGGCACAAATGACATTGAGTACAGGTTTGGACCGTCTAACATTGCTAATGTGGAATTTCACGATTACGGAGGCTTCACTTGCGGTTTTGCAGAAAATGTTGAATTTACTACTGGTGTTGCAGAATTAGTTTGGAGCATGACAGGTACTATTGACAATCCGGTGATGGCAGAACAAGCGGGTTTGTTTTTTGGTGACGATGAACCTTTAGTCGTTTCTGGTGATCCTAGTGATGGTACGGTCTATCGTTTTGGTTCAATGATTACGAGTACCCATCAAATTGTAAAAACTTTGGATGGTGTAAACGTTTACCCAACGATCACTCAAGATGTTTTAAACATTAAAAACGAAGAATTAAAAGAACTATCTTATAAAATAGTAAATGCGCAGGGAATGTTAATTCGTGAAGGTCAATCAAGTCTATTTGATCAAAGTATCAATGTTGCTAATTTGAGTACAGGGAATTATTTTATTATTCTGCAAGAAGATGAACGGATGATGACGAGTAAGTTTCTTGTGATTCAATAAGCTATATAAATAAAACCAGCTGGACATGTGTGTCTGGCTGGTTTGCTTTTCTCATTGCTTATTTTGCATTTTTTAGTAGATAAAGACGATTAACTATCTACCATCTTCTAAATTAACTCTCTCTTAAAAGCATACGTTTTCTTTAAATTATGAATGAGTCTCGAAGATTCTTCAAAATTTAAAGTTTGCTGTCCATCTGAAAAAGCTTTTTCTGGAATTTGATGCGTCTCAAAAATAACACCATCTGCTCCTGCCAGTACACTTGCCAAGGCCACTTTGTCTACATATTTTCTAAGCCCGATTCCGTGAGAAGGATCTGCAATCACAGGGAGATGAGTTTTTTCTTTTAGCATAGCAATGGCATTGATGTCAAAACAATTTCTATAAGCATTTTCATAAGAACGAATTCCTCTTTCACAAAGCATGATTCGCTCGTTGCCATTAGAAAATATGTATTCAGCCGCGTGCAGGAGTTCATCTATGGTTCCGGAGATGCCTCGCTTTAGCAAGACTGCTTTATCGACTTCGCCCAAGGCATCTAATAAATTGAAGTTTTGCGAATTTCTAGCGCCAACTTGAAAGATGTCTACATAATCTTTCATCGCATCAATTTGACTGGTCATCATTACTTCTGAAATGATTTTGATGCCATTTGCGGAAGCATGTTTATGCCACAACTTTAAGCCATCAATTCCCATTCCTCTAAAAGAATAAGGCGAGGACCTAGGTTTGTAAACACCACCCCTCATGATCTTCACATCATTAGCTTTTAAGTGTGCTATGATATTTATGATTTGTTCTTCACCTTCAATGCTACATGGACCGGCCATTAAGGTAAAATGACCACTACCTATTAAGACGCCGTCACCGATGTCAATCGTGGTATCCTTTACTTTCCATTTTTTGGAAACTAATTTAAACGAATCACTTACTCGGTGGATATCTTTTATACCAGGCAAACAGCCGATTGCACGAATGTCAAATTCTTTTTTTCCCACACCAATAATGTATCGCCCATATTGAGTAGTCACATAATTTGTTTTGTACTCTATCGCGCTTAACTTTCTTTCTAAATTAGTAAGTTCTTGTTCCGATATTTCTGCTTGTAATTGAATGATCATATGCTTACGATTTTATCATTTCTGATGCTTGAAATAAAATTTATGATGTTGTCTTCTAAAGAATTTTCTTTGTCTAAGGCTTTGATAAAGGCAGATCCTATAACCGCGCCACTTGCATACTCACAAGCTTTACTGAAGGTCTCATGATTTGAGATACCGAAACCTATCAGTCTTGGTGTCTTTAGCTTTAAATCTTTTATTCTTTTAAAATAATTGATTTGTTGCTCACTGATTCCTTTTTTAGCACCAGTGATGGAAGCGCTTGATACCATGTATATAAATCCTCTGCACAATTCGTCAATTTTAAAAATCCTTTCGGTATCTGTTTGAGGACTTATCAAAAAGCTAATGCCTAAATCTAAATCTTCGAAGAGTGTTTTAAATTCTTGCTCGTAGACATGCAAAGGCATGTCTGGTAAAATGAATCCATCTACGCCAGAATCTTTTGCTTTCGTAAAAAATTGTTCTTCCCCATATTGCATGACTTGATTAAAGTAACCCATCATGATCATGGGTAGATCCGAGAGCTGTCTCGCTTCTGAGATTTGATCAAAAAGCAGGTCAAGTTTCATCCCATTTTTCAAAGCCTTTTGACCTGATGCTTGAATGGTCGGTCCATCCGCCAAAGGATCAGAGTAAGGCATGCCTATTTCCACAATGTCTACATCAAGCTTGCTTAAGTTTTTTAAAATCTTTTGGGTGCTGTCTAAATTAGGATAGCCTGCGGTAAAATAGATGTTTAAAACATCTTCTTGTTTGCGCTTAAAAAGCTCTTTTATTCTATTCATAGCTTTCTAAGTATTTAATGTAGTTTGCTAAATCCTTATCGCCTCTTCCAGACACATTTAATACAACTACTTCATTTTTTTCGAATTTTATTTTTTCTAAAGCTGCAAAAGCATGAGCTGTTTCTAAGGCTGGAATAATGCCTTCTAGACGAGTTGCTAGTACAGCTGCTTTGAGGGCTTCTTCATCTGTAACAGAGTAAGCTTCCGCTCTGCCTGAGCTAATGATGTGAGCATGCAATGGACCTATACCTGGATAATCCAAACCCGCTGAAATGGAATAGGGTTCTATGATCTGCCCGTCAGTGGTTTGCATCAACAAGGTCTTCGATCCGTGGATCACACCTTTGCTACCTAATTTGCTAGTCGCTGCAGACTCTCCGCTGTCTACACCTAAGCCTGCTGCTTCAACCGCAATCAACCTGACTTCTTGTTCATTCAAATAATGATAAAAAGCCCCTGCTGCATTGCTTCCTCCTCCTACACAAGCAATGATGGCATCAGGGTTCTTGTTCCCCGTTTTTTCAGCCAATTGTACTTGTATTTCTTCACTGATGACAGACTGAAATTTTGCCACCATATCTGGGTATGGATGAGGCCCGACAACGGAACCAATGATGTAATGTGTGTCCAAAGGATTGTTGATCCAATCTCTAATGGCTTCATTTGTCGCATCTTTCAATGTCTTAGATCCGCTTAATGCTGGCCTCACTTCTGCGCCTAACATTTTCATCCTAGAGACATTTGGTGCTTGTCTTTCGATGTCTACTGCGCCCATGTAAACAATGCATTCCAAACCCATCAGGGCACAGACAGTAGCTGTGGCAACGCCGTGTTGACCAGCACCAGTTTCTGCGATGATTCTTTTCTTATTTAATTTTTTTGCCAAAAGTATTTGGCCAATGGTATTGTTAATTTTATGTGAACCAGTGTGATTTAGGTCTTCTCGTTTGAGGTAGATATTTGTTTGATACCTTTCGGATAAACGCTCGGCTAAAAATAAAGGTGAAGGTCTTCCTACATAATCTTTAAGCAGCTGATCAAACTCTTTTTTAAAGGCTTCGTCATTCCAAAGTTGGACGTACTTTTTACGTATCTCTTCGATGTTGCCGTACAACATTTCGGGTATGTAGGCTCCTCCAAATTCTCCATAGTAACCTCTGGAGTCTATTTCAATGTGCTCCTTGTATTTATTCATTGCTTTTCACATTTACGTATTCTAAATAACGACCAGGCTTTTTAAGGGAATAAGTAAAGACACTGACGTCTTCCAAATTTTTCACCCCCGCTTCCAATTCAAACTTACTGTTGATGTCAACAGCTACTAGTTGATCTATGTTTAAAGCTTTGATCGAATCTACATCATCTTTGCTAATGCCGCCACTTAGGAAAAAAGGCAAACTTATTTTTTCTTCGGCTAGCTTATTCCAATTGAATTTAAATCCATTTCCACCAGGTGCTTTGCCTTTGGTATCAAAAAGAAAATATTCGCAATAAAACTGATAAGCTTCTGCATTTGAAAAACTAAACTGTTCATCTACAGCAAAGGCTTTTATTATTTTAATGCCTTTTTCATGCAAGGATTCACAGAAAAACAAGGATTCATTACCGTGTAATTGAACGTAATCCAGTTCGTAAGCTTCTGCTTTTTCCAAAACAAAGTCTTCAGATTCATTGACGAAGACGCCTACTTTTTTAGGAGAAAATTCTGCATCTCTCCAAATTTGTTTGACCAATGCTGCTTTGAGTTTACAATTTCGTGGAGACTTATTGTAAAAAATAAATCCTACAAAATCAATAGGTATTTGTAAAAGGGAGATGAGGTTAAATTCATCATTCATGCCGCACACTTTTAGCTTCAATCTTTTCATTTTCTTACTTATACTTTTATTGAATCCTTAATTCCTTTCGATGCTAAGTTTTGAATTTCTTGAACAAATTGCAGGCATTTTTTTCCTGGATCGGCAGACTTCATAAAATGTTCTCCGATCAAAAATCCTTTAAAGCCTTCTTCTTTCAAGCGGATCACCTTTTCAGCTTCGCTGATGCCACTTTCAGAAACTTTAATGCATTCGTTTGGGATTGCCGCCGCTAATTGCAATGAAGTATCAATGTTTACTTCAAAGGTTTTTAAATTGCGATTGTTGACACCAATCAAATCAATTTTCCCATTTAGTTTTTCTAATTCTTCTATGGCATGAATTTCAAACAATATTTCCATCCCCAGTTCTTTCGCTAAGGTGGAGAATTTCAAAACATCTGCTTTGCTTAAATGAGCTGCTATCAACAAAATCACGTCTGCTCCAATGGCTTTAGCTTCTATGATCTGATATTCGTCTATGATAAAATCTTTGCGCAAAACTGGACAGTAATTAAACTTTCTTGCTTGCCTTAAGTCTTCATTTTTACCACCAAAGAAATGCTCATCTGTAAGGACTGATAGAGCTGAAGCGCCTGCTTGCATGTAGCCTATGGAAACTTTCTCAACTTCGGCAAAGCTATTAATCATCCCTTTGGAAGGAGACTTTCTTTTAAACTCTGCTATGATGCCACTTTTGTCCGTTCTGTTCAGGTACTTCTTCATGGACACTGTTGGTGTTTCAAAGAAGATGGACTGCTCTAAGAGTGCTTGTGGAAATAGGCTTTTCCTATTTTCGACCTCCGTCCTTTTATGAGCAATAATTTTATTTAGTATATCCATGATAAATTAATTAATTAATTTTTTGAAATTTAAAAGAGCCCTCCCTGAGGCAATACTGTCATGAGCCTTAGCAATGCAATCTTGCATTGATTCACTTGCATGCATGGTATGAATAGCTAGCCCAGCATTGCTGCACACCACATCTGTCTGTGCCTTTGTGCCTTGCCCTTCTAAGACCTTCATAAATATTTCAGCAGCATCTTCTACACTTTCACCGCCATGGATGTCAGTTTGCCTATAATGCTGCTTACCTATATCTGCTGGGGATAAAATTTGATCGCCGTCTTTTCTACGCAACAGAAAATCACCGGTTAAACTGACTTCATCATAACCGTCTAAGGCATAGACAATGGTAAAATCTTTGTCTTCCTTGCTTAAGATGCTTTGATACAATCTACTCAATGGTTTATTAAAAACACCTAGCATATTGTACTTAGGTTGAATCGGATTTACTAAGGGTCCTAACATATTAAAAAATGTTTTTACGCCCATAGCTTTTCGAATGGGTGCGACAGATTTCATAGCGGGATGAAATTTTGGCGCATGCAAAAAACAAATGTTCTGCTCATCAAATTGTCTCCTTAACTGGTCTTCATCATTGGTAAATTGGTAACCTAAATGCTCCAAGACATTTGAAGAACCACAAACTGATGACACGCTATAATTGCCGTGCTTGGCAACTTTAAAACCAGCACCAGCAATGACGACAGCTGATAAGGTAGAAATATTAAAAGTATCTTTTCCATCACCTCCCGTCCCAACAATGTCTATGCATTCTCTTGTTCCTAAATCAAATTTTACACAAAGTTCTAGTAAGGCTTCTTTAAATCCAGTCAGCTCATCTACTGCCACCGGACGCATATTGAATACCGTTAAAAAAGAAGCCACCTGATAAGGATCGTATTTTTCTTTGGTAATGTTTATCAGCAAGTCCTTCGCCTCAGCGGTCGATAATTTTTCATGTTCGTATAATTTATTTAGGACTGCTTTCATTACACTTGGTTTTCTAATCTTTCTAATTCTTCTGGATTCAGTTCATACTTTTTTCCAAAGAAATTGGCTAACATTTTTCTGCCGTAAGGCGTCATAATAGACTCAGGATGAAATTGTACTGCATGAATTGGTAAAGTCTTATGTCTCAGTGCCATGATCTCCCCTGTATTGTCGACTGCCGTAATGACCAATTCAGTTGGGAAAGACTTTTCTTGTCCTACCCAAGAGTGGTATCTCCCTGCCTTAAAGGTTTTTGGGATTCCAGCAAAAAGTTTGTTTTCATTCGTCTGTTTAATTTCAGTGGCTACGCCATGAAATACTTTTTCGAGGTTTATGATCTCACCGCCAAAACATTCGATGATGGCTTGATGACCTAAACAAACGCCCAAAATCTTCTTGGAGCTCTTGTATTTTTTCAAAAGTTCAGGCATGATTCCTGCTTGTTCTGGTAGCCCTGGACCGGGACTCAAAATGATGACATCAAAATCATCTACAGCTTCCAAGCTGATTTCATCGTTTCTTTTGACCGTAATTTCTTCGCCTATAATTTCTTCCACGTATTGTACGAGGTTATAAGTAAAGGAATCGTAATTATCTAAAATGAGTACTTTCATGTTATAGCGTTTCTGCTTTTTTTATGGCTTGGTTTAAAGCACCAAGTTTATTATTGATTTCTTGAAGCTCCTTTTCTTCTTCACTGTTTATCACTATGCCTGCTCCAGCTTGATAATGTAATTTATTTTTTGAACTTAAAAAAGACCTGATCAAAATAGCTTGGTTCATATTCCCTTGCAAATCTATAAAACCGATTGCTCCTCCATAAAATCCTCTTGCGGTGGGTTCGTGTTGATCTATGATCTGCATGGCCTTGTATTTTGGAGCACCGGATAAGGTTCCAGCTGGAAAAGTGTCTCCAAAAATCCTGCTGCTAGTGGTACCTGTTTTGATTTGTCCTTTAACTTTGGACACTAGGTGGATGACGTGACTGAAAAACTGAATCTCTTTTAAGTTTTCTACTTCAACTTTATGGCAATGTATGCTTAAATCATTTCTGGCTAAATCTACTAGCATGATGTGCTCCGAATTTTCCTTTGGATCATTGGACAATTCAAGTGCGTTTTTTGCATCTTCAATTTTATCGCCTTTTCTTTTAAAGGTGCCTGCAATTGGATTGACTGAAGCTTCGCCGTCTTTTACGATGATTTGTGATTCTGGGGATGAGCCAAAAAGCTTGTAATCTCCATAGTCGAAATAAAACAAATAAGGTGAAGGGTTAACGGATCTCAAGATGCGGTATACGTTAAAGTCATCACCAGAAAACTTTTGTGTAAAGCGTCTAGAAAACACAATTTGAAAAACGTCTCCAATTTTGCAGTGGTGTTTACCAATTCTTACTAGCTCTTTAAATTTATCATCGTTCATGTTAGAACTTGGTGCTCCATCCAAACGAAATTTAAAAGTATTAAAAACCGGCTTTTGTATAATCGCTTCTATTCGGTGCAAACATGATTGTTGACCTGCTGGTATATTCTCTATTAGCGTTAATTCATCCTTAAAATGATTGAACTGTATGATGAAGCGAAACAAAGAGTACCTCAGAGCAGGTTTTTCATAATTCTCTTTGCTGCCATCAAATTTTATCGTATCAAAATGTTGGATGCAATCAAAATCGGTATGTCCAAACAGACCATTAAAAACCGATTGCTTGTCTGACTTAAATGAATGAACAAAGTCATTCAAGTAATTGGACAAATCGTCTTTAGCGATTAAAGGCTTTTGGCTAAGTTCTCCATTCATTGCCTTGTGGTAAAAAACCCCTTCTTTGACGAATATTTCTTCTATGACATCGATGGCTAGAAAGGAATGGCAATCTTCTTTACTGGTAAAATCATTACTTTCAAGGAGCATCACATGTTTGAATTGATCCCTAAGTTTTAAAAACAAAGACACAGGCGTATGCACATCAGCTAAAACCGTTTTACTTATGGTCCTGAGATTGATATCCTTTTTCTTTTTGACTGCTATCATTAATGTTTCTAATGTTAAGGTAATTATGCAATAATCATGCTTTGAATTCCATATGGTACATAAAAAAAGTGGCTTGTCGGATATATCGACAAGCCACTTTTAAAGTACAATAAGTGCAAGGCCAAGCTATCCGGAATTCCGATTAAGCTTTTGCCACCACCAATTGTTATTTATTGAAATATCTATCATTCTTATTTTACTTGACGTAAATTTAAGCGCTTTATCTTTGACATGCAAGTCCAATTTTTAATTTATGGAGTATTGTGCAAAAATAAGTGCGTTAATAACTTAGAGATCTTATGTGTTTACCGTTTCTAAAGATTTCCTTTGAAATCACTTCTCCCTTTTTATTGTAGACTTCGTAAGAATCTTTGACCAAATTATAAGCGTACTTTATTTCAAACTTCAATTGTCCATTCACGAATCTTTCTTGTTTAAGGGTACGGAAGTGTTTTTCCCATTTTTCGGTCGATTTTTCAGCTCCGTTTGGGTAGTACTTAATTTTGTGGCCATTCCCTTTTTCGTCCATTATGTATTCGTATTTGATGGCGCCATCAGGATAATTTCCTATTGATGAGCTTTCAAATTTGTGGTCATTAAAAAACGATTTATGACCTGTTCGTCCGGTTTGTTTTAAAACTTTGCCATCTACTACAGAACTAAGCGTAATGGTAGAATCTCTGACATTCATTTGTTCGACAACTTTTATTTTACTTTCGTCAATGTTAAGTTCAAAACGCTCCGAAAGCATTTGTATATCAGCTTGGAGCTCTTCGTAATTCACATTAAAATAGTATTTGAATCTATTTTCGAGTAATTCAAAATCCTTTAGTGTTCGCCCATCTTTATTTGAATATTTGTAATGGTATAATTTGCCATACTTATCAAACCAGAAGGATTCGCCTTTTTTAGAAAGGATGATGTCTGAATTGACATAGACGTACTCCAAATTCCAAAGGTTTCCTTCTGGGTAATGAAAGACGTAGCAATTTCCATCGAATTTATCGTGTTGGTTCATGTGTGCAAAATGCACCACTGTCCCATTTAGGATAAAGAACTTATAGTAATCGCCTTTATCTTCACAATTTTCGTAAGCATTTATTTCAAACCGTTGTAGCCCTTCAAGGGTGTCGATATTAACGGTATCCTTGCAAGTAAAATTGGCTAATTTAATTTCGGAGGCATGTTGATATATGATTTCTGTACTTGGTAAATGGAGGCTTTGAGCGCTAATACTCAATGGTAAGAGCAAGCTTAGCCAGGTATAAAGGTATTTTTTCATAATCGCTAGGTATGGTTATGGGGCGGGTATTGGTATAAGGAGCAAGATTTGAGCCGAAAAATGCGGCTTACATTCCTTCGTATTTATATGTTTTAGTGATTACGCGATCTTTATGAGTCACTGTTTTCTTTAAAAGGTCCTGCGTATTATTATCGTATTCAAAGCTTATTTTTTGGTCTTCGAATTCTCCACCATAAGTAATTGATTGGATCAATTCGGAATTCGAATGCAGCAATTGAGCAGTAATGGAAATTATTTTATCTTGATTTGGATAAGCTACTTGCATTTTTATTTCATCATTTTCATAAGCTATGTCTTTGATCGATTGCTCTTGGCTTAAAATTTCTTTTCCATTGCTTTCAGTAATTGAGGACCTTACTATTTTTACAATTTGATTCTTTTCATTTCTCTGAATTTCAAAAATCAAATGGTTTTTTGTCTCTCTAAATGATGGCCTATCAATACTTTTTCTTATTAAATGGCCTTCCTTATCATATTCAAAGCGAATTCGTTTAGACGAGTCCTTTTTATCATTTTCAGCTGTTTCGATGATTTCGAGTAAGTGTTGATGCACATAATTCAACTCGTAGCTTTTTAGCAATTTCTTCGAATTAAAGTCTAATTCTGAAACAAGTGTAAGCTGCTCTTGATTATAAGTATAATTCCTCAAGTATTTATTAGGAGGTGGTAGACTTGTCCCTGGAGGATATGCTGTCCAGCCTTGTTGGTATCCTATTTCTGATTGTATTTTGTTCTTATCGTCAAATACTAAAGTTTTGCTGATATCAAATACACCATCTTTAAAATTTCCACAATAAAGCGTTTTATATTTTCCTTTGGGCTTAAAGAAAAAGTCTAAGAGAGGTTTAGCTAAAATAAATTTATCTACTGTCATTTACACAAACTCTGAAATCAAGCCTCCGATGATCATACTCATGACCAAGCAATAGGAAAAGTGTAAACTGACAAAGCTCATTTTCTTATTGTCTATAATCGCAAATAAGCCAATCATTGGTAAAGTAAATGAGAAAGCATTGAGTGCACCATGTAAGACACCATGGCCAAAATGTCGATGTTTCTCACCGTACTTTGATAAAAATTCATCCGTTATTTGCTTGGCTTCTTCGCTGCCTTTCATGATGTCAGTGAAAAACAATTCATAGAATCCTAATTGATGAATGATCAAATTCATGTATCCGTAAACGAAGCTTCCACTTAAAACAAAAGCAAGAGATATTTTTAAAGGGCTTAATTTGATTTTAGCTGCTTGCTGGTTTTCGCCAAAGAAATTCAAGATAAAGGAACCAGGTCGATACCAAAGGTAGGCAATCAGCAATGGAACAAATGAAATCAGAAAAAAGGCAAAGTAATTTAAATTCATGTTTTCTTAAATTGGGACAAGAGTTTTTTTAATTCAATTTAGAATTATTTCTGTATTCAGATGGACTTAAACCTTCAATCTTTTTAAATAATTTCGAAAAGTATTGAGGGTAAGCAAATCCCAATTCATAGGCAACCTCAGAGATACTTTTCTCTGGATTCAATAAACTATTTTTGGCTTCATCAATTAAGTATAGTTGCAAATGTTCCGTTGTTGTTTTGCCGGTTTCTTTTTTAAGCGTATCACTCAAGTAGCGTTGCGAAATTGACATTTTCTTTGCTATCTGCTCGATGCTTGGAATTCCATTTTTGGCCACTTGACCTGAAAGAAAATATTGACCCAATTGCTTATTAAATTGGTTAAGCAAATCATTGGATAGTTCTTTCCGATTCAGAAATTGTCTTTCATAGTAGCGATTGGCATATTTGAGCAAAGTGCTCAGTTGCGAAATGATGATTTCTTTGCTAAATTTATCTTGATTGTTTTGATATTCTGATTCTATAACTTCAACAATCGCTTCTATTTGTTTTTCTTCTTTAGGAGAGAGATGCAAAGCTTCATTAACCGAATAGGAAAAAAATCCATACTTTTTAATTTGATGTGCCAGCTCTGTACCTTTCAAAAAATCTTCATGAAAATTTATCGAAAACCCTTTTTGTTCAAAAACCATGCTGCTGTCCCATTGGATAATTTGTCTTGGTGCAAGGAAGATTAAAGCCCCATTAGTAAAGTCATATTTTGTACGGCCATAGTTTAAGTCGCCTTTAATAATTTTCTTAAGACTAATAGAATAAAAGTCATTGGTAATTGGAGGTGAACTTTCTCTAGGGCAAGGAAGAAATCGCTTATCTTTTGAATAAAATACACTCAGCAGCGGATGTTCCGGAAGAGGTAAATTTACATATTCAAAATAATCTGTTAGTGATTTAAAATGTTGCATGGTTGGAAATTTTGTCAAGGGAACATCTTATTAATTAAAGTGCTCCATTTCTTATGCAATGTATTAAATATCCAGTGAAATCGATCAATAATAAGCTTGATTTTGTTTTGTACTTTGCCAAGCTTTAAGGTATTTATTTCTTTTCAATGGACATCAATTGTTGCTTATAATTTTCAACACGGGCATGAGCAGTTCCATCAATTAAAAGAATGACCGTTAACATGGCGATAATGGTAATCATACTAGCTCGCCAAATTGGTTTATCCACAAATAAAATAAGGAGAGAACAAGTTATCAATATCAAAGGGATGGCTGTAAAGACGATGTTTCTATATTCTTTTAAGGTACTTTCTGTTCTAGCGATTTCAGCCGCTACAAATGCTGTAGGATCTTTTTTGTACTCGATAGGAAAATTTGCATGTCTTGATTTATTGGTGAAAAATAATCCAAGCCCTATGATGACCAATAAACAACCTGCTACTAAACTTGGAATAATGTAAGCCCTAGCCATTTCAGTTTTTCCTAATTGCCAAAAACCAATGCTAGCTGCTATGAATGCAATGCCAAAAAGAATAAAAAAGGGCGTTGAATAAAGTTCAGCTTTTGTCCAATCCGTTGTAGCTTTTAAAATATCCATTTAGATAAAGTTTTATTGGTTATTAGTTTAGAATATCCGCTTACCATAGATAATTAGTTTCTTTCGCTTAAATATTCCATTTCAAACCGGTAGCCTCTTCTGATAAATCCCATAATTTTACAGCCAAGGCTTTGTCCTTTGCGTGAGCTTTTAGCTCATGTGCTCCAACGGGGCCAACCCAATAATTTCTTCCTGTAGGCCCATAAAATTCTTTTTGATCAAGATCCTGTTCGGTCGCGCACATAAGTTGAGGGTAAGCTCCTTTTTCTGCAGATTGTGTCAATGGCGACAGTTTCATCAAGCCAAAAATAATACGCATCATTAAACTACCACTTGTTGAAATTAATGAGGTTCGGGAAGATCCAGGGTGACAGGCATAAGCTTTGACCTTTGTTTTTCCTGCCTTTTCTAGCCTATTTTGTAATTCATAGATAGACATGATTTGGGCAAGTTTACTCTGACTATATGCATTGTTAGGCGTATAATCTTTCTCCCAGTTTAAGTCGTTTAATTTAATGGTCTTCAAACCCATATCGTAACCCATACTTCCTACAGTTACGATGCGTCCATTAGATTTTTCAATTAGAGGAAACAATAGTGCTTGCAAAGTAAAATGTCCGAAATAATTTACTCCCATCTGACTTTCCCAACCGTCTGCTGTGAGCTTTCGCTTTGGGACTTGTGCTATGGCGGCATTACAAAGCAGTGCATCAATTCGAGAAACTGATTCTAAAACTTTTTGAGCAGCCTTTTTGACAGAAGCTTGTTCTGCTAAATCCATTTGGATGGATGAAACATTTACATTATTGCCAAGTTCTTGTTTCAATTTTAAAATAGTAGCTTCAGATTTTTTGGGGTTACGGTTAAGTGTTAAAACCTTTGCACCTTTTGAAAGTAGTATTTTTGTTGCTTCGAATCCCGTGCCACTTGTAGAACCTGTAATGATAAATGTTTGTCCGTCCAAGGAAGTAATTCTTGAAGGTGTCCAACCTTGATTGCCAAATTTATTCATAGTCAAACTTATAAATATTTAAGAAAATAAATGCACCTTCAAAATTGAATGATTTTTTAATGATGCATGATAAGATCAAAATTGTTTTAAATCACTCAGACATTATATGCTCAAAGTAAGCGAGTTACTTTCACGCTTTTGCCAAATGATCAAAATTAATCATATCGTCTTAAATTGATTTATACATAATCGTAATTCATGTATACATTTTAGTAGTTGAATTTAATTTAAGATAGAAAGCATTTTATAACTGGAAGGCTTATTGCAAAAAGGGGTGCAAGCAATTGATTTCTGAAGTTCGAAAGTTTGGCTCATACATAGTAAATAACCGAAATTAGCTTGAAGTCAAGATTGGAAACCGAACAAAGTAGTGTTTAGGGAGTCTTAAAATTTATTCTCTTAGTCTGTTATATAACCAATCAGCAATTTCTTCTGAATAATTATGCTTGAGTATTTCTATACAAGTACTGATCTTATCGACCTTTTGATCAATCAGCTTTTGAGTAAACTTTATGTAATCCTCTTCACCTAATTTTTGATGAAGTTCATAAACAATGTAGGCTCCTTTGGTATAAAAAATATAAGTTCGAAAGGGTTTGTATTCTACGATTGGTCCAAAGTTCTTGCCTTTAGATTTAGCAGATTCTACATACTTTTGGTAAAGGTCTTCCCCATGCAATTCTCTAATTGCTAAGTATGCTGAGTATTCTGCAAAAGACTCATTGATCCAGTTGTCGTAAGTATTGGATGCTGCATTTGTCCACCAGAGATGTGCTAATTCATGATAAGGCGTTTTTAACGTTCGAGGTATACCATTTAAAAATCTATCTCCTTGTCTGAAATATCTATAGCTAGTAAAAGCAGGTCTGTTGAAACTTACATTTGTAATATATGGCAAGATAGCAAAGGTAAAATCTGATTGTGGATCATTCTTAGCAAAGCTTTTATGGTAGTAGGCTAATGCTTCTTCGATATAATGCCCAACGGAATCCATCATTCCGTACTCATCGAAATAGGAGTAAACTTTCAAGTTTGGAAATGGCCCATGTGAAAATTCTTTTAAATACACTTCCTTACCTCCAAAAATATTTGGTCCATTTTCAACCTTTGTTGCTCGGTATTGAAAGATTCCACTTTCAAGTTTTTGCAAGGCTGAGCTTCCAAAATAATTGAATTCATCTGGTAGTTCTACCAATAGATCGAGATCAAAATTTACGTTTCGTAATAATGGAAAACCTCTTATTTCGCTGTAAAATTCAAACCACTGATCTTTCCAAAGAGGATCAGTATATGGCTGAATTTTATACTCAATGCTAAATGCTAGGTTTTGCTTTTGCGAAGTGGTGTCAAATAGAATAGTAAGGTAATTTGATCGGGCATTTATAATGGCAAAGAACTCATCAAAATCATACTTTTTTACTGATTCCCCTTCTACTTTTTGAATCTCAGCTTTTGTATTGAGCGTCATTCTCAAGGTATCCTTCGTTAGGACTTTTTTATCAAAGGATATTGAGAGTTTAGCACTTAACTCATTCTTTGGCAAATCATAAATAAGCTTGCCCGTAATTTTATTTTGGCTATAAAGTATAACTGGCAAAAAAAGGATAAATATAAAATTGATGCGCATTTCTTTTTGAACCAAAGAAAAGGGTTCTCCTGGTTTATGACTTGTAAAATCTCGCCAATTTATTATTTTTTTAGTACTAAATCATCATATAATGATAAATCTGCCTTTAAGCTTGTTGGAGATAAATGGGTGTATTTTTTTATAAACTTATTGAAATGACTGGCATCAGTGAATCCGTATTCATAATAGACAGATTTTAGATCTTTACTATTAATTACATCCTTAATACAATTTTGAAGCCTCATGATCTCAAGGAATTTATACGGTGTCAGTTTCAATTTACGGGTGAAAAATCGATACAGTGATCGATTACTCATGTACAGTATTTGCTGTAGTTCTTGAATGGTAGATGGCCCTTTTGACTTGAGGTATTCAATTTCATGGCTGATCTCCACTTTGATGGCATTTCGCAATATGGAATCTAAGGCAGTGATCAGTTCCAAGCTATTCATGCTGTCAAGGTTGTGTACAAGTTCATATAGATTCTTGACTAAATCTTGATTGATGTGATTTAAAGGTTCGACTTCTACAATGGAAGATTTTTCATTATTTATTCCGAATAAGGAAAGCCCTAGTGGTTTTATATCTATGCAAATTTCTTTATAAGCTCCATTGATAATAAACTCCATGGGTTTATTATAAATACCTGTCGTATAATGAGTCGGTTTAGAATTAGCGATTAGTTCAATTTTATTTTTCGAACTATTTTCAGGACACCAATTGATGGCATGATTCCTTATAACTCCTAGGCAATGATTGGTATTAGGATAGCAAGTATAGCTGGTGAGCTTATCCTTACTGTTCAATATCAAATACCTTTCTACAAAGCTTTGAACGCATACGTCTTTAGGAAGTAAATACTCAATGTTCATTTTTATAATTGTTGCTTAAAAAAGAATCCTATGAATCTTTCTGTTTGTTTAACTAGTCTGGTTGATGAGATATTTGCTTTTTGAAAATATTTTACAACTTAGCATTTATTGACATAAATGTCAATGGATTTGATCACATCTAATGCCAATATTCCATTTTGCCGAAGCTCTTTTATTAGGAGCTTGTGATTTTTTTCATTCTCTCCATAGACATGAAAAAATCTATCTTTTCGATCTAACCATGTCCCATTAGCGATGACCATATTTTCATTTCGCCACCAGGACGCATATTGATCCGAAGCTTCCACTATTAATTCAAATTTACCATTCATACTTTGCTCCAATTCGGTTTGCGCTATTATTTTATAAAAAAAAGGATGCTGATGCCAATCGTAAATTTCATTTCTTAAGGCATATTGATCTACTTTCTTTTCTATTGCGCTGTATAGAATATTTACAGAGTCCCCATTAAATGTTGTGCAAATTTCTTCTTCCATAGTTATGTAAAACCAATTTTGTGAGGTCCTATGATCTCCACAAGTAAATATTGTTTTATCTCCTACTCTTTCATACTCTAATCCTTCATTATCGCTAATTTGTTTGTTCGAAAACAAGTAAAGTTGAAAAGTATTTTTCTCTTCATTGCGAATAGTAAGGTCAAAACCTGAGTAATTAATTTGGTAATTAATAAGCTCTTTACTTATAGGAAATTGCTGATTTTTAAAATACTTTTTGAGGTAATTTTCTGACGAAGTCCATTCCATATTTCGATTGAGGCTGGAGAGGTAATTGACAGTTTTATTAGATAATTTCATAAATACTATTTAGAAAGCTTGGTGCATAAATCTAGGCAGTTTATTTACGTCCTGCATTTCAATTTAAGCGTTCATTTACAAGCTTTACAAATTTAGTAACATTCTCAAGTTCTGGAAAATGGCCACAACTTTTAAATTCGATAATTTCACATGCTTTAACGTGTTCTCTAATGGAATCTTTTGAAGTATTTCTATGGGTGTAATCTCTCATACCCCAAACTAATGTTACCGCAACATTATCTAAATTCAGTTTTTTATTTTTCTCTTTGCTGAGTCCCTGGACGAGACTTGATAAACAGAAGCAACTTCCTTGCTCAAAAGAAAGGTGAGCCTTTTCTTTAAATTCTTTTTTGCAAGCAGCATCTCTAGGTAAAGCTACATCATACCAAGTGTTTGAAATTTTTTTGAGTAATACGCTGTTTGAAAGTTGGCCAATTATTGGCACTTTTAATATGCTTGGAACTGATTTTTCTGTCCAATTAATGATCGCTTTAATTGATGGTGTCTGTGAAATAAAAATATGCTCAATTTTTTGACTGCTTGTCATGGCTGCATTTATTGCATAGTATCCATTAGAACAAGAAAAGACCAAAGATGCTTTATCTATGGTGAGCATTTCCATGATTTGAAAAATCAAACTTGATCCATGTTGAAAAGAGTAATCAAACTTAGCATTTGGATAAGAAAATCCTGCTCCAGGGTATTCAAAGCAAAGAACTCGATAATTTTTTGATAGTTCTCCAAGTAAATGAAAGTGATGTTCAATGGTATTTGGAACATCAGGTACGTTTATAATCACTGGTTTAGGTCCTCCTGAATCGAAGATTCTAATTTTCCCAAAATCAGTGTCTAAGTAATCTAGATTTTCAAAATGCTTTTGATTTTTAAAAGAGTATAAAAAATTATCAACAAATCTTCCTGTCATACTGTGGAGATTTTTTATTTATGATTTTTTCATAATGAAGAGATTCCTTTATTATAAGATTGAAAAGCCCTTAAAACGCCATTTTTCTTGTAAAACATTTGATAAGCAACTAAGGTCTTTTTTATAAGCCTTTGTAATTTATATACAATCTAGATTTAACTTAGTTATTTAGGAGCCAAATTATTCTATCATAAGAAATTAGGTAATGAAAAATTATTATGATGGCAAAGGCATAAGAAAATTTTTGTTGCCATTGATGGTAAATGGCTACGCATGCTATTGTAAAAATCCCTAGTTCAATTGCTAAACGAATAATACCCGAGGTGGCTATTACTGTTTGCCCAGACCTACTTGGATCATCAGGCACTGCAAAGACGCCCCAAATGACCCCAAGCAATAATGGTAAGCCTATTCCAAGAACAAACTTTAAAAAGCCATCACCTTTATTCCAGCCCCAAACTCCAACAGAAATGAGCGCTGTGATTTCAAGTAAAAATCTTAATGCTAAATTGATTGGATGTGATCCCATTTGTTTTGGTTTGATTGGTTCAATTGATTTAGATACAGAGAGTCAAAAGTCAATGTTTGATTAGATTGGTATTTTATATTATTGACAAGTTATGTATAAGTTTGTTTTAAAAAAATTTGATTTCGCCTTTTATTTTATCTACCAATTGATTTTTTGCTTCTGTCGAATTTTTCGGGAATACTAAATGATTTTTATGCTCCACTAAAATTGAATTTCCAATTCTTAAATCTTTACATCTAACTTCATCGCTGAATTCAGACCGTAAATCAATATGCTAATGTTATGTACTAAAGAATATGCCTTCTAATAAATCATTCGTAAATTTCTGTAATTCAGTAATCTTTTCATCTTTTGTTAATTTCATTTTATAGAATATTGTGGTAACAAGATTTCACTAAAATACATTTTTTATTTTTGCTTGGCTATAGTGAATAATGACAACCCTGGTATGACAAAGGAGCTATGGATTGATATATAGGTTATGCATAATTTTCTATCCTTAATAAAAGTTAAATCCAACCAAAATTCCATAAGATATCCCAGTTGTATTGCCTTCTTGCAAATTTACATTTCTATACATAAATCTTCCTTTTATATCAATTGTAAAATTTTTCTTTGACTGAAACAACTCATATCCTACGGAAGCAATAAACCCCAATCCAGAATAATACTTAGTTTCTAATGGATCTATATCGATATTTTCTATATCCCAAAATACAGGATTATCTCCACCAATCCCTATTCCTCCCAAGAGCCAAAGTCTGTCCTTTACCCAATATTGAAGTGATGGTGCTAATACTGCAAAATCTCGACTCCTTTCTCTTCCAAATCCTGAATATTCATAAATTGAAACATTTGAGCTCAGTAATATTGCTAATTTTGTATTTATCATATAACCAAACTTCAAATTGATTCCCAAATTTGTTTGTCTTTCAATGGTGTCAGGGAACTTCAATTTTGAATTTGCAATCCCTAGGGATGTTCCAAAAACGAAACCTTGCCTTTGAAAATTTGAATTTTCTTGGCTGTACAAGTTTTGTGTAAATAGAATAAAACAGAGTATTATTGATTTTGATATTAACCTCATTTGTAATTTATTTTGATGAATAATAATTGATGTAAAGTTCATCTGTATTATTCACAAAAAAGTTACCATAGGTTAAATAATAAGCTATTTGATTTTTCGTCTAATCCTACTCAAACTTTGGGTTGATATGCCAAGATAGGAGGCAATATCTTTTTGACTTATTCTTTGAATGAGCTCAGGTCTACTTTCTATTAAATTACTATATCTTTCTTCAGCTGTTTGAGTCATTAATTCTATTTGTCTCTTTTCCTTTTCGACATATGCTTTTTGGTCTCCAATAGAAAACAATAAAGAGCCCATTTGGGTTTTTCTCAATTTATCAATATTTGATTTACTAATTTTGAGCACACTTGAATTCTCAAGAGCAATGATTTCTATTGATGAAGGTTTTCCTGAAAAAAGAGATAAATCATCACCAAAGAAATCGTTTTCGATTAATAGATCCAAACAAATATAGTTATCATTATTCCAGACAAAAGTACCTATTGCACCTTTGATTAAGAAGTACCCAAACTGTTCTTTTTTATGAGGATGCTTTATTATTTCTTTTTTGCGGTATTCTACTTGTTCACCTAGATCAGTAAGGTGTTTCCAAACCTTTAATGGAGCTTCATAATATTTGTCAAATGCTTTTTTCAATGTTTCTTCTATCATCGGTACTGCATAAATTCTGATTAACGTTCGCTAAAGTTATTTAATTTTAAATATCGAATTTTTTTTGAATTTTGGTATTGATTAACGTAAAGATACATATTCGTTGGGAGGAAAGTTAATTTCAATCAATGATCACCCTTGGCATTAAAGGCACATTTCTTGCTTCAAATCACAAGTTATGTGTAGACTGGCTTCTTTTATTTTTTGAATAAATCCTTTGGTTGTATAACATCAACCCTTGTGACTTGCCCATTTTTAAATGTAAAAATCTCAACTATGTTCTGACCTATTTTATCAGATTCATCGAGCCATACTTTATCATGTAGAATTACTTTGTTATCTATTTCTACTAAATGTTGAATTTCAGACCTAACATTTGGATGGTTCTTAAAATGATTTTCTCGATTCGCTTTCATGTCATCACGTCCGTTTACTTTCATTTCAGATTCTACAAATACTTTTACATTTTCAGCAAATCCTATAACATATTTTTCAGCATCTTTTTCATTAACAGCATCTATCATAGAAGCAATAATTTCACTTTGCTTACCCACAATTTCATGATTCAATTTAGAGGCGTTACTACAGTTTGTTAAAATTGCTACAATGAAAATTAATAGTAAATTGAGTCTATTCATTCTATTCATTTTTTGATTTTATTATGCTAAGATTTAGCTGTTCTTGTTTAGATATAATTTTTCTTTTCTGCATTTCGTTAACCAATCGGCGATATGTATCAGACGGCTGAAGGACGGCGGATCTCATCATCGCATGTTATCAGTTGGCTTTTAAATTTAACCAGCTAATCCAGTCAATTACTTTTTTATCGTTTAAATTTTTCAACTGATTATTTTCAAAGTCATACATTTCTTCAAATTGCCAAGCCTCCACCCCAAAGAAACCCATTTGTGACCACTGGTCTATAAACGTATTCAAGTCTTTGCCTAATGTTTTTCCGTGCATTGTATCCCCTTCATGATCAAAATAGATTATTTCATTCGTCAAATCG
>CALDYJ010000019.1 GCA_937941095.1 uncultured Saprospiraceae bacterium | reverse complement strand
TCCTATTTCATCAGAAACGACTATCGTTTCAAACAACTCAGTGATCCCAACCTTTTCTATTCTTGCTCATTGAGCTTCTTTTAGACCGTTCGTTACTATGGCTAATTTATACTTTTCCTTTAGTCTTTTTAATAGGCTGAGAGCACCTGGGTAGAGTTCGGTGTAGAAGATAATGTCTTCGATGTAAGACGCATTAAATTTGATGGGATCAATATGATTTATTTTTAATGCTTCAAATAGTTGTGAAAATCTATCTTTTCTGATGTCATCAGTGGTAATTTCTCCTTTCTCAAATTTATCCCAGATCTTTTTATTGATTTTTTTATAAGTAGCATAAGCTTCTTCAGAGATACTTAGTTCATGCTTGTCAAAGGATCTTTTAAAAGCCTTTACCGATGAATCGTGAAAGTCAACCAATGTATTATCAAAATCAAACAACAACCACTCAAAATCCATTTTTTTGCTACAAATTTAAGCAAAAGAAAATTTGTATTCAGGAAATGAGATTCTAAGACCTTTATTTAAGATTTAATGCCTTTATAGTCTCCAAATCTAATTGACCCACAGGAAGGCTATTCTTTCTTTGAAATTGTGTTAGGGCAGACTTTAATCGCGAATCAAATGTTTTACCGTCCGTACCAGAGTCATAACCTTGTTCTTTTAGTTGTAGGTTAAGTTTGTTTAAAAAGCTAGGGGTAATGTTATTCTCACAGATAACTTCTTTCCAAACTGTCCCTCCTCCTAGATCTTCTGTTTTTTTATACTTTACTTCGACCTGCTTATATTCCCATTCATCATCAGACAATTTTCGAGTATGTTTCAAGACTTCAAGTTCAAGGTATTCTGCTTTTTTAGTAGTCTGCAAGCACCAGATTAAACAATCATTGGGATCAGCAGAAAGACAATTTTTAGTTGATTGCTTTTTGACCCATTCTTTTTCAGCAGGAGAAACTTCAACGGTCACCATTTTTGTTTTAACTTTCTTTGAGCTCTCTCCAATAAATACAGGAAACTCTCTAACTTTTGTCGCATACTTGAAATCTTTATTGGAAGAGATTAAACATTTAGCATAACAGGCACCAGGTTTAGCTTTTTGAGGTAAATCGCTGGCCTGCGCAAAAAGTATGGTAGTCATTAATCCGAGGATTAAGCATAAAAAAAATCTAAATTGCATCATAGAAGTACGTTTTTGTTTGTTACTTGTAAATTAAGCAGATAATTTGATTTTGGGTTAAATCTAAAATTCTTATCCTATAATCCATATTAAGAGAGTTTTCGCTGCATGCAGTATAGAATAATGTCCTTTTTTATTCAGTATTAATAAAATTAAAAATCTCCATGCCTTTCGATAGTATCTTAAAACACATTGAACAAAAGATTTCCTTTACTGAAAAAAAAGAGACAAAAAGATAAGCTCATTTTCACCCTTTAAAAGCTGATTTTAACCTTGAATAAAATTGTCGAAAAGTTGATCTTTGAATAGAAATTGTCAAGTTGAAAAAGACAATCAATTATTTAAATTTAAACTAAAATATGAATACAGATAAAGTAAATATTATTGAAAATAAGTTAATCGTTTTACATGCTGATGCGGAAAAAGATATTTACCGCATGGGAAAAGGAATGGTCCGTTCAATTTTTCGACCTATCCAACCAAAGGATTTTGAACATGCGTACCTTCCAATTTCTAAGAAGCAAGGGCAGACTTTGCGACAATTAATTATTGATAATAAATGTAAACATGTAATAGAGTTTGGGACTTCTTTTGGAATCTCAACCATTTATTTAGCAGATGCCGTTCGTCAAACTGGCGGAGAAGTAATTACTACCGAATTGTTGGAAAGTAAAGCGAAAAAAGCTCAATTAAATATCGAAGATGCAGGCTTAGATGATTTTGTAGAGATAAGAACTGGAGATGCGATGCTTACACTAAAGGATCATAATACTCCAGTAGATTTCTTATTCCTCGATGGTTGGAAAGATTTATATCTGCCCTTATTCAAAATGCTCGAATCTCAGTTTCATAGCGCTACACTGATTTATGCAGACAATATGGATATGGCAGATACGCAAGACCTTACTGATTATTTAAATGCTAATAAAGAATCTTATTCCTATCAATTGCTGCATAATGGCAAAGCCTATTTAATTAGTAAAACTACTTAATAGAAAAAGTTCTTAGATTTGAATGATTCTTATGAAGAAAAGCGGATTAAATAATTCTAAAGGTATTTCATCAAAGGTATTATTATCTGGGCTTGATACAAATGGAGCCCAAGTTATATTTCAAGATATTGTTAGTCCTGGAATAGGGCCGCCGCTTCACATACATCATAAGCAAGATGAAACATTTTTCTTTCTAGAAGGAATTTTTGAAATTGAATTGGAAGGAAAACGCTTGAAAATGAAACCAGGAGATGTAGCCTTTATTCCTATGGGAGCTGTTCACACTTGGAAGAATATTGGCAATTCTATGGGACGTTTCCGCTATATTTTCACTCCAGCACTTAATATTGAAAAAATGTTTGCCGAAATTGATAAAGCGAAAGTAGATGGTAAACTAAGCGATGATGTTTTAATTCAAGTAATGTCAAAATATGAGGACCAAGAAATTGTTGGACCTCCCATTTAATAACTGTTTGAAAAAACTATCCCGTCCTTTTAAAATGGAAGGGATAGTTTTTGATTTAAATCTTTCGCTTCAACCTTTCAATAATTCGCTTCACTCGCTCATTATTATTCCATTGGTTGGAGGTATTTAAAGCAAGGGCTTTTTGATAATACATGAGTGATTTCTCGTAATCATTTGATATAAAATAGGCTTCAGCTAAACTATCGTAAACATTCCAAGCTGTGGGATTTTGATTTACGTTTAAACTAAAAATGGCTAAGGCTTTTTCGATATCCTTTTCGAGG
Organism: uncultured Saprospiraceae bacterium; assembly: GCA_937941095.1. Classification (GTDB taxonomy): domain Bacteria; phylum Bacteroidota; class Bacteroidia; order Chitinophagales; family Saprospiraceae; genus JALZVN01. Next base: position 7,001 of record CALDYJ010000019.1, on the reverse strand, counting down.
TAAAAATATCCACTGCTGTTTAATGTCGATTGAAAATTTATCTCGTCTGACTTTGGAGGGGAGGCGGTATAATCTTTTACAAATTGTTTTACATCGTGTTTTGACAAACTTTCAGCCAATGGTTTTAATTTTGCATTCAATGAAGGATTATAAATCTGAGCAATTTGGTCAATAATAAAATTGTGATCTCCTTTTTGTCTTTGATACATGTCATTTGTTTTAATGACAATGACTGTATTTAATTTAGGTATGATGGTAATATTTTGTCCCCACGCACCTTGCGCAGAATAACTTCCTTCAAGTAGCTTGGTTTTTGGATTCTCCCACAGCCACCACATGTATCCATAGCTGTATTGAGATTGATCATTTTTTACATAAGAAGCTATTTTGTCTACTTCTTCAAAAGTTGTTGAAGGGCTGGTCATTTCTGCTACCCAATTTTCTGATATGATTTGCTGGCCATTCCACTTTCCTTTGTTAAGCATTAAAACACCTAATCTTGCCATATCTCTTGCTGAAAAATTTATATGGTATGCTAAAATATCTGATGCTGTCAAATCACCACTTTTTTCTTGAATGGATCTATCCCAATCTTGCATTTGCAATGGGATGGCAAATTGCGCTTCTATCTCATCATAAATGTTTTTTTGAGTTTCTTTTTCAAAAATATATCCTGCCATATTGAAATCCCAATTATTATAAAGCCACTGTCTTCCTGGCTGGACACTTCCTCTTTCAGGTGCCAGATCGCTCATGTCGCCAGGATTTGAAGCGGGCAAGTAAATTCCTGATCTACTTGAAATAATGTCTCTTATAGTCGCTTTCTTTTCAACATCAAGAAGCTCCTGATCATAAGGTGTTCCAACTTCTTCTAATGTTTTGTCCAAATCGATTGTACCATTATCAACATACTTCCCATAAAGCATACCCAGTACACTCTTACGACATGAAGCGATGTAGCTGTTTTCAATAACATTACCGTATTCGTAAATCACTTTTCCATCATGAATAATCATCATGCCTGTTGTTGCAGTACTATCTATAATGTATTCTTGCACTTCGGCTAGCTTATTTCTATCCCAGCCGGAGAAAGTAGGATGATCTACTTTTTGCCATTCTGCCTTTGGAAAATTTTGACAAGAGATAGAATTTACCTGTAGGAAAAATTGGGCTATTAAAAAGAATATTATTGTTTTTTTCATTGCTTTATTTATTAATATCGAAAATTGCTTTAATTAAAGTTTAAATCGCTTTCAAAGACAAATGAGAAAATAGAAAGTTGCAATTTTTTAATCTATCTTATTTTTTTAAAATTCTAAATAAGCGAAATTTGTATATAAAACATTTATATGCAATTTTATTTAAACTGAAGTATATGAAAAAGAAATCAATAAAACAGGTTATTCCTTCTCAAAAAGTCAATATGGGCGGGCATATTATAGAACAGCCTTTGCCAAATACTTATATGAATCAATTAGACCCTTTCTTATTGGTACATCATGCAGAATGGATTTTGAAAGGTAATCAACGACAGCAAGAAGTTGGCATTGGAGGACATCCACATAGAGGCTTTTCACCAGTTACTTTTGTATTCCAAGGTGATGTAAGACATCAAGATAGCTTTGGAAATGATGCAGTAGTGAAAGCGGGTGGTACACAATGGATGCATGCTGGCAAAGGAATCGTGCATAGCGAAAGGCCAAGCAAAGAATTAGCGGAAAAGGGTGGTGTTCAAGAAATTATACAATTTTGGGTGAATTCACCTGCTGCTCACAAAATGGAAATTCCTTACTATTTGCCCTTATCAAAAGAAGAAACACCTTTTATCGAAGAAGGTAAATGTAAATTACAAATCGTTGCCGGTGAATATAAAGGAATCAAAGGCCCAGCAAAAACATTTTCACCGATGATATTGCTCAAAGGTGAAATTGACACTCAAGGTTCGATTAAGATAGAAATCCCAACAACATATAATACGCTAATGTACTTATTGGATGGAGTACTTGAGGTGAATGGAGAAGTAGTTAAAAAGAAAGAGCTTTTGTGGTTTAACAATGATGGAGACAAAGTTGAAATTATTTCTAAAGAAAAGACTAGATTTATCATCTTATCTGGTGAACCAATAGGAGAGGAGGTAACTGCTTCTGGACCTTTTGTTATGAATACAAATACGGAAATATTGGAAGCTATGAGAGATGCACAGATGGGGAAGATGGGAGTATTAATAGAGAATTTTGAATAATAAAAGAAACAGATTTATTATCAGTAAAGCAAGGGCATGTGGGTATAATCATTTAAATCAAAAAGATATTACAAGCTTGAAAAAAGAGACGGCTGAATTAACAGGAATACGATTCGCTGGAATTGGGGGCTAATATAAATTAATATACCTAGAAATCATGTTAACCAATATCTATGACTAACTTCGAGTTTGAAAGAACATTGAATGAAAGAAGAATTCAAAGAAATTAAGTTTGACAAAAGCACTAGTGATTTTCAATTTGACGTAGTTTCTTTGCAGGATCTGTTGAAGAAGAAACCGAAAGACCACAGTCAATTTGAATTTCATAAAATCTCATTTTACGTCATCTTCTTGGTCACCCACAATAGCGGAACCTACAATTTAAATTTTAAAGATCATACTTTAAAAAAGGGGACTCTTTTCACGCTGCGAAAGGACAATATCCATAAATTTTATAAAAGTAAAGCCAAAGGTATATTGCTTGTATTCACGGAAAACTTCATAGTTAATCATGCCAGTGCTGTAGATGTTTCTAAAATTTTCCTACTTTTTAATGAGATGATAGCAACTCCGAAACTGCAATTAAATGATTCAGAATTAAAAGAGATTATGTCTTTCATTGGTTTAATTAAAGATGAATACATTGGCACAAAAGATAACTTTTCTTCAAACATTATAAGAAATCTGATTCAGGTTATAATAACCAGATTGATGCGTATCAAATCAAAGTCCAACCACGTTTTTGAGGATAATAAATACCTTACTTTGTTTCTTGAATTTCAAGCCTTAATTGAAACTGAAGGATTTAGCAATAAAAAAGTTTCTTACTTCGCAAATAAAATGGGCGTAAGCAATAAAACTCTAAATAATGTTACACAAAGCATTATTAGAAAGTCTGCTAAAGCTTTGATTAATGATATCATTATCATCCAATCTAAAAGGTTAATCATTAATTCAGCGGATTCTTTATCTACTATCTCTTATCAAATGGGTTTCGATGAACCAACTAATTTTTTCAAATACTTTAAAAAGTATACTGGATTATCGCCTAAGCAATTCAGAGAAACTCATCAAAATAACTCTTAAATTTTTAAAGAAGTAAAGGATGTCTTTCCCATTTTTACCATAGAAAGACATCTTTTCACCTAAGGAAGGGCTTTGACTAAGGCTATCTTTGTCTCATTATAGAATTAAACCTAATTTATTATGACAAACAAAGAAGCTTTACATGCCTTTTATGAAAAAGCCTTAACAGTAAATTCAGAGACTACCCCAGATGTTGTCCTCAATGATATTTTGGCTGACAATTTTATTTCAAAAGGTTCGGTTGAATCAAAGACAAAAGAACAATTGACAGGACAATTGGGATTCTTTTGGAAATTAATTCCGGATTTGAAATGGGAGCCGCAAGAGATATTTAACGAAGGAGATAAATACATCGTAAGGTCTCTTGCTTCAGGAACACCAAAAGGAGATTTCATGGGTATGCCAACGGATGGAACAAAATCTTTTCAAATAATGACCATTGATATTCACACCATTCTTGATGGTAAAGTTCAACAAGTACATCACTTGGAAGATTGGGGAACGGCGATGAAACAATTGAAATCATGAAGTACACCATCATAAGTTTTAAGCTCATTTTATTGATGATTTTGCTAGGATGTGATGCTAATAAAAATCTGTCATCCAATGCAAATAAACAAGGAATTCAAAACACTAAAGAGAACAAAATGGATATACAATCGCAAACAACACTAGACATCGCTATGAAATTTATGGATGCCATGGGGAAAGGAGAAATGGAAATAATGATGGGCTTAATGCACGAAGATATGGTGTGGCAAAATGCAGGTGATCCTAATGTACCTTGGATCGGACCATGGAAAGGAAAGAAAACAATTTTAGAAGATTTCATGCCAAAATTTGGAGCGGGCTTCAAAACCATAAAATGGGAGCCCAATGATGCCTTTGCTAATGGAGATACCGCTGCCTTCTTCGGGCAGATGATTGGTGAGCTAACTAAATCCAATCAACAAACTAGCGAATTTACCTATGCTTTACGTGTAAAAGTGAAAGATGGAAAAGTTATTTTATGGAATTGGTTTGAAGATAGTTTTGAAGTTTCTCGTGCCTATCATGATAAATAAAATTAAAAGATGGCATTACAAAGCAAATCTAAAATCCCATTGTGGGTAAACATCATGCAAGCTATCCTAATACTCATCATGTTGGGACAAGTTTACATGTATTTCTTTGACCATCAAATGATGTTGGATTCTGGCGTTCGAGTCGAAGGGGCGCCAATGCTAAACCTTGTCTATGAGATGGGTGCAAGAACCCTAGTGATGGCATTGGCTTCTATTTTTGTAATGATCACTCAGGATCCAAAACAATACCTTGTTGTTTTGTTTATGAACATTATACGTGAAGGGCAAGAGACTATCATTGATCCTTTATTTCCAATCTTAAATGCTCCTACAACGCCAACTGTTGATTTTGGTATTCATGTAGTGATATTAGTAATTGAACTGATTGCATTTATTACAGTATGGAAAATAACAAGAAACTAATTTAAAAATAAACATAATGAACTTGAACAAAATTTTAATTTTTACACTTTTGCTTTTTTTCGGCCTGTCTTCCTGCGGAGATGATGACGATGCCATACCAAAACCTCTTTTAGAAGGGATGGATATTACCTTGAGAAATACCTTGCAAGATCCAGGTGAAGCAGAAGGAACTTATCCTGGCCTTTTTGGATTGGCAGATAATGCTTTTGATGAGTTTGCTGAGCTTTCCAATTCGTCAACAGAATTTACAGGAGCATTAGCTCAGGAAGGAACACCTTTTGGTGACATCAATGGATTATACGCCATTGATTTTACTGAAAGCAGTATAAATTTTACTTTGTTACCGGATAATACAGATCCGTTTTGGCCTATGCAATTTGGCACATTTCCTGAAGGAAAATTTGATAGGTATTACTTCACTTTATCAGAAAATCATAACATATCAGGATCAAGCAGTAATGATGAAAGTGTCAAACTTAGAATTGACTCTGATAATGTAATTGTTGTTGAATTGAGTGGGGGATACGATTTTAATCCAGGAACAACATTTAGAATTACGCTTGAATAATGCCTTTTAAAATGAAAGCAAATGTATACCTTCAACATAAAATGAAAATGGTATTAACATGTTAAGCGTTAAGTGAAGATTTAAAAATGACCAGTCTAATCAGATAGGTCATTTTTTTTGAAGTCCAAATAATGTAAATCATTAGCACAGATTGAAAGACTTTATTTGTTCATTATTACTTTTCATTTTCTTACTTTGCGTCGAGTATTACTAGTAAGTAGAAACATGAAAAACTTTAAGTTACAGTTTGGAGGAAAGGTGACCGAAGAACTTCAAAAGCAATACGAGCAATCAGAAAATTGGAAAGAGGGTAAATTTAAAAACTTGGAAAAGACAGACATGGGTATTGCCTTAAGCAAAATACCAGGTGTCATATACAAGCAAGTTACAAAAAAAGGTCAGCAACCTAAGACCGATCTTCCAATTCGTCCATTTGATGAAAGTATGTTTTTAGAACCTTCTGATAAGTCAAAGTTTATCTGGTACGGTCATTCTGTTGTATTAATGCGAATGAATGAAAAAACGATATTAATTGATCCAATGTTTGGGCCAGACACCACACCTATAGCGCCATTCGATAATAAACGTTTTTCTAAAGATAGTTTAGCATTAATAGATGACTTTCCTGAGATTGATTTAATTTTATTGACACATGATCATTATGACCATTTAGATTATGAAAGCATTCAAAAACTAAAGCTAAAAACCAAAAAGTATTATGTTGGCCTTGGGCTTAAAAGACATCTCATTTCTTGGGGCGTTCAAGCAGATTTGATTATTGAGTTTGATTGGTGGAATGATAGAATGTTTAATGAGATCAAAATCACCTATACACCAAGCCGTCATTTTTCTGGCCGCGGTTTGACAGATAGGGCAAAATGCCTTTGGGGTGGTTGGGTCCTTAAAACTGAAAAAGAAAGTATATGGTTTAGTGGGGATGGCGGTTATGGCAAACATTTTAAAACAATCGGGGAGCGTTTAGGTCCTTTTGATTTTGCTTTCATGGAATGCGGTCAATACAATAAAGATTGGATACCATTGCATATGTTTCCTGAAGAAAGTATACTAGCAGCAATGGATGCCAAAGCAAAGAAAGTGATGCCAGTGCATTGGGCAGGCTTTGCACTTTCTTACCAACATACTTGGTCAGAACCAGGAGAAGATTTTGTAAAGTATGCTAAAGAAAATGAAGTGGATTTTATGATTCCTGCTTTAGGTCAGTTGTTTAATTATTCAGAAAATGTTAATGAAGAATGGTGGTTAAAATACAAGTAAGTTCCTAAGAGAATTAGTTGTCTCACCTTTAGCCAAAGGAACTTTCTTAAGTTATACCGAGTACTTTACCATTGACGATAACTATCCTTATATTAAAAGAGGTAAAGGATGTGATTGTCCAAAAAATAAAACGACCACCGTGGTCAGAACCGTTTGGGCAGGAGGTGTTCGTGCCTTAAATGGAGAAGAATTGGGAGCGAAAGAATTGCAAAATTTTAGGATAGCTCTACAAATAGGAAATGATACTTTATCGGTACATCCGTTTCAAATTGCAGATATATCAGATAATGATAATAATATTGATTTGTGTATAGACAAAGAAGGGATTCCTTTAAAGATTAGT